>NZ_JBEZNW010000002.1:0-384546 GCF_040653355.1 Streptomyces sp. NPDC047971 | reverse complement strand
ACGCCACGGTGGTGGGGTTGTTCGAGGCGCAGGTGGCGCGGGCGCCGGGGTCGGTGGCTGTGGTGTCGGGAGGTGTCGAGGTTTCGTACGCGGAGTTGGATGCTCGTGCGAATCGTCTGGCGCGCTATCTGGTCGGTCGGGGGGTGGGTGCCGAGTCGTTCGTCGGTGTCTGCTTGGAGCGTGGTGTCGATGCGGTGGTGGCGCTGCTTGCGGTGTTGAAGGCCGGGGGTGCGTATCTGCCGATCGATCCGGGCTATCCGGTGGATCGGGTCGGGTTCATGCTGGCGGATGCGAGCCCGGTGGTGGTGCTGGCTTCGGCGGGCACTCCTGCGGCGGTTGCGTCGTCGGATGCCACGGTGGTGCTGCTGGACGGTCTGGATCTGGCCGGCTTCGAAAGCAGTGGGCTGGGTTCGGTGATCCGGTCGGAGCAGCCGGCGTATGTGATCTATACGTCGGGTTCGACGGGGCGGCCGAAGGGTGTGGTGGTCGAGCACCGTTCGGTGGCGGGTCTGTTGGGCTGGGCGGCTTCGGAGTTCTCGGGTGAGGACTTCCGGCGGGTGCTGGTGTCGACGTCGTTCAATTTCGATGTGTCGGTCTTCGAGCTGTTCGGCCCGCTCGTGTCGGGCGGCAGTGTCGAGGTGGTGCCGGATCTCCTGGCGCTGGCGGATGCTGATACGCCGGTGGGGGATGTGAGTCTTGTCAGTGGTGTGCCGTCGGCGTTTGCGCAGATGGTGACCTCCGGTGCTATCCAGGCTCGCCCGCGGACGGTGGTGCTCGCGGGTGAGGCGCTGACGGCGGATGCGGTTTCGGGCATCCGGTCGGCGATTCCCGGTGCGCGGGTCGCCAACATCTACGGCCCGACGGAGGCCACGGTCTATACGACTGCCTGGTACTCCGACACCGACGTGCAAGGCGTGGTCCCGATCGGCCGGCCGATCTCCAACGCGCGGGTCTATGTCCTGGACGGCACGCTCTCACCGGTGCCGGTGGGTGTTCCGGGAGAGCTGTATATCGCGGGTGCCGGTCTGGCCCGTGGCTATCTGGGCCGACCGGAGCTGACGGGTGAGCGTTTCGTCGCCGACCCGTTCTCGAACGCGGGTGGTCGTCTTTACCGTACGGGTGACATCGTGCGCTGGAACACGGACGGCCAGATCGAGTACCTGGGCCGCGCGGACGAGCAGGTCAAGATCCGTGGATTCCGTATCGAGCTGGGCGAGGTCCAGTCGGTGCTGGCCGCGCATCCCCTCGTCGCGCAGGCGGTCGTGATCGCCCGTGAGGACATTCCGGGGGACAAGCGCCTGGTCGCATACGTCGTCCCGAACGACGGCGAGGCTGCGGATGAACTGCGAATCGACATAGCCGAGTTCGCGGGTGAGCGGCTGCCGTCCTACATGGTCCCGTCGGCGATCGTGGTCATGGATGCGCTGCCGCTGAACCTCAACGGCAAGCTGGACCGTAAGGCCCTGCCCGCCCCGGAGTACGCCGCCGGCAGCGGTGGTCGGGGTCCGGTCACCCTGCAGGAAGAGCTGTTGTGCGGGGTGTTCGCCCAGGTGCTCGGGGTTCCCGAGGTCGGGGTGGACGACGACTTCTTCGCTCTTGGTGGCCACTCGTTGCTCGCGGTGCGTCTCATCAGCCGGGTCCGTACGGTCCTGGGCGTGGAGGTCCCGCTGCGGTCCCTGTTCGAGACCCCGACCGTCGCCGGTCTCGCGTGTGCTCTGACCGGTGCCGGTCAGGCCAGGCTCGCCCTGACCGCAGGGGAACGCCCGGAGCGTGTCCCGCTCTCCTTCGCCCAACAACGTCTCTGGTTCCTGGCGCAGTTGGAGGGTCCGAGTTCGACGTACAACATCCCGTTCGCCCTCCGTCTCGATGGCGGTGTCGACCGGGACGCGCTCGGACTGGCCCTGCGGGACGTGATCGGGCGGCACGAGGTCCTGCGGACCGTCTTCCCGACCGAAGACGGCGAACCGTACCAGAACGTAGTCGAACTCAGCTCACTTGCCTGGCAGTTGGAGCACATCCACGCCTCGCCCGAAGAGCTGGACGGCGCCGTCGCGACCGCCGCTGCCGGCGAGTTCGACCTGACCTCTGAGCTGCCGATCAGGGCCACGCTGTTCGAGGCGGGGTCCAGCGAGCAGGTGCTCGTGATCGTGATGCACCACATCGCGGGCGACGGCTGGTCGACGGCCCCCCTGGCGCGGGACCTGTCCACGGCCTACGCGGCGCGTGCCGAGGGTCGGGTGCCCGAGTGGGAGCCACTGCCGGTCCAGTACGCCGACTACGCGCTGTGGCAGCGCGAGCTGCTCGGCGACGAGAACGACCCCGACAGCGTGATCGTCCGCCAACTCGCTTACTGGCGCGAGACGTTGGCAGGCTCACCGGAAGAGCTGGAGCTTCCCTTCGACCGGTCACGGCCGACGGCCGCCTCGCACGTCGGCCACCGCGTTCCCCTGGTCGTCCCGGCCGAGGTACACGCCCGGCTGGTGGAGGTCGCGCGGACCGAGGGTGTGACCACGTTCATGGTCCTCCAGGCAGCCCTGGCGATGACGCTCTCCCGCCTCGGCGCGGGTACGGACATTCCGATCGGTTCGGCGAACGCGGGCCGTACGGACGAAGCTCTCGACGACCTGGTCGGCTTCTTCATCAACACCCTGGTCATACGTACGGATCTGTCGGGGGACCCGACGTTCCGTGAGGTTCTGGGCCGGGTGCGGGAGGCCAGCCTGTCGGCCCTGGCTCACCAGGAGGTGCCGTTCGAGCGGCTGGTGGAGGAGCTTGCCCCGTCGCGTTCGATGGCCCGCCATCCGTTGTTCCAGGTGCAGTTGGACCTCCAGAACAACGCCCAGGCAGTCCTCGATCTCCCCGGTGCACGAGCCGGGGGCGTCGGGATCGCGAAGGCGGCGGCCAAGTTCGACCTGGAGGTCCGGGTATCCGAGTCCTTCGACGAGCACGGCGTCCCGGCCGGCGTGTGGGGCTCGGTGGTCGCGGCGGCTGACCTGTTCGACCGGGAGACGGTCGAGGGGCTCGGTCAGCGCCTGATTCGGGTGCTTGGCCTGCTGGTGGGCGACAGCGGTACGAGGCTGAGTGCGCTCCAGGTCCTCGATGCCGGTGAGCGGCGTCGGGTGGTGGTGGAGTGGAACGACACGGCCGCTGATCTGGGATCGGTGCTGGTGCCGGGGCTGTTTGCGGCGCAGGCTGCGCGGACGCCGGGTGCGGTGGCGGTCGTCGCGGATGGTGGGTCGGTTTCGTATGCGGAGCTGGACGCCCGTGCGAATCGGCTGGCCGGCTATCTGATCGGTCAGGGGGTGGGTGTCGAGTCGGTGGTGGGTCTGTGTCTGCCGCGTGGGGTCGATGCGGTGGTGGCGGTTCTCGCGGTGTGGAAGGTGGGCGCGGGATATCTGCCGATCGATCCGGAGTATCCGGCTGAGCGGATCGGGTTCATGCTGGCCGACTCGGGTGCGGTGCTCACGCTGACGACGGAGGAGATCCTTGATGATCTCCCGGCTGGTCGGAACCGGTTCGTGGCTCTCGACAGCACGCTTGTGGGGATGCAGCTCGCGGTGGCGTCGCTCGAGTCTCCTTGTGTCGAGGTCGCGGCTGATGGGCTCGCGTATGTGATCTATACGTCGGGTTCGACGGGGCGGCCGAAGGGTGTGGCGGTTACGCATGGTGGTCTGGCGAACTACGTCGCCTGGGCTGCCGACGCGTACGGAATGAGTGAGGGAGGCGGTGCGCCGCTCCACTCCTCGCTGGCTTTCGATCTGACGGTGACCAGCGTTCTGGTGCCGCTGGTCGCGGGTTCCGCGGTGGTGGCGAGTGAGACGGGTGGGGCTGAGGGCCTGGCGGAGCTGATCCGCGAGAGCGGTGGCTTCGGTCTGGTCAAGGCGGTCCCCGCCCACTTGCCGCTGCTTGCGGAGATGCTGACCGCGGAGCAGACGGCGTCGGCTGCCCGGCGTTGGGTCGTCGGTGGTGAGGCTCTGCCCGGTGGGGTGGTGCGTGACTGGCTGTCGCGGGCTCCCGGGTCGGTGGTCGTGAACGAGTACGGGCCGACGGAGGCGGTGGTCGGCTGCTGTGTCTTCGAGATCACGGCGGGGCAGGAGGTCGGTGAGTCGGTGCCGATCGGTCGCCCGATCGCCAACACCCGCCTCTACGTCCTCGACGATCGTCTGCAGCCGGTCGCTCCGGGTGTCGCGGGTGAGCTGTACATCGCCGGCGTCCAGCTCGCGCGCGGTTATGTGAAGCGTCCGGGTCTGACTGCGGAGCGCTTCACCGCGAACCCGTTCGAGCCCGGCGGCCGGATGTATCGCACCGGTGACGTGGCCCGGTGGACGGGTGACGGTCTGCTGGAGTACCTGGGCCGTGCGGACGAGCAGGTGAAGGTTCGGGGCTTCCGGATCGAGCCGGGTGAGGTCCAGGCGGTGGTGGCTGCGCATCGCGAGGTCGCGCAGGCTGCTGTCATCGCTCGGGAGGACGTGCCGGGGGACACCCGCCTCGTCGCCTACGTCGTCCCGACCGAGCAGGACGAGGTCGATCCCGAAATCGGCACCCAGGTACGCGAGTTCGCGGGCCGGCGACTACCGGAGCACATGGTCCCGGCGGCGGTCGTCGTGCTCGACGCCCTCCCGCTGACCGGTAACGGCAAGCTCGACCGCAAGGCCCTCCCCGCTCCCGAGCATTCCGTCACGGCGGGGCGCGGACCGGCGAACCGCCAGGAGGAGATCCTCTGTGCGGCCTTCGCCGAACTCCTGGGTCTGCCCGAAGTCGGTGTCGACGACGACTTCTTCGCACTCGGCGGCCACTCGCTGCTCGCCGTCCGCCTGACCAGCAGGATCCGCGCCGAGCTTGGCGTCGAGGTCCCGCTCCGCGTGCTCCTCGAGGCGTCGACCGTGGCAGCACTCGCACAACAACTTGCCAACCAGAAGACAGCAAGGCCGGCGTTGCGGCCGATGCGTAACCAGGAGGAGTCCTGATGATTCCGTTGTCATTCGCGCAGCGTCGGTTGTGGTTCCTCAGCCAGTCCGAGGGCCCGAGCTCCACTTACAACATCCCTGTCGTACTGCGCCTCTCGGGCGACACCGACGGTGCCGCGCTCGGCGCGGCACTGCGGGACGTGATCGGCCGCCACGAGGTCCTGCGCACGGTCTACCGGGTCGCGGACGGCGAGCCGTACCAGCACATCCTGAAGGCGGCCGACCTGGACTGGGCGCTGACGGTGGCCGAGGTCGAGCCGGCCGAGCTCGACGGCGCGATCGCCGACGTCCTCGGCCACACCTTCGACCTGTCGGCCGAGATACCGATCCGCGCATCCCTGTTCTCCAGCGGTGACGACGAGCAGGTGCTCGCCCTGGTGACGCATCACATCGCAAGCGACGGTTGGTCCAAGCGCCCGCTGGCCCGCGACCTTTCGACGGCCTATGCGGCGCGCAGCGAGGGCAAGGCTCCCGAGTGGGAGCCGCTGCCCGTCCAGTACGCCGACTACACGCTCTGGCAGCGCGAGATGCTCGGCGACGAGTCGGATCCCGAGAGCGTCATGGCCAATCAGACGGCCTACTGGCGTGGGGTGTTGGCGGATGTCCCGGAGGAGCTGGAGCTTCCCGTCGACCGTTCGCGGCCGGCCCTTCCTTCCCGCAGGGGCCACAAGGTGCCGCTGACCGTTCCCGCCGAGGTGCACGCGCGCCTCGCCGAGCTGGCCAAGGCCGAGGGCGTGACCCCCTTCATGGTGCTGCAGGCCGCCCTCGCGGCCGTGCTCTCCCGCCTCGGCGCGGGCACCGACATCCCGATCGGCACGACCGTCGCCGGGCGTACGGACGTCGCCCTCGACGACCTCGTCGGCTTCTTCATCAACTCCCTCGTCCTGCGCACGGACGTGTCGGGTGACCCGACCTTCACCGAGCTGCTCTCACGGGTGCGGCAGACGGACTGGGCGGCGTTCGAGCACCAGGAGGTGCCGTTCGAGAAGCTGGTCGAGGAGCTGGCTCCGGCCCGCTCGCTGGCCCGGCACCCCCTGTTCCAGGTCATGCTGAAGGTCCAGAACACCGGCGAGGCCGTCCTCGACCTGCCGGGCACGGCGGGCGCGGGTGCCGCCGCCCCGAGCAGGTCCGCCACCCACGACGGCCCGGCGACCAGCGAGTCCGCGGCGAAGTTCGACCTGGACGCCTCGGTCACGGAGGTCTTCGACGCCCAGGGCGCTCCGGCGGGCCTGCGCGGTTCGGTCGTCGCCTCCGCCGACCTCTTCGACGTCGAGACGGCCGAGCGCATCGTCGCCCGCTGGGCCCAGGCCATCGAGCTGCTGGTCACGGCCCCGCAGTCCAGGCTGAGCGCGGTCGAGGTCCTGGACGAGGGCGAGCGTCGGCGCCTGGCGGAGTGGAACGAGACGGCTGTTCCGGTGGTGGCTGGTTCGCTGCCGGAGCTGTTCGCGGCGCAGGTGGCGCGTGCGCCGGGGGCGGTTGCGGTCGTCGCGTCCGGTGTGGGGCTCTCGTATGCCGAGCTGGATTCCCGTGCCGGTCGTCTGGCGCGCTACCTGGCTGCTCAGGGTGTGGGTCCTGAGTCTGTGGTGGGGGTGTGTCTGGAGCGGGGTGCGGATCTGATCGTCGCTCTGCTCGCGGTTCTGAAGGCCGGTGGCGCCTATCTGCCGCTCGACCCGGACTACCCGGCCGACCGCCTCGCGTACATGGTCGAGGACGCCGCCCCCGCGGCGGTGCTCGCCTCCGTCGGGACGGCCGAGGTGGTGCCCGCGACGGACGCGCCCGTGGTTCTGCTTGACGACCCGGAGACGGCGGCCGCGCTTGCGGGTCTGGACGACGGCCCGCTGGGCATCCGGATTCGGCCTGAGCACCCTGCGTACGTGATCTACACTTCCGGTTCGACGGGCCGTCCGAAGGGTGTGGTGGTCACACACGGTGGTGCGGTGAGCCTGTGTGAGGGGCACGGCCGGACGGTGTTCGTCACGGACGGGGCGCCGCTGCGGGTCGCGTTGACGACGTCGGTGTCCTTCGACGCGTCCTGGAATCAGCTGGCGGCTCTGTTCACGGGCCACGAGTTGCATGTGGTGGACGCGGACACGTGGCTGGACGCGGGGCGTGTGGTGGCGTGGATGCGTTCTTCGCGTATCGACTTCGCCGAGATCACCCCCTCGTATCTCCAAGTCCTCGTGGATGAGGGTCTTTTCGAGAACGAACAGCACCCCGCCCGTATCGGCGTGGGTGGTGAGGCCACTCCGGCGGGTCTGTGGGAGCGGCTGCGGTCGCTGGACGGGGTGGAGGGCTTCAACTTCTACGGTCCGACCGAGGCGACCGTCGACACCACGATCGCCCGCCTCTCCGAGTCGGCCGCCGTCGTGGTCGGCAGGCCTGTGGCCAACGCCCGTGTCTTCGTCCTCGACGAGGCTCTGCGGCCCGTCCCGGTGGGCGTGGCCGGTGAACTGTATGTCTCCGGTACGGGTGTGGCCCGCGGCTATGTGAACCGTGCGGGGCTGACCGCGGAGCGGTTTGTCGCTTCGCCGTTCTCGGTCTCGGGTGAGCGGATGTACCGTTCCGGGGACCGTGTGCGGTGGACGGTGGACGGCCGGCTGGTTTTCCTGGGCCGCACCGACGACCAGGTGAAGGTCCGCGGTTTCCGCATCGAGCCGGGTGAGGTCCAGGCGGCGGTTGCCGCGCATCCGCAGGTTGCGCATGCCGCGGTGGTGGTACGTGAGGACACCCCGGGCGACCGTCGCTTGGTGGCGTACGTCGTCACCAGCGGTCAACCGGTCGAGCCGGTCGCGGAGTTCGTGGCGCGGAGCCTGCCCGAGTACATGGTCCCCTCGGCGGTCGTCGTCCTGGACGCGCTGCCGCTGACCGCCAACGGCAAGCTCGACCGCAAGGCCCTGCCCGCCCCCGAGCACGTGGTCAGCGTGGGGAACGGTCCCTCCAACGCCCGTGAAGAGATCGTGTGCGCCGCGTTCGCCGAAGTCCTGGGGCTGGAGAGCGTCGGCGTCGATGACGACTTCTTCCGGCTCGGCGGCCAGTCGCTCCTCGCCATCCGGCTCGTCGCCCTCCTGCAGAAGCGCGGCGTCTCCGTCTCGGTCCGCTCCTTCTTCCAGGCCCCCACGCCTGCCGGCCTCGCCGCCTCCGTGGGCGCCGTCCAGGTCGAGGTGCCGGACAACCTGATCCCGGTCGGCGCGACCGAGATCACGCCCGACATGCTGCCGCTCGTCGACCTCACCGCAGACGAACTGGCCGCGGTCGTCTCCACCGTCGATGGTGGCGCGGCGAACGTCGCGGACGTCTACCCGCTCGCCCCGCTCCAGGAGGGCCTGCTCTTCCACCACCTCCTCGCGGACGGTGGAGACGACGCCTACGTCATGCCGACCGTGCTCGAGTTCGATGCCCGCGACCGGCTCGACGCCTTCGCGGACGCGCTCCAGCAGGTCGTCGACCGCCACGACATCTACCGCACGTCCATTGTCTGGGAGGGCCTGCGCGAGCCGGTCCAGGTCGTCTGGCGCCACGTCACCCTCCCTGTCACCGAGGTCACCCTCGACCCCGAGGGCGGCGACCCGACGGAGCAGCTCCTCGCGGCCGGCGGCCTGCGCATGGACCTCGGCGAGGCCCCGCTGATCCGGATGCACGCGGCTCGGATCCCCGGCGACGGCCGCTGGCTCGGGCTGCTGCGGGCGCACCACGTCGTGCGCGACCACACCGCGCTGGAGATCGTCTTCAACGAGGTGCAGGCGATCCTCGCAGGCCGAGGGCGGGAGCTGGCGCAGCCGCTGCCGTTCCGCAACTTCGTCGCGCAGACGCGCGGTGCCGTCGAGCGCTCGGAGCACGAGCGGTACTTCGCCGATCTGCTCGGCGACGTCACCGAGCCCACCGCACCCTTCGGCGTCGCGGACGTACGCGGTGACGGTGCCGGAGCCGTACGTGAAGTGGTCCCGTTCGACTCGGAGTTGACCCTACGGCTCCGGGAAGTCTCGCGGCGCCTCGGCGCCAGCCCCGCGACCGTCATGCACGTCGCGTGGTCCCGGGTGCTCGCGGCGGTCAGCGGCCGCGAGGACGTCGTCTTCGGCACCGTCCTGTTCGGCCGCATGAACGCGGGCGAGGGCGCGGACCAGGTCCCCGGCCCGTACATGAACACGCTCCCCGTCCGCGTCCGCACGGACGCCTCCGGTGTCCGCGCTGCAGTCTCCGCGATGCGCGGCCAGCTGGCGGAGCTCCTGGAGCACGAGCACGCTCCGCTCGTCGTGGCGCAGCGCGCCAGCGGCGTCACCGGAGACACCCCGCTGTTCACCGCCTTGTTCAACTTCCGGCACAACCCGGGCCGCAGCGCAGAGGAGCGCGCGGACAAGCGGCGCCACGAGGGCATGGACGGCATGCGGGCCGTCTTCACGCGGGAGCGCACCAACTTCCCGCTGATGGTCTCGGTCAACGACAACGGCGACCTGTTCACGCTCGCGGTGGACGCGGTGGCTCCGATCGATCCGCGCGTGGTGGGCGAGTTCGTGCGCACGGCGGCCGGGAACCTGGTCTCCGCGCTCGAATCGGTCCTCGACCACGACGAGGACGTGCCGCTCGGCTCTGTTCAGGTGCTGGACGAGGCGGGGCTGCGTCAGGTGCTGACGGAGTGGAACGACACCGGGGTTGTGGTGCCGGGTGACGCCACGGTGGTGGGGTTGTTCGAGGCGCAGGTGGCGCGGGCGCCGGGGTCGGTGGCTGTGGTGTCGGGAGGTGTCGAGGTTTCGTACGCGGAGCTGGATGCCAGGTCGAATCGTCTGGCGCGCTACCTGGCCGGTCGGGGGGTGGGTGCCGAGTCGTTCGTCGGTGTCTGCTTGGAGCGTGGTGTCGATGCGGTGGTGGCGCTGCTGGCAGTGCTGAAGGCCGGGGGTGCGTATCTGCCGATCGATCCGGGCTATCCGGTGGAGCGGGTCGGGTTCATGCTGGCGGACGCGAACCCGGTGGTGGTGCTGGCTTCGGCGAGCACGGCTGCGGCGGTTGCGTCGTCGGATGCCACGGTGGTGCTGCTGGAGGACGCCGAGCTGGCCGGTTTCGAGAGTGGACCGTTGGGTTCGGTGATCCGGCCTGAGCAGCCGGCATATGTGATCTATACGTCGGGTTCGACGGGTCGCCCGAAGGGCGTGGTGGTCGAGCACCGTTCGGTGGCGGGTCTGCTGGGCTGGGCAGCGGCGGAGTTCTCGGGTGAGGACTTCCGGCGGGTGCTGGTGTCGACGTCGTTCAACTTCGATGTGTCGGTCTTCGAACTGTTCGGCCCGCTCGTTTCGGGCGGCAGTGTCGAGGTGGTGCCGGATCTCCTGGCGCTGGCTGACGCGGATGCCGGTGTGGGTGATGTGAGTCTTGTCAGTGGTGTGCCGTCGGCGTTCGCGCAGATGGTGACCTCCGGTGCTATCCAGGCACGCCCGCGGACCGTGGTGCTCGCGGGTGAAGCGCTGACGGCTGATGCGGTTTCGGGTATCCGGTCGGCGATTCCCGGTGCCCGGGTCGCCAACATCTACGGGCCGACCGAGGCCACGGTCTACACGACCGCCTGGTACTCCGACACCGACGTGCAAGGCGTGGTCCCGATCGGCCGGCCGATCTCCAACGCGCGGGTCTACGTTCTGGACGGGGCGCTGACCCCGGTCCCTGCCGGGGTTCCGGGTGAGCTGTATATCGCGGGTGCGGGTCTGGCCCGTGGCTATCTGGGCCGACCGGAGCTGACCGGTGAACGCTTCGTCGCCGACCCCTTCTCCGTCACTGGTGGTCGTCTTTACCGCACGGGTGATGTGGTCCGCTGGAACGCCGAGGGTCAGGTCGAGTACCTGGGCCGTGCTGACGAGCAGGTCAAGATCCGTGGCTTCCGCATCGAGCTGGGCGAAGTGCAGTCCGCGGTCGCCGGCCACCCGGAGGTCGCTCAGGCGGTCGTGATCGCCCGAGAGGACACCCCGGGGGACAAGCGCCTCGTCGCCTACGTAGTCCCGGTGGAGGAGGCAGCAGCAACTGAACTGTCGCTCCGCATAAGTGAGTTCGTCAGCGACCGCCTGCCGTCCTACATGGTCCCGTCCGCGATCGTGGTCATGGATGCGCTGCCGCTGAACGTCAACGGCAAGCTGGACCGCAAGTCACTGCCCGCCCCCGAGTACGTCACCGGCAGCCGCCGCGGGCCTTCCAACGCCCGCGAGGAGATCCTGTGCGCGGCCTTCGCCGAGGTCCTGGGCCTCGACGGGGTCGGCGTGGACGACGACTTCTTCCGGCTCGGCGGCCACTCGCTGCTCGCGATCCGTCTGGTCGCCCTGCTCCGTACGCGTGGTGTCTCCGTCTCGATCAGGGCTCTCTTCGACGCCCCGACCCCGGCCGGGCTTGCCGCCTCGGCGGGCGCCGAGCCGGTGGCCGTCCCGGCGAACCTCATCCCGGTCGGCGCGACCGCGATCACGCCGGAGATGTTGCCGCTCGTCGACCTCACCACCGACGAACTGGCCACGGTCGTCGCCACTGTCGGCGGTGGCGCGGCGAACGTCGCGGACGTGTACCCGCTGGCCCCGCTCCAGGAGGGCCTGCTCTTCCACCACCTCCTCAACGAGGGAGGGAAGGACACGTACGTCATGCCGACGGTCGTCGAGTTCGACACCCGGGAGCGTCTCGGCACCTTCACCCAGGCACTCCAGAGCGTCGTCGACCGCCATGACATCTACCGCACGTCCATCGTGTGGGAGGGTCTGCGCGAGCCGGTCCAGGTGGTGCGGCGGCAGGCGGCCCTGCCGGTCGAGTTCGTCACTCTGGACGCCGAGGGCGGCGACCCGGTGCAGCAGCTCCTCGCGGCCGGCGGCGGGTCCATGGACCTGGGCCGGGCCCCGCTGATCCGGGTCCTCGCGGGCCGCGTGCCCGGCGGCGACCAGTGGCTGGCTCTGGTGCGGATCCACCACATGGTGCAGGACCACACTGCCCTGGAGGTCATGCTCGCCGAGGTCAACGCGTTCCTCACCGGACGCGACGGCACCCTCGCGGAGCCGCTGCCCTTCCGCAACTTCGTCGCCCAGGCCCGCGCCGGGGTGACCACCGGCGAGCACGAACGGTACTTCGCCGAACTCCTCGGTGACGTCACCGAGCCCACCGCCCCCTTCGGCCTGGTCGACGTCCACGGCGACGGCACGGGCACGACCCGCTCCCGGGTCGTCTTCGACGACGAGCTGCACGCGCGCCTGCTCGACGTCTCGCGTCGACTGGGCGCAAGCCCGGCGACGTTGATGCACCTGGCGTGGGCCCGCGTGCTGGCCGCGGTCAGTGGTCGGGAGGACGTGGTGTTCGGCACGGTCCTGTTCGGTCGCATGAACGCCGGTACGGGCTCCGACCGCGTGCCGGGTCCCTTCCTCAACACCCTGCCGGTGCGCGTGCGCACCGACGAACTCGGAGTTCTCACAGCCGTGTCCGCGATGCGCGGCCAGCTGGCGGAACTGCTCGAGCACGAGCACGCGCCGCTCACGGTGGCGCAGCAGGCCAGCGGGGTGACGGGTGACGCACCCCTGTTCACCGCGCTCTTCAACTATCGCCACAACAGTGGCGGCGGTACGACCGAGCCCGAGGCCCCTCAGGTCCGCGACGAGCGGCTCGACGGGATCAGGAGGGTCTTCTTCGAGGAGCGCACCAACTACCCGCTGATGGTCTCGGTCGACGACAACGGCGACCGGATCTCGCTGGCCGTCCACGCGGTAGCGCCGATCGACCCCGAGACGGTGGGCCTCTTCCTGCGCACGGCCGCGCAGAACCTGGTTTCCGCCCTCGAAACCGTCCTGGTGTCCGGCCTGGACCTGCCGCTGAGCACGGTCCAGGTCCTGGACGAGACCGAGCGGCACCGGGTCCTGACGGAGTGGAACGACACCGGGGTTGTGGTGCCGGGTGACGCCACGGTGGTGGGGTTGTTCGAGGCGCAGGTGGCGCGGGCGCCGGGGTCGGTGGCTGTGGTGTCGGGTGGTGTCGAGGTTTCGTACGCGGAGCTGGATGCTCGTGCGAATCGGCTGGCGCGCTACCTGGTCGGTCGGGGGGTGGGTGCGGAGTCGTTTGTCGGTGTGTGTCTGGAGCGGGGCATTGAGTCGGTGGTGGCGCTGCTTGCGGTGCTGAAGGCCGGGGGTGCGTATCTGCCGATTGATCCGGGCTATCCGGTGGATCGTGTCGGGTTCATGCTGGCGGATGCGAACCCGGTGGTGGTGCTGGCTTCGGCGGGCACGGCTGCGGCGGTTGTGTCGTCGGATGCCACGGTGGTGCTGCTGGATGGTCTGGATCTGGCCGGCTTCGAAAGCAGTGGGCTGGGGACGGTGATTCGGCCTGAGCAGCCGGCGTATGTGATCTATACGTCGGGTTCGACGGGTCGCCCGAAGGGTGTGGTGGTGGAGCACCGTTCGGTGGCGGGTCTGTTGGGCTGGGCGGCGGCGGAGTTCTCGGGTGAGGACTTCCGGCGGGTGCTGGTGTCGACGTCCTTCAATTTCGATGTGTCGGTCTTCGAACTGTTCGGCCCGCTGGTTTCGGGCGGCAGTGTCGAGGTGGTGCCGGATCTCCTGGCGCTGGCTGACGCGGATGCTGGTGTGGGGGAGGTGAGTCTTGTCAGTGGTGTGCCGTCGGCGTTCGCGCAGATGGTGACCTCCGGTGCTATCCAGGCCCGCCCTCGGACGGTGGTGTTGGCGGGTGAGGCGCTGACGGCGGATGCGGTTTCGGGTATCCGGTCGGCGATTCCCGGTGCCCGGGTTGCGAACATCTACGGGCCGACGGAGGCCACGGTCTACACGACCGCCTGGTACTCCGACACCGACGTGCAAGGCGTGGTCCCGATCGGCCGGCCGATCTCCAACGCGCGGGTCTACGTCCTGGACGGCGCGCTGACCCCCGTCCCTGCCGGGGTTCCGGGAGAGCTGTATATCGCCGGGTCGGGTCTGGCCCGTGGTTATCTGGGCCGACCGGAGCTGACGGGTGAGCGCTTCGTCGCCGACCCGTTCTCGAACGCGGGTGGTCGTCTTTACCGTACGGGTGACATCGTGCGCTGGAACACGGACGGCCAGATCGAGTACCTGGGCCGGGCGGACGAGCAGGTCAAGATCCGTGGATTCCGTATCGAGCTGGGCGAGGTCCAGTCGGTGCTGGCCGGGCATCCCCTGATTGCGCAGGCGGTCGTCATTGCCCGCGAGGACATTCCGGGGGACAAGCGCCTGGTTGCCTACGTGGTCCCGGCCGAGGAAGGAGTGGCCGATGAGCTGCCCCGGATCCTGACCGCACTGGCCGACCGCCGCCTGCCGTCCTACATGGTTCCGTCGGCGATCGTGCCCTTGGACGCGCTGCCGCTGAACGTCAACGGCAAGCTGGACCGAAAGGCGCTTCCCGCTCCCGAGTACGTCACGGGTGCCGGCGGTCGAGGCCCTGTGACCCTGCAGGAAGAGCTGTTGTGTGGGGTGTTCGCCCAGGTGCTGGGGCTGCCCGAGGTCGGGGTGGACGACGACTTCTTCGCTCTGGGCGGTCATTCGCTCCTCGCGGTGCGTCTGATCAGTCGGGTCCGTACGGTCCTGGGGGTCGAGGTCGCGCTGCGGGCGCTGTTCGCGACCCCGACCGTCGCCGGTCTCGCGGCCGGGCTGACCGGTGCCGGACAGGCCCGCCTCGCACTCACCGCAGGGAAACGACCGGAACGCGTCCCGCTCTCCTTTGCCCAACAACGCCTCTGGTTCATCTCCCAGTTGGAGGGCCCGAGCTCGACGTACAACAGCCCGATCGCCCTCCGTCTGTCCGGAGAGGTCGACCGGCAGGCCCTGAACGCGGCGCTGCGGGACGTCATCGGGCGGCACGAGGTCCTGCGGACCGTCTTCGGTGTCGCGGACGGTGAGCCGTACCAGCAGGTCGTCGAAATCGAGTCTCTCGAATGGGAGTTGGATGTCGCGGAGGTCGACGCGGCCGGGCTGGAGGACGCGGTCGCCGGAGCCGCGCGGTACGCCTTCGACCTTGCCGTCGAGGTACCGATCCGGGCCACCCTGTTCGAGACCCGGGAGGGCGAGCGCGTCCTCGTCGTCCTCGTCCACCACATCGCGAGCGACGGCTGGTCGCGGGCGCCCCTGGCCCGGGACTTCTCCACGGCCTACGCAGCGCGCGTCGGGGGCAGCGCCCCGGAGTGGGAGCCGCTGCCGGTCCAGTACGCCGACTACGCGCTCTGGCAGCGTGAACTGCTCGGGGACGAGTCGGACCCCGACAGTGTGATCGCCCGTCAGCTCGCCTACTGGCGACAGACGCTGGCAGGCTCTCCGGAAGAGCTGGATCTTCCCTTCGACCGGTCACGGCCGGCGGTCGCCTCGCACCTGGGGCACAGTGTCGGGCTCGACGTACCCGCGGAGGTGCATGCGCGCCTCGTGGAGCTGGCGCGCGCCGAGGGCGTGACCGTGTTCATGGTCCTCCAGGCCGCTCTCGCCACGCTGCTCTCGAAGCTGGGAGCGGGCACCGACGTCCCGATCGGTTCGGCGCACGCGGGCCGCGGCGACGAGGCCCTCGACGATCTGGTCGGCTGTTTCGTCAACACCCAGGTGCTGCGGGCGGACCTCTCGGGCGACCCGGCCTTCACCGAGCTGCTCGCCCGGGTCCGGGAAGCGGGCCTGTCCGGCTTCGCCCACCAGGACGTTCCGTTCGAGCGGCTGGTCGAGGAGCTGGCCCCGGCCCGCTCCATGGCCCGCCACCCGCTCTTCCAGGTCGTCCTGACGAAGCAGAACACCGTCAGTGCCGGTCTCGACGCGCTGGCCACACCGGTCGTGTGGACCGGTGGCATGTCCACCGGTACCCGTGCGGCGAAGTTCGACCTCGACGTGATGGTGGGGGAGACGTACGACGTCGACGGCGCCCCGGCCGGGCTGCGCGGCTCGGTCACGGTCGCCGCCGACCTCTTCGACGCGGAGTGGGCCGAGCGCATCGCCCGGTCCTGGGTGCGCGTGCTCGACCTGCTCGGCGACAGCCCGCAGACCCGTCTCAGCGGTGTCCCGGCACTCGACGAGGTGGAGCGCCATCGGGTGCTGGTCGGCTGGAACGACACGGCGACCGACGGACGACCGGCCCTGGTGCACGAGCTGTTCGAGCAGCAGGCGACGCGAGCCCCCGAGGCCGTCGCGATCGTCAGCGAAGGTGTGGAACTTCCGTACGCGGAGCTGGATGTGCGGGCGAACCGGATCGCGCATTACCTGATCGGTCAGGGGATCGGTGCGGAGTCGGTGGTGGGTCTGTGTCTGCCGCGTGGTGTGGACATGATCGCGGCGATCTTGGGTGTGTGGAAGGCGGGTGCGGGCTATCTGCCGGTGGATCCGGGGCAGCCGACGGACCGGATCGCGTACATGCTGCGTGACAGCCGGGCGGCGCTTGCGCTGACGACCGAAGAGATTCTGGACGAGCTGCCGGCCGGCCGTTCGCGGCTCGTCGCGATCGATGACGCGTTCGTGGGGATGCAGCTCGCGGCGGCGTCGACCGACCGTCCCGAGCGTCATGTTGCACCGCAGTCGCTGGCCTATGTCATCTACACGTCGGGTTCGACGGGTCAGCCCAAGGGTGTGGCGGTGACTCATGGCGGTGTGGCGAACTATGTGGGTTCCGTGCCGGAGCGGGTCGGTTTCGGCCGGCCTGGTGCGCGATATGCGCTGCTGCAGGCGCAGGCGACCGACCTTGGTAACACGGTGGTGTTCGCCAGTCTCGCGACCGGTGGTGAGCTGCACATTCTCGATGAGGGTGCGGTGACCGACCCGCAGGCGGTCGCGGCGTACCTGGCCGAGCGTCGGATCGATCACTTCAAGGCGGTGCCTTCGCACCTGGCCGCGCTGTCGGCGGCCGGTGGCATGGAAGGCGTGCTGCCGGCGCGCTCTCTCGTCCTCGGTGGTGAGGCGGCCTCTCCGGTGTGGCTGCGGGAGCTGATCACCGCTGCGGGCGACCGGGAGGTCCACAACCATTACGGGCCGACGGAGACCACGATCGGTGTCGCCACCATCCGGCTGACCCCGGAGCGGGTCGCCGGGGAGGCGGTTCCGGTCGGATCGCCGGTCGCCAACACCCGCTTCTACGTGCTCGACCAGCACCTGAACCCGGTTGTGCCGGGCGTCGTGGGTGAGCTGTACGTGTCCGGTGCCGGCCTGGCACGCGGTTACGTGGGGCGAGAGGACCTGACGGCGGAGCGGTTCGTGGCGAACCCGTTCGAGTCGGGTCGGCGAATGTATCGGACGGGTGACCGGGCGAAGTGGACGGCTGACGGCCAGGTGGTCTTCGCCGGCCGGGCCGACGACCAGGTCAAGATCCGCGGCTACCGGATCGAGCCGGGTGAGGTCCAAGGGGTGCTGACCGGGCATCCGCTGGTGGACCAGGCCGCCGTGGTCGCCCGCGAGGATGTCGCGGGTGATCGCAGGCTCGTGGCGTATGTGGTGGCGGATGATCTGGAGCCGCAGGAGAAGGTGCAGTTGGTGCCTGCTCTGCGGGAGTTCGCGGGGCAGCGGCTGCCGGAGCACATGGTGCCGTCGGCGGTCGTGGTCCTGGACGCGCTGCCGCTGACCGGCAACGGGAAGCTGGACCGTAAGGCCCTGCCCGCACCCGACTACTCCTCGTCTCTCGTCTCCGGTGGGCGTCGTGCGGCCACGCTGCAGGAGGAGATCCTGTGCATGGCGTTCGCGGAAGTCCTCGGTCTTGCCGAGGTGGGTGTCGACGACGACTTCTTCGAGCTGGGCGGGCATTCCCTCCTCGCGGTGCGTCTGGTCAGCCGGATCCGTGCGGTCCTGGGTGTCGAGGTCGAGATCCGGGCGCTTTTCGAAGCACCCACGGTCGCGGGCCTTGCCGAGCAGCTGGCGGGAGCCCGTGCGGCACGGGCCGCGCTGACGGCCATGGAGCGTCCCGAGCGGCTTCCGCTCTCGTACGGACAGCGCCGGCTGTGGATCATCAACCAGATGGACGGGCCGAGTCCCACCTACAACATCCCGGTGGCCGCCAGGCTCGCCGGAGCGGTGGACGCCGACGCGATGGGAGCGGCATTCCGCGACCTGCTCGGGCGGCACGAGGTGCTGCGGACCGTCTTCGGCGTCGCCGACGGCGAGCCGTACCAGCGGATCGTCGACATCGACGCCCTGGACTGGGAGCTGACCGTCGCCGACGTCGAGCCGGACGCCCTGGCCGACGCGGTGGCGGCGGCGAAGGCGCACACCTTCGACCTCGCGGCCGAAGTACCGGTCCGTGCCTGGCTGTTCCGTGCCGGGCCCGAGGAGCACGTCCTGGTCGTCGTGGTCCATCACATCGCCAGTGACGGCTGGTCGTGGGCGCCGCTCGCCCGTGACGTGTCCATCGCCTACGAGGCCCGCAGCGCGGGCCGGGCGCCGGGGTGGGAGCCGCTGCCGGTCCAGTACGCGGACTACGCGCTGTGGCAGCGCGAGGTGCTCGGGGACAGTCAGGACCCGCAGAGCCTGATCTCCCAGCAGGTCGCCTACTGGCGAGAGACACTGGCCGGGCTGCCGGAGGAGCTGGAGCTGCCGTTCGACCGGACGCGGCCGGCGATCGCCTCGCACCGGGGCCACCGGGTGCCGCTCGACATCCCGGCGGACGTCCACGCGAGGCTGGCGGAGCTGGCACGGGCCGAGGGCGTGACGATGTTCATGGTGCTGCACGGCGCCCTGTCCGTCCTGCTCTCGCGGATCGGCGCGGGCACCGACGTCCCGATCGGCTCCGCGATCGCGGGCCGCACGGACGAGGCCCTCGACGACCTGATCGGCTACTTCGTCAACACCTTCGTCCTGCGTACCGACCTGGCGGGGGACCCGACGTTCCGGGAGGTCCTCGGACGAGTACGGGAGGCTGGTCTCGGAGCGTTCGCACACCCCGACGTGCCGTTCGAGAGGCTGGTCGAGGAGCTGTCCCCGACGCGGTCGATGGCCCGTCACCCGCTGTTCCAGGTCATGCTGCTCCTGCAGAACAACGAGCAGGCGGTGCTCGACCTGGAGGGCGTGGACGCCCGGCGCGGGGCTCCGGCGGCCCGGACCGTGGCGGCCCGTCCCGAGGCGGTCGTCAAGTTCGACCTGGACGTCAGCGTCGCCGAGCTGTACGACGCCGAAGGCGCCCCGGCGGGGATGCGCGGCTCGCTCGTCGCCGCGGCCGACCTGTTCGACCCCGAGTCGGTCGAGCGGATCGCCGAGCGGCTGAGCCGGGTGCTCGCGACGCTCGCCGCCGAACCGGGGATCCGCCTCGGCGAGGTGGACATCCTGGGCGAGGACGAGCGTACGCGGATGCTCACCGAGTGGAACGCGACCGAGGCCGAGGTGCCGGACGCGACGGTCGTCGAGCTGTTCGAGGCGCAGGTCGCCCGTACGCCCGACGCGGTCGCCCTGGTCCACGGCGACGTGGAGCTGACCTACGCCGAGCTGGACGCGAGGGCCAACCGGCTCGCGCGCTACCTCGCCGGCCGTGGCGTCGGCCCGGAGACGGTCGTCGCGGCGGTCTTCGAGCGGACGGTCGACCTGGTGGTCGCCCTCCTCGGCGTGATCAAGTCGGGCGCCGCGTACCTGCCGATCGACCCGGCCTACCCCGCCGACCGGATCGCGTACGTCACCGCCGACTCCGGCGCGATGTGCGTGCTCACCAGCGAGGAGCTGGACGCCCGCCCGGCGGAGCCCGGGCACCGTCCGCAGGTGCCCGTGCTCCTGCTGGACGGCGCGGAGGTCGTGGAGGGGCTCGCCGGAATCGCGGACGGGCCGCTGGCCGACGGCGAGCGCACGGCGGCGCTGCGGCCGGAGCACCCGATGTGGGTCATCTACACCTCCGGGTCCACCGGGCGTCCGAAGGGAGTGCTCGTCGAGCACCGCGCGATCGTGAACTTCCTGAGCGCGATGCAGGACCGGTTCGCGCTCGGCGCGGACGACCGGCTCCTGGCGGTCAGCACCCACGGCTGCGACATGGCGGGCTTCGAGTTCTACCTGCCGTTCCTCAACGGGGCACGGATGGTGCTCGCCTCACAGGAGCAGGTGCTCGACCCGTGGGCGCTGCGCTCCCTGATCCGTACCACCGGCGCCAACATCGTCCACGCGACGCCGAGTCTGTGGCGCGGCCTGATCGCCGACGCCGACGACCCGGTCGACTGGTCGGGGGTGCGCGCCATGATCGGTGCGGAGGCGCTGCCGAGCGACCTCGCCCGCACTCTCCTCGCCAGGACGCCTACGCTGACGAACCTGTACGGTCCGACCGAGACCACGGTCTGGTCGACCGCCAAGGAGCTGGCGGGGGAGGGGGCCGACGCGACGTCGATCGGCGGCCCGATCGGCAACACCCAGGTGTACGTGCTCGACGACACCCTCGCCCCGGTTCCGCCGGGCGTGGCGGGCGAGCTGTACATCGGGGGCAAGAGCGTCGCGCGCGGCTACCTGGGCCGTCCGGACCTGACGGCGAGCCGTTTCGTGGCCGGCCCGTTCGGGGAGCCCGGGGCGCGGATCTACCGCACCGGTGACGTGGTGCGGTGGACCTCCGACGGGGAGCTGCAGTACGTCGGGCGCTCCGACGACCAGGTCAAGATCCGTGGCTTCCGTGTCGAACTGGGCGAGATCGAGGCCGCGTTGGCCTCGCACCCCTCGGTCGGCCAGGCCGTCGCCCTGGTCCGCGAGGACACCCCGGGCGACCAGCGCCTGGTGGCGTACGTGGTGCCGAACCGAGGTGCGGCCGCACAGGAGGAGTCGGAGCCGGCGGCCGACCGGATCGCCCGGGAGGCGCGCGGCCTGGCCCAGGACCGGCTGCCCGGCTACATGGTGCCGTCGGCGGTGGTCGTCATCGACCGGCTGCCGCTGATGCCGAACGGGAAGCTGGACCGCAAGGCCCTGCCCGTCCCGGAGGGCGGCGCGGTGGCCGAGGCGGCGAACTGGGCGGTGACGTCGTTCGAGGACAACATGTGCGAGGCGTTCGCGCAGGTCCTCGGGGTGCCCGACGTGGGCGTCGACGACGACTTCTTCGCGCTCGGCGGGCACTCGCTGCTCGCGGTGCGGCTGGTGGAGGCGCTGCGGGAGCGGGGCGTGTCGATCGCGGTGCGCGACCTGTTCGCGGCGCCGAGCGTCGGCGAGCTGATGAAGCGGATGAGCCTCTCCTCGATCCGCGACGCGCTCGACGTCCTGCTGCCGATCAGGGAGCAGGGCAGCGAGCCGCCGTTCTTCTTCATCCACCCGGCGGGCGGCCTGAGCTGGTGCTACATGCCGATGGCGCGACACGTACCGGCGGAGATCCCGCTGTACGGTCTGCAGTCCCGCGGCCTGGACGGCACCTCCGAACTCGCCTGCTCCGTAACGGAGATGGCGGCGGAGTACATCGAGCGGATCCGCTCGGTGCAGGCGAGCGGCCCCTACCGGCTGCTCGGCTGGTCCTACGGAGGGGCGGTCGCCCACGAGATGGCCGTCCAGTTGCGGGCGGCGGGGGACGAGGTCTCGGCGCTGGTCATCCTCGACCAGTACCCGTGGCAGCGTCGGGACGGCGAGGCCGTCGACCACGCCGACGAGAGCGAGGTCGACCTGGACGCCAAGGTCGACCGGCTGATCGAGGTCGTGCGCAGGGAAGCGGGAGGCGCCCTCGGCGCGGCAACCGAGGAGGAGTACCGGACGTTCGCCCGGATCCTCCAGAACCACCGGACCATCCGGGCCGACCACGAGCACGGGCGTTTCGACGGAGACGCGCTGCTGATCGTGGCGGAGCAGAGCAAGCCGGAGGGCGAGGCGACCGGCGAGCTCTGGAAGCCCTACATCACGGGTGAGATCACGGAGACCGGTGTTCCGTGCACCCACTACGAGATGGCCAAGCCCGAGACGCTGGCCGACGTATGGACCGCGGTGGCCGCCTGGCTGGCCCAGCGGTAGCACGAAGGGGGTGCGTCGGCCGGTGCGAGCACCGGTCGACGTCCCCGGAACGAGCGCGGTCTCCGCGCGCGCAGGCAAGGCACGAGGACGCAGGCCCTGAACGAAGGGGCCCTGTCTACCGAAGACCCGAACAGCCCGAAGCCCCGAACAGCCCCACGGTCCAACAGCCCGAAGCCCCGAACAGGCCGACGGTCCAACAGCCCGACGGTCCAACTGCCCGACTTTCCGATGGCCCGACTCCCCGACGAGCCAACGGCCCGATTCTCCGACGCCCCGGCCCGCTGCGGCCCGGCGGTCGGCCCCGGCGGTCCGCCGGTCCCCGATCGCTCCGAGGCCCTTGGAGCCGGCCGCCGGTCTCCGACAGCTCCACGGTCCCCCTGGGGCCGACGGCCTCCGACGCCTCTACGGCGCTCTGGGGTCCGCCGGCCTCCGGCCGCTCACGGTCCTTCGGGGCCGGCGGTCCCCGACGGCTCCACGGCCACCGGGTCCGCCCGCACCCCGTGCCGCCGGCAGACCACTCACTTCGGTTCGCGGGCGATTCAACGACCTCACTTCCATCCGTTCCTGGCGACAGAAGGCGTACTTCTCATGTCTCTCGCGATCCCGTCCTCCGCCCCCTCGACCGCCTCCGCCGCCGAGCCGGACCGCCGCGTCGGCGCCACCCCGCCCGGCGGTGAGGCCCGGCCAGCCGAGGCCCCGGCTCCCGAGGCCCTCGCCGCGACGCCGTCCACGGCGGACGGCGAGGCCCCGTCGCGGCCGGTCGCCGACCCTGCCCTCGACGCCGTCGCCGTCGCCGAGATCCGGCGCAAGGTGATCCTCGACGCCCTTGACCCGGGGCCGCGGCCCGGCACGGCCGCCAAGCCGAGCCGCCGCAGATTCCTCTCCCGAGTGAAGGACTTCTACGCCCAGGAGCTCACTCACGACACCCCGAAGCCGGAGAACAACGGCTGACGGGCGGGCCTTTCGCCGCACCGACCCGGGGCCTCTCCACAAGAGACCTCCCCGGGCGACAGAAAGCGCAGAACGTACATGCCCATGGTGACGAACACGACCGTTCCGACTCCCGCCGAGCCGCATTCCGATGCGGCCGGCGCCACCATCCGGGGCGACCCCGAGCGCCTTGTGCGCACAGGGCGAAACCCACTCCACGGCACCCCACTCCACCGCAACGCGTCGGCAGCGGCCGTCCTTCAGGCCGCCGCACCGCCTTCCGATCGGACGGAAAGGGCTCTTACACCCACAAGCGAGGAGTTTTCTCCATGGCCCTCATAGGCGGCCCAAGAATTACCTCCGGAACCACTCTCGAGAAAGGAAGGATGAGCCGCCAGAAGATCAGGCCGGGCACGCTGCGGCGCATAGTCCCGTACGCTGTTCGCTACCGGAACCAACTGGCGGTCCTGGTCCTCGCGAGCATCGCCTGCGGCGCGATCACCGCCGCCAGCCCGCTGATGCTGAAGTTCATGATCGACGATGGCATCGTGCCGAAGAGGTTCGAGATCGTCGTGATGCTGGCCTTCGGCATCGTGCTGCTGGCGTTGATGGAGTCGTTCGTCCTCTACATCGAGGCCCGCTGCTCGGGCAGGATCGGCGAGGGACTCGTCTACGACCTGCGGACCGAGGTCTTCGAGCATGTGCAGCGGCAACCGCTCGCCTTCTTCTCGAGGGTGCAGACGGGAGCGCTCGTCAGCAGGCTCAACACGGACATCGCCGGGACCCGGCAGGCGATCACCTCACTTCTGACACAGGCGGTGTCGGCGCTCCTGACCCTGGCCATCGTCGTCAGCACGATGATCTATCTGTCGTGGGAGATCACCCTTGTCGCCCTGGCGATGGTGCCGCTCTTCCTCTTCCCGGCCCGCATCATCGGCCGCAAGCTGCAGCGGCTGACCCGCGAGCGGATGAACCTCGACGGTGAGATGGGCTCCATGATGAGCGAGCGCTTCAACGTCTCGGGCGCGGAGCTCGCCAAGCTGTACGGCCGGCCCGCCTCGGAGGCGGCGCTCTTCGAGGAGAAGGCGGGCCGCGTCCGTGACATCACCGCCCTGAACGTCGTGCACGGTCGGATGTTCTTCATCGTCATCACGGTGCTCACCTCGATGACGACGGCGATCGTGTACGGCTTCGGCGGGAACCTGGTGATCGCCGGAACGCTCCAGATCGGCACGCTCGTCGCGATGGTGACGCTGCTGTTCCGGATGTACGGGCCGATCAACCAGCTCTCCGGCCTGCAGATTCAGGTGTTGACGGTGCTCGTCAGCTTCGACCGGATCTTCGAGATCCTGGACCTGAAGCCGCTCGTCGCCGAGAAGCCCGGCGCGCAGGCGCTCCCCTCCGCCGACGAGGACCGGGCCGCGAGCGCGGACGCGACGGCCGGTGGTCTGGAGGTCGAGTTCGACCGGGTGTCGTTCCGCTACCCGACCGCGGAGGAGGTCTCGTTGGCCTCCCTGGAACCGATAGCCCTGCGCGAGCAGGACAGGGGCGACAGCGCCTGGATCCTCAAGGAACTGAGCTTCACCGCTCCTGCCGGACAGCTGACGGCACTCGTCGGCCCCTCCGGTGCCGGCAAGACCACGATCACCCAGCTGGTGCCGCGACTGTACGAGGCGACCTCCGGCACCGTCCGGGTCGGTGGCCACGACGTGCGTGACGTGACGCTCCAGTCCCTGAGCGAGACGGTGGGTGTGGTCAGCCAGGAGACGCACCTGTTCCACGACACGATCCGCGCCAACCTCCTCTACGCGCGCCCCGATGCGACCGAGGAGGAGGTGGTCGAGGCGTGCAGGGCAGCGCTGATCTGGGGTTCGATCTCGGCGTTGCCGAACGGTCTGGACACCGTCGTCGGTGATCGTGGACACCGGCTCTCCGGCGGTGAGAAGCAGCGGCTCGCCCTGGCGCGGCTGCTGCTCAAATCGCCCCCGATCGTGGTCCTCGACGAGGCCACCGCGCATCTGGACTCGGAGTCCGAGGCCGCGATCCAGCGGGCCCTCAGGAGCGCGCTGACGGGGCGTACGTCGCTGGTGATCGCACACCGTCTCTCCACCATTCGGGAGGCCGACCAGATCCTGGTCGTCGACGCGGGCCGCATTCGTGAACGGGGCACGCACGAGGAATTGCTGGCGCACGGGGGTCAGTACGCTTCGCTGTACCACACCCAGTTCAAGGAGCAGGAGGGGGAATCTGACATACAGCGTTCGGCCTGACCCGGTCTCCATGAATTCCGTGGATACTCCCCCTGTGGAACCGGGCGCCGGCCGGCAGTCGACGTGACGGGTCCTGCTACTGGGCGGAGCGCCTTTTGGCAAGAGATCACGGGGTGTTCAACTGATACGCAGGCGCGGTTGAACACCCCGGATCGTCCTGTGCGGTCCGTTGGGCGCGCCCGAAGTGGTGCACAGTCCTAGGGGTGTTGTCGGCTCGATGCGAAGCGAGTCATAGTGAATCGCCGCGGACCCGTGGCGCTCCGCGAGATCTGAATTGTGGATCGCGTGTGTGTGGAATTCCTGCACCCGGGCCACCGGTGTGGTCACCGGCGTGATCAGAGTTGTTCACCTGAGAAAGGACAGTGTGGTGACGAATCCGTTCGACGACCCCAATGCCAGCTACCTGGTCCTCGTCAACGACGAGGGGCAGCACTCCCTCTGGCCCGTCTTCGTCGATGTGCCCGAGGGCTGGAATTCCGTGTACGGCGAGGCGAGCCGGGAGGACTGCCTCGCCTTCATCGAGAAGTCCTGGACCGACATGCGCCCCAAGAGCCTGATCGAGGCCATGGCCGGAAAGTAGTCCGGCATCACGGCACACACACCTCGGCCCGAAGACGGTGACGACCGTCCTCGGGCCGAGGTGTGTGTGGAGGGCGCTCAGCTTGCGACGGCTCGGTGTTCGAGGCCGGCAGGGTCGGCGAGCACGGCGGAGATCAGGCCCGGCTCGACGTTCCCGCCGGAGAGCAGAACGCCGATGTCGGTGCCCCGACCGGGCCCGGACGCGAACGCGATCGCTCCGGCCAGCGCCGTCGCGGCCGCCGGCTCGACGAGCAGCCGGGCCCGGAGCAGCGCGGCCTTCAGACCATCGGTGATGGCCTCCTCGGAGACGGTCAGCACCCGCTCGGCGACAGGGGAGGCGAGGGCGAAGGGGAGCGCGCCGATACGGTCGGGGCGCAGCCCGTCGGCGATGGTGTGCGCGGCGTCCACCGTGACCGGCTCGCCCGCGCGTAGCGCCGCGGTGAAGGCGGGCACGGCCTCCGGCTCCGCGCCGACGACGGCCGCCCCGTGCCCGGACGAGGCGAGGCAGGCGCCCGCGAGGGCGCTGCCCCCGCCGACCGGGACGACGACGGTGTCCAGGCGGACGCCCTCCGCGGCCGCCTGGTCGAGCAGTTCGGCCGTGGCGGTTCCCTGGCCGACGACGACCTGCGGGTTCTCGTACGGGTCGACGACGTCGTAGCCGTGCTGGTCTCGGAGGTCCTCCACGGCGGTCACGCGCTCGGCGAGCGTCGTTCCCGCGAACACCACGTGAGCACCGGCCTCCCGGACCCGCCGGACCTTGGCGGGGGGTGCGTCGGACGGCAGCACGATCAGGGTGGGCAGCGCGTGGGCGCGGGCAGCGAGGGACACCGCGATCGCGTGGTTGCCGGTGCTCTGGGCCACCACGCCCCGGCTGCCGGCGGCGGCCAGCTCCTCGACGGCGAGCAGCGCGCCGCGGACCTTGAAGGACCCGCCGCGCTGGAGGTTCTCGGCCTTCAGCCACAGTCGCGCGCCGCACAGGGCGTCCAGCTGGTCGCTGCGGATGACGGGGGTGCGCAGCACCCTTGTGGCGAGGTGTCGTGCGGCACGGTCGACGTCGGCGCGGGAGAGCCTCGGCAGGGTGGTGCCGACGGCGAGACCGCTCCTGTGATCGGACATGGGTGTCCCCTCGTGAATGTGTCACCGGGTCGTTGCGGAAGGGTCACCGGGCGGCCGGCAATTGCGTCGGCTGAGCGAAACAGGTCGACAGCGGCGGACGAGTCCGTCGGCCGTTCCGGTGAATTGGCGGGGCAATAGTCCGCCCCGGGGCCGCCAAATGTACTGCGTGCATTCCGTGGCTCGCACGTGTCCATATTCCGGCGGACCGCGGAATGATCGACGCGGAGGAGTGCCCGTCGGAACAGGGGGAGCCGAGGGGCGAACGCCGGGGGCGACGTGGGAGCGCTGTGGGAAGGGGGGCGTGGTCCTCGGGCGGACGTGGGCGGGCACGCGGCCGCCCGGGTGCCCGGTCGTGGCGCGGTCGGCCCGCGAGAGGCGACCGTCAGCCTCGGACGTCGGCCACACATGCGCCCCGGGCCTGGTCAGAGTCAGGAGAGGGGGCGAAAGCGGTGAGTGTCAACAAGCCCTGAGCAAGGGGATGTTCTTCGTCTGTCGGTTATTCCGGGGAAGACGGAAGGTAGCCCTCCTGCACGGCGTGGACGCCTGCCTGGAAGCGGCTGCGTGCGTTGAGGTGCGTGAGCAGGCCCGTGGCAATGCGCCGTGCCGTACGGGGAGATACGCCGAGCTTCTTCGCGATCGATTCGTCCGTGGCCCCTTGGGCCAGCAGGTGCAACGCCGTGACCTGCTGCGGAGTCAGCTCGCCGGGCTGCTGGGCGGGCGGGACGCCCAGCGGCTGCGCGGAGCGCCACTCGCTCTCGAACAGTGCGCACAGGGAGGAGATCAGGCCGGGTGAACTGATGGCGACCGCGCCCATTTCGGTGTTGTCGCTGTCGGTGGCGATGATGGCTTCCCGGCGGTCGCAAATGATCATCCGGTTGGGCAGTGAAGGTGCCGTTCGGACATGCGCACCGTTGGATGTGAGCCATTCTGCGTGTTCAACACTGGGCTGGTCGCGGCGAATGCTGTCCAGGTATATCGTGCGCATACTGATTCCTCGCTCGAGCAACCGTCTGTTGAGCGGGCGTGACGCCTGCATGTTGGCCGGTGTCTGAGCGCCCCCAGGGGCGAAGGTGAGGAATTCTCTTTCGACTTGACTGTTCAGGGCTGCGAGGTAGTCCCGAATGGTATCGACACCCTCGAGATATCGGACAGAGGCATTGGAACGGGAGGAGTGTTCGTGTGCGAACTCGGAGATGAGTCGGGCAGCAGCAGCGCGGCTCGATTCGACGCGCTGCTGCTGGGCTGCTAACTCGGCCTGCTGGCGTGCCAGAAGGATTTCCATGCCGAGGTGGGGGTCGACCGCGTGTACCTGACTCGGGTTGTCCGAGGAGGCCCGCACCAGGGCGAGCTCACTGAGTTTGTCCAGAGCTCCGCGCAGATCGGTCTCGGGGATGTTCAGCCGGCCGCCCAGCTCGGAGAGGGAGTCGCCGGGATTCGCCAGCATCCCTCGGTAGACAGTCTCTGCGACGGCGTCGAGCCCGAGGTTGATCAGCATCTGGCTTCCATCTCCGTTGAGTGCTCCAGTCCTGGCAGACGCAACCGAGCGCACCACGGTTGCGTACACGCGTTCGAGGGACGTTCTTGCCAACCCTATCCGAGAGGCAACGTTCAAGGCACCGGGATTTCCCTTCGCCCCCCGTTGCTACCAACGGCGTTGTCGGCCGCCCTGTTCCCTCTCCGTGGAATTGGCTCGAGTCGGGGCCGCCGGTGGCTGCGCGTCTGGCGACCGACCTCTGGCGGCCATCCGGCCCCGGCGTACCGAACGGCCTTTGGGTGACACCCGGTTCGCCACCGGCAGCGCCCTTACCGCCCCTTTGTACGTGAGATTCCACTTTCCCTCGGGAAGGTTCCCCCTGTGTATCTTGTCCACCTCCGCCTTCTCCCGCACCCCGAAGGCGAACGGCTCCCCGACTCCACCGCGGCCCTGCTGACGCGGGGCGGAGACCTCGACGCGGACCGAATCGAGCACGTCAGCGTGCATGCCGACGCCGAGCCCTGCCCGGTTGTCGGTGTCTACGTGCATGCGCCGACGCTGGGACGGGCGGAAGCGGCCGCCCGACAGGCATGGGTGCGCGCCGTCGTGGCCCATCCGCCCCTCGCGCGGTGGGAGTTGGTCTCCGCAGAGGTGCCGCTGTTCCGTCCCAACCCGGACGAATAGCCGCGCCGTTCGAGCGAACTTCACTGCAAATTGGGCGGAATTGACGCCTCCAAAAACGGTCGGGCTGGACTGAATGTGCCAAGGCCGCTTTGCCCGTCCCGAAGCCCCTTCTGCTCCCGATGGGCCGCGGAGAACACTCATGTTCATCGCAGCAAGCCCCCCCAGCAGAACAGGGAAATCCCCCATGATTCGTCAGCTCATTCTCAGCAGCGTCGCCGCCGGTGCCCTCCTTCTGGGCGCACCGGCCGCCTGGGCCGCGGACGGCGCCGACGCGACCGTCGCCACCGCGGGTGACGCGCAGAGAGCCCAGGTCGCCGGGACCGACGGCGAGGGCGACGACGACAACGACGACTCCGGCTGGCAGACCCCCACCCCGACCCATGGCGAGGGCGACGACAGCAAGGACGACTCCGGCTGGCAGACGCCCATCCCGACCCATGGCGAGGGCGACGACGACAACGACGACTCCGGCTGGCAGACCCCCACCCCGACCACCGGCGACGTACGGGACTCCGGATGGCAGTAGGACAGCTGCCCCAGCCCGCAACGCACGCACGACCGGAAAGTGTCGACATGACCGCCGAACAGCTTGAGAGACCGTGCACACGCAGCAGTTCGGAATACCTGCTCGCGCTGCGTGACAAGAGCCTCAACGACGGAACCGTAGAACTCGCCCACCTGGACGAACTGCACGTCACCCACACCCCCCGCATGGGCGGCGTGGACAGCGAATACACCAGAACGCTCGCCGAGGTCGAGGCGGAACTGCCCCCGATCCTCGTGCACCGCCCGACCATGCGGGTCGTCGACGGAGTCCACCGCCTGCGAGCCGCCCAGGCCAACGGGCAGATCTTCATCAAGGTCCGCTACTTCGACGGCGACACGACCGACGCCGATCTGCTCGCCGTAGCGCTCAACGTCTCCCACGGCCGCCCGCTGTCCCTGGAGGACCGCACCGCCGCCGCCGAACGCATCTTCGCCTCACACCCCGAATGGTCGGACCGGGCCGTCGCCTCGGTGGCCGGACTGTCCGCCCGCAAGGTCGCCGAGATACGCCACAACGCGGCCGGCACGCTCCTCCAGCCCGACCGCAGGATCGGGCTCGACGGCCGCTCCCGACCCGTGGACTCCACCCACGGCAGAAGGCTCGCCGGCGAACTGGTCAAGCAGAACCCCACGGCCTCGCTGCGGACCATAGCCCGCCAGGCAGGCATCTCGCCCGCCACCGTCGCGGACGTCCGCAGCCGGGTCATGCGCGGCGAAGACCCCGTCCCCTCCCGCCAGCGCGGTCACGCGGCCGCCGTGGCCGGCGCCCAGGAGCAGTCGGCCTACCGGCCGCCGCAGCGCCGTCCGGCAGCCACCAAGTCACCCGCCGAACTGGGGTCGATCTTCGACATCCTGCGCCGTGACCCTTCGATGCGGCTCAACGAGATGGGCCGTCACATCCTGCGGATGCTGGACGCCGCCGCCCAGGTGGCCCGCGACCGCCAGCGGTTCGTGGAGAGTGTCCCCGCCCACTGCAAGGCGCAGATGTCGGAGCTCGTCCACGGCTACGCCGAGATCTGGGAGATGTTCGCGGAAGACCTCACGAACCACCCGTCGCCCGAATAGCGCCCGTACCCGGGCTCCGGCGTCGCGGCGGCGTGAAGCAGTCACCTCCCCACCCCCACCGTCCCAGGGACACCCATGCGACCGGACGGTCGCGTCCTTGCCGACGAGGAACAGATGAGGCACACCATGTTGCGCACCGTCGTCGTCGTCGGCGCCGGCCTGATCGGCACGTCCATCGCCCTGTCCCTGACGGCCAAGGGCGTCACCGTCTACCTGAGCGACAGGGAACCCATGGCGGCCCTGACGGCCGCCGCACTCGGGGCCGGCCACGCCGCAGAACCCCCCGACACCGTCGACCTGGCGATACTCGCCGTCCCTCCGGCGGACATCGCGACCACCCTCGCCGACGCCCAGCGCCGCGGCGTCGCCCGTTCCTACACCGATGTGGCCAGCGTCAAGGCCCAGGTACTCGACGCCATCGAGGCGGCCGGCTGCGACACGCGCACCTTCCTGGGCGGCCACCCCATGGCGGGAGGGGAACGGGCGGGCCCGCTGGCCGCCCGAGCCGACCTCTTCGAAGGACGTGTGTGGGCGCTCGTACCGACCGGGACCACCTCCGTGGAGACCTGGCGGACCGTGCGGAGCATGCTCGACCTGTGCGGCGCGACCCCGCTGGTCATGGACTCGCAGGGACACGACCGGGCCGTCGCGCTCGTCTCCCACACCCCCCACCTGGTCGCCAGCCTCATGGCGGCCCGCCTGCAACACGCGACCGACGCCGAGGTGGGTCTGTCCGGCCAGGGCGTACGAGACGTCACGCGCATCGCGGGCGGTGACCCCGGGCTCTGGCTCGGGATCCTCTCCGCCAACGCCGACAGCGTCGCCGACGTCCTGGACGCACTGGCCCAGGACCTTGGCGAGGCCATCGCGGCGCTGCGCGCCGTGACCGCCGAGGACGAGACCGGCCGCGCCGCCGGCGCCGAAGCACTGACCGGCCTGCTGAACCGGGGATGCGCCGGCCACGGTCGACTGCCCCAGAAGCGCGGCGCACCCCGGGGCAGCTACGTCACCGTCTCCGTCCTGATCGGCGACCAGCCCGGCGAACTGGCCCGCCTCTTCACCGACGTGGGCGCGGCGGGCGTCAACATCGAGGACGTCTTCATCGACCACGCCCCCGGCCAGATCTCCGGACTGGTCGAACTCCTGGTCACCGCCGAATCCGCCGACCGGCTCCGCAGCAGCCTGAGGGTGCCGAGCACGGTGATGGCCCACTGAACGGAACGAAGAGCACGACGGCGTCCACCGAGGGCGCGAGAACGGGGTGGTGGAGGAGGGGCTGAACATCATCCCGTTCGGGGCGAGTTGCCGATGGAGCTCCCTGCGGCGGGCCCCGCTGTCCTAAGGTCGGGGGTACGGCGTACCGGCGCCGGGCCCGCGGGGAGCGGGCGGGGAACGGCAGGGCGCGACGAGGGGTCCGACCGCCTGCCGGAGCAAGGGGGACGGGCGTGAACGGGACCGGCACGGGCCGCCGTGGTGCGGGTGCGGGGCGGCGCTTTCTGATCGCCATCGGGGTCGACCGCTACCGTTCGTCACGCCTTCCGGACCTTCCGGAGGCCGGCCGGGACGCGGACCGCATGGCCGAGCTGTTCGCGGAGTTCGGCTACGAGCGCGTCCTCATGGACCTGGGAGCCTCCCCCCAGGCCGACGATCTGCGGTCCGCGGTCCTGCGGTGGATCCGGGAGTCCCGGCTCGGGCCCGACGACGTGCTCGTCGTGTACTACGCCGGCTACGGCTCGGTCGACGGACAGCGACTCCGCCTGTTCGGCTCGGACAGCGAGGCGGGCGTCCCCTACACGTCCGTGGCCGCCCACGACCTCGTCGGAATGCTCGCCGACAGCAACGCCGGAGGGGCCCTCGCCCTCCTCGACGTGTGCGGCACGGGCCACCGCGACCAGGCGGACGTGCGGGCGTCCGTCCCGGACGGCGTCGAGCGGCCCAACGGCACCTCGTTGCACCTCGTCGCGCACATCAGGAGGTTCGGCGACGGCGACTCCTCGTCTCTCGCGGACGCGTGGGAGGACGTGCTCACCGGTCCGTCCCCCGGGCCGCGGCAGCGCTTCCTCGCCCTCGCCGACGTGATGGAGGACATCCGCAGGCACTTCTGGAACCGGGAAGCCGGGCGGGGGCCCTCGTACTACGGTTTCAGCCAGGGGGAGACGGAGACGTTCTTCCCCAACCCCCGGTACGTGCCGGACCCGCCCCGCGGCTCCCTCGACCCGATGGGTGTGGCCCGGCTGCGGCACGAGCACCGCGACCACTTCGACGCGCGCAGCCGTGGCGTGGCGCACGGCGCCGAGCCGGGCGACTTCTTCGTCGGGCGGACGAGCGCCCTGGCCCGGCTGGCGGACTGGGTACGGTCCCCGGACGGGGCGGCGCGGCCGATCGCCGTCACCGGTGACCCGGGTTCCGGGAAGACCGCCCTCCTCGGACGCTTCCTGGCCCTCACCGACCCCGACAGCCCGGCCCGGCTGAACACCGCACCCCAGACCCTGCCACCGCCGGGGCTCACCGTCATCCCGCTCACCGGGCGCGTCGTCAAGGGACTGCACTCCCTCGCCGCCGACCTGGCGACCGCGCTCGGGCTCCCCGTGGACACACCCCCGCGGCGGGTGCGGGCGGCGCTCGGTGCTCGCACCGACCCGGTCGTCGTCGTCCTCGACGGACTCGACGAGATCGCCCCGTCCGCGTACGACCGCGAGCTCGTCGACTTCGTCCGGGCGCTCGGCAGGACGCCCGCGGTGCGCCTGCTCGTCGGAGCGCGCCGGAGCCATCTCGGCTCGCTCGGAGAGGACTTCGAGGTCCTCGATCTGGACGCTCCGGAATTCCGGGACGAGGACGCCGTGCGACAGGTCGCCCAGCGGCTGCTGACCCACGCTCCGGGCGATTCCCCCGCCGCGCGCACGGAGGTGGACGCGGACGACCTCGCCCGCAGGGCGGGACACTCCTTCCTGATGGTGCACCTGGCGGCCCGTGCCCTGACGGCGGAGAGCGATCCGCCCCGCTACGAGGACCTGCCGTCGCTGTTCCGGAGCCTGCTGCGGGGAATCGGCATCGGCGAGGCGCGGGCGGCGCGCGTCCTGTGCCCGCTCGCCCACGCCTACGGGGCGGGCCTGCCGGACCACCTGTGGGCACCCCTGGTCGAGGAGCTGACGGGCGATCCCTGCACCCTCGACGACCTGCGGCGCTTCCGTGAACAGGCCGGCGGGCTTGTGGTCGACAGGACCCGGCGTGACGGCACCACCGTCCACCGGCTCTTCCACCTGGAACTGGCCGAATACCTCAGGACGCCCGGCGACGTCCGGGAACAGCAGCGGTCCATGGCCCGCGGACTGGTCCGCCGCGTGCCGCTCAAGGAGTCCGGTGAACGCGACTGGGACGCCGCCGACCCGTACATCCTCGAACACCTCGCCACGCACGCGGCGGCCGGCCGGATCCTCGGCGAGATGCTGCGGGACGGCGCCTATGCGAGTCACGCGGAGCCGGAGTCCCTGCTCCGGGCTCTGCGCGACAGCGAGATGATCGGTTCGACCGGCTCCTCGCCCGGCACCGGGCCCGCGCCGGACGGCGCCGACACGCGTCCCGGAACGGTCCCGGGACCGGCGGCCGTCGAGGTGACGGACACCGAACGCGCAGCCGCCCGCGTGCTCTCGGCGCGGCCCTGCGTGCTGGTCGTCGCCACGGAATGGTCCTCGGGAAGCGGCGGACTGAGCACCTTCAACCGGCACCTGTGCGTGGCGCTGGCGGCCGCGGGTGCCCAGGTCTTCTGCGTCGTGCTCGAAGCCGACTCCTCCGAGGTGACCGACGCCAAGGAGAAGGGCGTCACCCTCCTCACCCACGCCGGCGCGCCGGGTGCACCCGACTACGGCCGGCTGACGCGCAGGCCGGCGCTCCCGGAGGGCACGGAGCCCGACCTGGTGATCGGGCACGCCCGCATCACCGGGCCGGCGGCCGCCCACCTGACGGAGGACTACTTCCCACGGGCGCGGCGGCTGCATTTCGTCCACATGGCACCGGACGAGATCGAGTGGCACAAGCTCGGCGACAGCGGGGGACGCGCCCGACAGGCGGAGGAACGTACCGAGATCGAGCGCGAACTGGGCGCCACCGCCCACCGGGTCGTCGCCGTCGGCCCGGCGCTGACGCGCCGCTTCACCAACGAGCTCTGGGGTTCCGGAGCCCTCGAACCCCTCCGCCTCGACCCGGGCTTCGACGCGGCGACGTTCACCGGTGCGGCCGGGCCCGAGGGGCCGGTGGACACCTCCGCGCGGCGCATGCCCCCTCCCGACGGCCTGCACAAGGTGCTGTTCGTCGGCCGGACCGAGGACGTCCGGCTGAAGGGCGTCGATCTGGCCGCGCGGGCCTGCGGGCTGGTGCACGAGCTGCGGGCCCGGACGGCGGGGGAGCAGATCGAGCTGTTCGTCCGCGGAGCGCCGCCGGAGCTGGCCGACGAACAGCAGCGGCTCATCCAGACGTGGTCGGGCAACCCCGGCCTGTCCGTGGTGGTTCGCCCCTACTCGGCCGACCCGCGCAAGCTGGAGTCCGACATCCTGCGCGCCGGGCTGGTCGTGATGCCCTCGCGTTCGGAGGGGTTCGGCCTGGTCGGACAGGAGGCGATCCTGCGCGGGGTGCCGGTGCTGGTGAGCGACCGGAGCGGACTGGCGCAGCTGCTGCGCGAGCACCTCGGCGCGGACGCGGACCATCTGATCGTCCCCGTCACCGGCGACTTCGACGCCGACGCCGAGGAATGGGCCGCGCGGATCGAGAAGTGCCTGGCCGGCCGCGAGGAGGCGTTCGAGCGCATGCACGTCGTCCGCGGCCGCCTCGCCGCCGGCGTCACCTGGTCGGCCGCCGCCCGCCTCGTCCTGGGGGCGCTCCCGCCCCGGCCCGGCCGCGCTCCGGAGGCCCTGGGCGTGGACCGGCCGGGGTAGCCGGCGGACGTCGGGGCGGGGGTCCGCTCGGGTGCCGCCTCGCCGCGGCTCGCGCCGCGGCGTGCGCTTCGGCACCATGGGTGAGCCGGTTCGGCGGGCGGCGGCCCGTCGAACCGGCTCCGAGCGAGGGGGACTTCAGCAGGCGTCGACCCAGCGGTGCGAGGAGACGTTGTCGTTGACGAACTGGCCCTTGCCCGCACCGGGGCCGAAGAACCTCAGCCCGGAGAGACCGAGGTCGGGAATCGAGTGGCCCTGGTGGAGGCAGACCCACGAGCCGGTCCAGTCGAGACCGTAGAAGAGCTGGACGTCCTCGGCACGTCCCGGGAATCCGTTGTTCCAGACGTCCGAGACCTTGTTGCGGCAGCCGGCCCAGTTGGCGTTCTCCCCGTTCCACCGGCAGTGGAAGCCGCCCGCGTGGGCGTGTTCCCAGGCGTACAGGAACCCGTCCGGTGCGGGTACGGCCGCCGGGGAGACGGCGCCCGGTGCCGTGACCGACACGGGCGGGGCCGCCGCGGGTTCGGTGACGCGGGCGTCGGCCACCGGCGCGGTCAGCAGGGTGAGGGCGGCGACGCCGAGTGCCGTCAGGAGGGCGCGTGTGGTTCGCATGGTTGTGTCTCCATTTCTCGGGTGGTGGCCGCACCGCCGTGTCGCGGCGCGGCCGTTGGGCCGCCGCTGGTGCCATGGGCCCGCGGCGGAGTCGGGGGCGGGCGACGAGGCCCGCCGGCCAGGAGGTTCGGGAAAGTCCGGTGGCCGGCCGGTCAGCCCTGCGGGCCGTCGCCGAGGAGCAGACGGGCACGAGGCAGCGCGGCCGCCCTCAGCCGGTCCCGCGCCTCCACGTCCGCGCGGTGTTCGCGCGCCAGGAGGCGGCCGTGGTGGTCGTCGAGGCGCCGGGCCGTGCGGCCGAGTTCCGACTCCCCGGCGCACCGCACCTCAGCAAGGGCGAGGCCGACCTCGCGGGCCTTGCCGAGGGGGTGCGCGGCGGAGAGCGCGGCGGCCCGGGCGGCCGCGGGAGTGGCGAACGGGTGTCCGGCGCGTCGCATGCAGAGCCGCCAGTCGCCGAGCGCCGCCGTGTAGTCCCCTTCGGCCATGACGCGGCTCCGGCGGATCTGTCGCAGGGCCTCCACACGGGTGGAGGCGCCGAACCAGGCGCCGAGGTCCCCGTAGAGCCGCCGCTGGGACTCCGCGACACAGCCGCGATCGCTGCGCCGCACGGTGCCGCCGCCGGGGAGGGTCACGCGCAGGCCGTCGGGCGAGGGTCCGTTGGCGGCGACCAGTGCCCGGGCCTTGCGGTCCGCCGGCAGCGCCGCGAAGTAGGCGCGGTTCGGGTCGCTCCGGGCGCGGGCGGTCCGTTCGCGACGCAGTGCGGAGCCGTAGCCGTGCTGTCGGGCCCAGGCCGTGTCGTCGAGGACGTACACGAACGCGTCCACCCCCTGGTCCTCGTCGAGCGGGAAGACCCGGTAGGTGAATCCGTGTCGGCGCATGCAGTCGCGCAGCAGGTGCTGTTCGGCGTCGTGTAGGAGGCGGTCGTCCTCGGTGACCCGCCCCGGCAGGCCGCCGGGGTACGCCGGGGAGGCCCGTTCGCCGGCTGTCCGCTCGCCTGCGGACGGTCCGCCCTGGCCGGTCAGCAGCGTCGCGACGAGTGCGACGGCGGCACCGGTGACCGCCAGGGTGGTGGCGACGAGCGGGCGGCGGGCACGGGTGTTCCGGGGCATGGGGGACCTCCTGCGGTGGTCGGTGAGGGAGTGTGACGAGCACCGCCCTTGAGGGGCGAGCTGTCGCGGAAGGGCGCCGGCCGGCTGTCGGCGTGGGGAGGGGAAGAGGCCCGTGCGCCCTCGTGGGGCGCTCGTCCGCCGGGGGCGGGACATCCGGTCGAGGGCTCTGCCGCGGCCGGACAACCGAAGTCTGTGCCGGGCGGGGAGAGGGCCGCAAGCGTGTCCCGGGCGCTTCGGTGAAGTCGGGATTCCCACCCCGCTGACCTGCGTGGACGCTGCTGTCCCGGGACGGGGGCGGAGCCGGGACGGGACGTCGGGGCCCGCAGCTGCGCCGATGCTCCGTCCGCCCTCGCCCCACGCGCAACGCGGCGGTGTCCGGGTCGTTCTCGTGGTGTGCCCCGCGTGCCCAGAAGGCGGGGTGCGTCGCCGATGACGTCGTCCGCGAGCGCGGTACGACCGGAGCCGAGGGAGTCGACGCGTGGACCACCGGAACGGGCGAGGAGGCGGACCGCGCCGTCCCGCACATGACCTGATCGGCCGGCTACGGGCGGCGCGCCGCCGGGCGACCGACGCGGCCCGCCCGGGGTCAGCCGCGTCGCGTCGGGTGCTCGTGGCGTCGGGCCAGGCGTCCGCCGCGCGCCGCAAGGGGATGGTGGCGGTCCTGGTGGTGGGAGCGGTGGCCTGTCTCGCCGCGATGCCCGCCGGCGCCGTGACCACCGCGGCTCCGGCGACGTCCGGGGCGCCGAGCGGACTCGCCGCGCCCGCCCCGAGGCCCCCCATCACCCCCGTCCTGGACCAGGACTTCGCCGACCCGGACGTCGTGAAGGTCGGCGCGGTCTTCCACGCCTACGCCACCAACGCCCACGGCAGGAACATCCAGCACGCCACCTCCACCGACCTGGTCCACTGGACCGTCGACGCGGAGGACGTGCTGCCCGAGGTCGGCGCGTGGGTCACGCTCGATCCCCCGAACCACGTATGGGCGCCGGAAGTCTTCGACAACGGCGACGGGTTCACGCTCCAGTACACGGCCCGCGACCGTGCGGGCGGCCGTCAGTGCATCGGCACCGCCGTGGCCCCCTCCCCCGACGGACCGTTCCGGCCGGTCGGCGACGGCCCCCTGGTCTGCACGCCCGACCAGGGCGGGTCGATCGACGCGTCGAGCTACACCGAGAACGGCGCCCGCCACCTGCTCTGGAAGAGCGACGGGAACTGCTGCGGGCAGGACACCTGGCTCCATGTCCAGCCCGTCTCGTGGGACGGCACCCGCGTCACCGGCGATCCGGTCCGGCTGATCAGGCAGGACCGCCTCTGGGAGGGCGGCCTCGTCGAGGCGCCCACGCTCGTCAAGCGGGGCGGCCGCTATGTGCTCCTCTATTCGGCGGGCGACTACCGCACCGACGCGTACGCGACGGGCTGGGCGACCGCCGACACCCTCACCGGGCCGTATGTGAAGGGGGACCTGCCGCTGATGACCACGACGTCCTTCTCGGGAGCGATCGGCGGACCGGGCGGACAGGACGTCGTGACCGGCCCGGACGGCAGGGACCGGATCCTCTTCCACGGCTACGGCACCGACCGCTCACGACGCGTGCTCCACATCGCCGACCTGGGGTTCGCGGACGGCCGTCCGGTCGTGCGCGGCAGCAAGGTCCCCCACGAGGCCGAGCTCGCCCGTGTGCACCGGGCGACCGTCCGCGAGGCGAAGGACGCCTGGGGCGGCCGGGCCGTCGGGTACATCGACCATCCCGACAGCTTCGTGGAGTTCCGTGTCTTCGCCGCCTCCTCCGGGCCGCACACCCTGACCGTGCGGTACGGAAACGGCTCGCTCGACGGCTCCGGCGCACCCGCGGCGGCGACGCACGCGCTGACGGTCAACGGTGCGGACTCCGGGGTCGTCGCCTACCCGTACACGGGCTGGGACGCGTGGACGGCGCGGGAGGTGCCGGAGGAGCTGCGCGCGGGGTGGAACACCGTGCGCCTCGCGAAGGGGGAGCGCCACACGGAGCTGGACGCGGTGGAGGTGGCGTAGCCCCGTCCCGCGTCACCGCGAGGAGGCCGGGCGTCAGGCCCACTTCTGACGGGGCGTCCGGTCGCATGCCAGGACCTGGACGCCTCCGGCGCTGTCGTCCAGGCAGCGCCGGGTCGTGGTGTTCCTGACCTCGACCGCCTCGTCGTCCCCGGCGCTGACGGTCCACCGCTGGGACGCGGACGGGCCGCAGGGCACGGTGCGCAGTCCGTCGGGATGGTGGTCCAGGCACTCGCCCGTCGCGTGGTTCCTCAGCTGCACGCTGCCGTCCGTCGTCGGGCGGACGGTCCAGCGCTGGTACGACATCCCGTTGCAGGCGTAGGACCGGGTGCCCATGTCGAGGCTGTCGTCGAGGCAGGCCCCCGTCGCGCGGCTCACGAAGATCCGGGGAGCGTCCGACGAGGCCGACGCGCCGTGCGCGGCCGGGAGCGCGCCCTCACCGGGTGTGGGGGACCGCCACTCCACGAGTGCGGCGCTCCCGGCTCCCAGGACGAGCCCGAGCACGGTGCCGGCCAGCGCCCAGGCGGTGCGCCCGCCCAGGACGGGGAGCCGGCGTCGCGGCGCGCCGGGCGGCGCGCCGTCGCCGGTCTTCGCGGTGTCCGCCTCACGCGGACCGGGGCCGTGTGTCTGTCCGCGCTGGCTCCGGTCCGCGGCCTCCCACAGGAGGCGGAGGTCGGCGGGGTCGCCGTCGAGCGCCTTGCACAGGTCGCGGACCGTCGCCCACGGGGGAACGGTGGTGCCGCGGAAGTACCGGGACAGCGACGAGTCACTGATGCGGACACTCGTTTCGAGGGAACGCAAGGTGCATCCGGAGCGCCGCTGCAGCTCGCGCAGCGCCCGGCCCAGGGCGCGGGCCGGATCCTCGTCGTCGGGCCGGTCGGCGGCCAAGGGCGTCCTTCTGTCCGGGCCGCACGTGAGGGTGCGGTCGACCGGCCCCGTCGTCGGGGCATGGGGTGTCACAGCAGGTCAGAACCCTAGGGCGCGGCAGATCTCGGCGGCAACCGGACGCACTCTCCCGAGGGAGCGCGAGGCCGCGCGTTGACGCGGGCCGGTCCGCGGCCTCACCACGGCGCCCGGCGCCGCTCCCCGGTCCGGCCCACCGGACGCTCCCTGGGTCGTTACGGAAGGTCTCGCCCGACTCGCCGTCGAGCCCCGCCCACGCGGGCGGACGGCGATACCTTCCGGACACTCCCTAGGACTCGCTCGGGGGAGGCGTCAGGACGACGAAGTCCGCGCCGGCCGGGTCGACGCAGACGGCCAGCCGCCCGACGCCCTCCGCGTCGTCCGGTCCCATCTGGAGGGTGCCGCCGTTCTGGGTGACCCTGGCGACGGCGGCGTCGCAGTCCGTGACGTTGAAGACCGGGTGCCAGTACGGCCGTCCGCCGGCCAGCGTGAGCGCCTCGGCGGGCATCTCCATGAGCCCGCCGTGCATCCGCTCCTCGGGCAGTCCGGCGGGGGTGATGAGGCTGTAGGTCCCTCCGCCGCCCGGCAGTTCCATGTCACCGAACTGCCAGCCGAGCACCCCGCCGTAGAACTCCTTGGCGGCCGCGGCGTCCGTCGTGTACAGCTCGGTCCAGGACAGGGAGCCCGGCTCGTCCATGAGCTCGACTCCCGTGTCCGATCCGGGCTGCCAGACGGCGAACTGGCCTCCCAGCGGATCGCTGTACTGAGCCATCCGGCCCCACTCGCCGAGGTCCCTCGGCGCCACCCGCACCGTGCCGCCGGCCCGCTCGACCGCTTGCGTCGTGGCGTCCGCGTCGGCGACGTCGTAGTAGATCATCCAGGCCGAGCGGGCGCCCTCCTCGGTGAGCTTGCCGAGGCCGGCGACGATCTTGCCGTCCTTCCGGAACATCCCGCCTTCCATGTCCTCCCCGCCCTCCATGTCCTCCGCACCCTCCATGGGCTCGTAGTCCCACCCCAGCACGGCGCCGTAGAAGGCGGCGGCGGCCGGGACGTCGGGGGCGCCGAGGTCGATCCAGCAGGGGGAGCCGGGGACGAAGTCGGTGGTGATCATGAAAATGTCCTTTCGCAGCGCATATGTCCCTACCCTGGCACGCGCCATCGTCCCCCGCCGCCCGGCCGCGCCGCGCACCCCCGAGGCCCCTCCGGACGGCCGCGGCGCCGCGCGAGCGGCGACCCGGTCGCGCCGCGTCACGCCTCGATCGGGTCAGCGGGGTACGAGCCGCAGGGTGGCGGCGCGGGACAGCGGGGTCAGGACGGTGTCGACGATGCCGGTGTAGTGCCCGTACTTCGCCCGGTAGGCCGCGTCGACGCGCTCGTACGTCGAGGGGTCGGCGTCCTGGAAGGTGACGTCCTTGGTGATGCCGCCCGCGCTGACGCGCCCTCGGTACCGCGTCCGGGTGCCGCGGAACCACGGACCCTCGCGGCCCTTGACGGACCGCACGTAGACCAGGTCGCCGTCCCGCACCATCCACATGGTGACCGGGGCGCGCAGCGATCCGTCGCCGCGCTCCGACTCGAGCTCGATCTCCTCGGCCGCCCCGATGCGGTCGAGTTCGGCATCGGTCCATGCCGTCATGGCGGTCTCCCGTGGTCGGCGTCCTGCTGCGTGATCATCACTCTGCACGCACGGGCGGAGAGGCGCTCGTCGGCGGGGCCGCCGTGCCGGAGGTCGTGGCGCCCGACCGGTTCGCCGTCGTCCGGGCAGGCGCGACCGGCGGAGCGCGACCGATCAGGAATCGAGAAGCGTGGACCCCGCACCGCCACTAGCGTGACCCGTACGGAGACGGCACCGTCCACGCGAGCCGGGCGACGCCGGCCGAGGCCCCGAGGCGGCCCGCCCAACAGATGGAGACACGAAGAGCATGGCCAAGAGGACGAACACGCAGCCGCCCGCGCCGCGCGGCACCGACAGCCACGACGTGATCCGTGTGCTCGGCGCCCGCGAGAACAACCTCAAGGACGTCAGCGTCGAGATCCCGAAGCGTCGGCTGACGGTGTTCACGGGTGTCTCGGGCTCCGGCAAGAGTTCGCTGGTCTTCGACACGATCGCCGCGGAGTCCCAGCGGCTGATCAACGAGACGTACAGCGCCTTCGTCCAGGGCTTCATGCCGACCCTCGCGCGGCCCGACGTCGACGTCCTCGAAGGGCTGACGACCGCCATCAGCGTCGACCAGCAGCGGATGGGGGCCGACCCCCGCTCCACGGTCGGCACCGCGACCGACGCCAACGCGATGCTGCGCATCCTCTTCAGCCGCCTCGGCAAGCCGCACATCGGCCCGCCCAGCGCCTACGCCTTCAACGTGCCCACGGTCCGGGCCGCCGGTGCCATCACCGTCGAGCGCGGCGAACGCAAGGCGGTGAAGGCGACCTTCAGCCGAACCGGCGGCATGTGCCCGCGCTGCGAGGGCCGCGGCTCCGTCACCGACCTCGACCTCGCCCAGCTCTACGACGACTCCAAGTCGCTCGACGAGGGCGCGCTGACCATCCCCGGCTACAAGCAGGGCGGATGGAACTACCGGCTGTACAGCGAGTCGGGCCTCTTCGCCCCCGACAAGCCCATCCGCCGGTTCACCAAGCGTGAGCTGCACGCCTTCCTGCACCACGAGCCGACCCGGATGAAGATCGCGGGCATCAACATGACCTACGAGGGTCTGATCCCGCGGATCCAGAAGTCGATGCTCGCCAAGGACAAGGAGGGGATGCAGCCCCACATCCGCGAGTTCGTGGAGCGGGCCGTCACCTTCACCACCTGCCCGGAGTGCGACGGCACGCGGCTCGCCGAGGGCGCCCGCTCGTCGAAGATCAAGCGGATCAGCATCGCCGACGCCTGCGCGATGCAGATCAGCGACCTGGCCGAATGGGTCCGAGGTCTCAAGGAGCCGTCGGTGGCACCCCTGCTCGCCGCGTTGCGCCACACCCTCGACTCCTTCGTCGAGATCGGGCTCGGCTACCTCTCGCTCGACCGGCCGGCGGGCACGCTGTCCGGTGGCGAGGCGCAGCGCGTCAAGATGATCCGCCACCTCGGGTCCGCGCTCACCGACGTCACGTACGTCTTCGACGAGCCGACGATCGGACTGCACCCGCACGACATCCAGCGCATGAACGACCTGCTGCTGCGGCTGCGCGACAAGGGCAACACCGTCCTCGTCGTGGAGCACAAGCCGGAGGCGATCGCGATCGCCGACCACGTCGTCGACCTCGGCCCCGGCGCCGGCACGGCGGGCGGCACCGTCTGCTTCCAGGGGACCGTGGAGGAACTGCGCGCCGGGGACACCGTCACCGGCCGCCACCTCGACGACCGGGCCACCGTCAAGGAGACGGTGCGCCGGCCCACCGGCGCCCTGGAGATCCGCGGAGCGACGGCGAACAACCTGCGGAAGGTCGACGTCGACATCCCGCTCGGCGTGCTCGTCGTCGTCACCGGCGTCGCCGGCTCTGGCAAGAGCTCCCTGGTCCACGGATCCATCCCGGCGGGCGAGGACGTGGTCGCGGTCGACCAGAGCCCGATCCGCGGCTCGCGGCGCAGCAACCCCGCGACCTACACCGGACTGCTCGAACCGATCCGCAAGGCGTTCGCGAAGGCCAACGACGTGAAGCCGGCGCTGTTCAGCGCCAACTCCGAGGGCGCCTGTCCCACCTGCAACGGCGCCGGTGTCATCTACACCGACCTGGCCATGATGGCCGGTGTCGCCACCACCTGCGAGGACTGCGAGGGCAAGCGGTTCCAGGCGTCCGTGCTGGAGTACCGCCTCGGCGGACGCGACATCAGCGAGGTGCTCGCGATGTCCGTGGACGAGGCCGAGGAGTTCTTCGGAGCGGGAGAGGCCCGCACCCCCGCGGCGCACAAGATCCTCGAACGCCTCTCCGACGTCGGCCTGGGCTACCTCACCCTCGGCCAGCCGCTCACCACGCTCTCCGGCGGCGAGCGGCAGCGGCTGAAGCTGGCCACGCACATGGCGGAGAAGGGCGGCGTCTACGTCCTCGACGAGCCGACGACCGGCCTCCACCTCGCTGACGTGGAGCACCTGTTGGGGCTGCTCGACCGGCTCGTCGACGCCGGGAAGTCGGTCATCGTCATCGAGCACCACCAGGCGGTGATGGCGCACGCCGACTGGATCATCGACCTCGGCCCCGGTGCCGGCCACGACGGCGGCCGGGTCGTCTTCGAGGGCACACCGGCCGACCTCGTCGCCGACCGCTCCACCCTCACGGGCGAGCACCTCGCGGCCTACGTCGGCGGCTGACCCGCACCGCCCGGTCCGAAGGGGTGTCCGGCGGATCCCGGCCGGACACCCCTCGGCCATGCAGACCGGCCTGCCGAGTGACGACGATCCTGTGGATCGTCGAGATCCTCGAATCCCAGGCTCCCGGCGCGCTGCCGCTCCGCCGACCTCAGTCGAGGAACTCCCCGTCGCGGGCGACGACGACTCCGCCGTGCACGACCATGTCGCGCCGCGGCATGTCCACCACGACCTGGGGCAGGCACTCGCCCCGTACCAGGACGAAGTCGGCCGGGGAGCCCGGCTCCAGGTCCGCGTGGGCGAGCCCCATGACGTCGGCGCCTCCGTGGGCGGCGACGCGGTAGCAGTTCGTCAGCTCCTCGTCGAGGCGTACGTCCGTCACCCAGCCGAGCAGGTGCGCGCGGTGCAGCATGTCGGCGTTGCCGAACGGGCTCCAGGAGTCGCGCACACCGTCGGAGCCGAGGCCGACGCGCACGCCGTGCTCGCGCAGCCGGGCGATCGGCAGCACGAGGGAGTCGGACGGCGCGACCGTGGTCAGGGCGATGTCCTGGTCGCCCAGGTCGGCGGCGAGGGCGCCGAGTTCGCCGTCGGTCAGGCCCGGCAGGCAGAAGACGTGGCTCACCGTGACCTTGCCGGCCAGGGACAGGGCGCGCGTGCGGTCGATGATGCCGCGCATGGCCTTGATCCCCTTCTCGCCGCGGTCGTGCAGATGGATGTCCACACCGACACCGTGCCGGTCCGCGATGCCGAAGACGAGGTCGAGCTGCTCGTCGAGGGCATCGTCGAAGCCGATCGGGTCGATGCCGCCGATCATGTCGATGACGCCGGTGCGCGCGGCCTCTTCGAGAAGCTCCGCCGTGCCCGGGGTGCGGACCACGCCGTGCTGCGGGAAGGCGACGATCTGGACGTCGAGGGCGTGGCGCAGCCGCTGTCGAGCCTCCGCGACGCCCTCGACACCCGCGAGCCCGTACGCCGGAGCCACGTCGGCGTGGGCTCGCATGGCCCGGGTGCCGCGGGTGACGGCGTGGGACATCAGTCCGTACGCGCGCTCCGCGACGGAGCGGCGCTGGCCGCGGAACAGCTCCACGTCCTGGGCGACGTAGTCGGCGATGCCGCTCGCCGGCTTCCGGGACACCCAGGAGCCGCCCCAGGTCGTCTTGTCGGGGTGGATGTGCGCGTCCACGAGCGAGGGAAGGGCGATCCGGCCGCCTCCGTCGACGACCTTCGCTCCGCGCGGGGCGGGTCCGTCGACGATCCGCCCGTCGACGACCACGAGGTCCGTGGGCCCGGCCGCGCCGAACGGGCGGACGCCGCGGAAGACCACGGCCTTGTCGCGGCCGCCCTTGGCACCGGGCGCGGCTGCCGTCGACGCTTCGGCGGTGACGGCCGCGGCCTCGGCGGGGGTGCCGACGGCCCATGTGGCCGTGGTGCTCGCGAGGGCGGCGGCACCGGCGAGCATCGTGCGACGGGAGAGGGCGCTGGGGGAGGGCGATGACGGCTGCACGGGGGCTCCTTCGGAGGGACGGGTGGTGCGGGGGACGGGGGTCTGGGGCGCCGACCGGGAAGGCGGACGGCGGCGGCGCGCGGCGGAGTCGGCGGGCCGCGCCGCGGGTCGGGGTTCGGGCCGCGCCAGGGGTCGGGACGGGGGTCATCGTGCGGGCGGCGGCGCGTCTGTACGGGCCGACGCGCGGCGGGGCCGCTCGGCCGGGGGCCGGGCGAGCGGGAGCCGGGACGTGGAGGCCGGCCGTCGCGGCCCCGGCCACCTCAGCGGCAGGTCGGCGAGGTCCCAGTGGGCTCAGCGGCAGGTCGGCGAGGCTCCGGTCGGCTCAGCGGCACGTCGGCGAGGTCCCGGTGGGCCCCGGAGCGTCGACCGGTGGGTCGACCGCGTCCTCGTCCAGCGCCGGCCCGGGAGGACGGCGGCTCCCGCCCGCCGGGGTCAGGCGGGGACGCCCGCCCGTACGACGCGGACCGGCCGCGTCAGGGTCGTGACGTCGGACAGCGGGTCGCCGTCCACGAGGATCGCGTCGCCCGCGAAGCCGCGCGCGAGGCGACCCACGGTGCGTTCGTGACCGAGGAGGCGGGCGGCGCCGGTGGTGGCGGTGCGGATCGCGTCGAGCGCCGGAAGGCCGGCCGCACGCATCAGCTCCACCTCGCGGCCGATCGGGCGCACGGTCCCGCCCGACGAGTCGGTCCCGGCCGCGAGCGGGACGCCCAGGTCGTGCGCGGCGAGCACCGCCCGCTTGAGGACGGGCAGGTACGCGCGCCCCCGCTCGGCGAGGATCGGGTCGGTGGACTCCGCCAGTCCGGCGATGGCCGTCAGCGTGGGGGTGAAGTACGTCCCCCGGCGGCGCATCTCGCGCAGCGTGCGCTCGCCGACGAAGGCGCCGTGCTCCAGGGAGCGGATGCCCGCCGTGACGGCGTCGTGGCAGCCCTGCTCGCTGTAGCTGTGGCACAGGACGCCCTTGCCGCGACGTCGGGCCGCCGCGACGATCTCGGCGAGCTGCTCGTGCGAGTACACCTGGGCGAGGGGGTCCTGTTCGGGAAGCCCGGCGCGCTCGTTGACGCGCGTCTTGATCACGTCCGCGCCGCGGTCGAGGTTCACCTCGACGACGCGGCGCAGCGCCTCGGCCGAGCGCACGCCGTCCTTGAGGCGTACGAGCGGGGTGAGTTCGGGGTCCGCCAGGAGGCTGTCGCCGAGGTCCGGGGTGACGAAGACGCCGGCGGCGGTCAGCCGGGGCGCGAGGGCGGGGCTGTGCCGGGCGAGGTCGCGGACGGCGATGTCCTGGAAGAAGGAGGTCGATCCGCTGCGTGCGCTGGTCGCGCCCTTGAGGACGGCGGACCGGGCCTCTGCGGCGGTGCTGAGGTGGATGTGCGCGTCGACCAGCCCCGGCACGACCCAGCGGCCGTGGGCGTCGAGCACCTCGGCGTCCCGCGGCACGGTGACGCGGTCCCGGCGCCCGACCGCCCGCACGGTCCCGTCCTCGATGACGACGACGGCGTTCTCGGTGACCTCACCCGTGGCCGGGTCGAGGAGCGTGCCGCCCTCGATGACGAGGTCTCCGCCCCGAACCCCGGCGCCGCGACGTGTGACGGGTGCGTCGGGGTCGGCGGGGGCTGCCGTCGCGGCACCGGCGGCGGCCACGGTGCCGGCGAGCGCGGCCGCACCGGCGAGGACGCCACGGCGGGTCAGCCTGCTGGGGGGCGGTGGCACGGCTTCGACGCACATGGGAGCTCCTTGGGGAGTAGGAGGGGCGGCTCCCCGATTTTGTATACCAAGCCTGAGAGGGAGGGCAAGGGTGTGCCCTCACGGCGGGTGTCATGCCTGTACAGGCGCCCATGGGGTCGACTCGTGAAGGGTCTGGTCAGCCTCGGCGGGAGGTTGGTATACAAACACCCTCAGTCGTCGCCGAAGAGCGAGCGCAGTGCCACGGCCCTGCTGTCGCGTACGTGCAGCAGCGTGCTCGCCCCCGCCGCCTCCGCGTCCCCGGCCGCGATGTGCCGGTACATCTCGGCGTGCTGCGCCCGCATGTGCGCGGGCTCCGCGCGCAGGCCGAAGAGCAGGCGCAGCTGCCAGCTCAGCTGTTCCATGGTCCGGGCCAGCAGCGGATTGCCCGACAGCTCCACGACGCCCTCGTGGAACGCGGTGTGCGCGGCCACCTCGCGGGTCCCCTCGTCCGCCGCGGCCGCGGACTCGGCCTGGCGCAGCGTCGCCTCCAGGACGGTGAGCCCCGCGCTGTCTCCCGCCGCCACGGCCCGTGCCGCGAGGCGTGACGCCTGGACGGCGAGCGGTTCCCACACTTCGTACAGGTGCTCCACGTCGGTGCGCTCCAGGCGCCGGACGCGGACGCCGCTGTGCGGGAGCAGTTCGAGGAGCCCTTCGGCGACCAGGGCCCGCAGCGCCTCGCGCACCGGCACGCGGGACATGCCGAGCTCCTCGGCGACCTCGCGTTCGACGAGCCGCGCGCCCTGCGCGTACCGCCGGTCGACGATCCGCCGCAGCACGGCCTCGCGCGCTCGCGCGCTCAGTGAGGCCGGCGAGCCGCTCCTCGTGTCGTCCGCCACGTTCCCGGTCCTCCGTTCGCCGTGTCCCGGGCGAGGATACGTCCGGCCGGCCGCGCGGCACCGGTTCTCCGGCGGGCTCCGGCTCACCGCCGCGGGATCTTCCCCGACGGCCGAGTCGGAATGCGCAATTCCGCGCACGGATGACCACTGCGTGCTACAGTCGAGATCAGTTGCAGTTGTGGTTCCCATAGACTTCAAGTGCCTTTGACGATCATTCGTCGGGCACTTTTTGTATTTTCGGTGCTGTTTCCGGACGGGGAAATCATCGCGGCGACGCCGGGGTTCGCACAGTGCGGATTCCCGGGTAATGCCCCGAAGGAGATATGGCATGGCTACTGGCACCGTGAAGTGGTTCAACTCGGAAAAGGGTTTCGGCTTCATCGAGCAGGAGGGTGGCGGCCCGGACGTGTTCGCCCACTACTCCAACATCGCGACCTCCGGCTTCCGTGAGCTGCAGGAGGGCCAGAAGGTGACCTTCGACGTCACGCAGGGCCAGAAGGGCCCGCAGGCGGAGAACATCCTCCCCGCCTGACGTCTGACGCGTCCGACGCAGCTGGGGTCCTCACCCGAGAGGTGAGGGCCCCGGCTCGTTGCGTTTCCCGGCCGATCCCGAAGAATGCGGCCTTTCCTCGTCCCACCCCGGCCATTTCCCGGAACGAAGGTTCCACGCAAAGGTTTTCATGAGCAGCTCAGCCCGTCCGGACCACACCCCTCGTACCTCCGCGTCCAAGGACGAATTCGCGCGGCCGGACAGCCGTACCCCGGCGCTCTCCGCCGTCGCGTCCTTCGACGAACTCGGCCTGCCCGCCGTCGTGCGGGAGCTGCTCACCGCGAACGGGGTCGTGACGCCCTTCCCGATCCAGGCCGCCACCCTGCCCGACGCCCTCGCGGGGCGCGACGTCCTGGGGCGGGGACGCACCGGGTCCGGCAAGACGCTCGCCTTCGGACTGCCCCTGCTCGTCCGCACGGCCGGCCGCCGGGCCGAGGCCCGCAGGCCGCGGGCGCTCGTCCTCGTCCCCACCCGCGAGCTGGCCCAGCAGGTCACCGACGAACTCAGCCCGTACGCGCGGGCGCTGAAGCTGCGGATGGCCACCGTGGTGGGCGGTATGTCGATCGGACGGCAGGCCACCGCGCTGCGCGACGGCGCCGAGGTCGTGGTCGCCACCCCCGGCCGCCTGATGGATCTCGTCGAGCGCAAGGACGCCCGCCTGGACCGGGTGGACGTCACCGTCCTCGACGAGGCCGACCAGATGGCCGACATGGGCTTCATGGACCAGGTCACCGCACTGCTCGACCTCGTGCGCGCCGATGGCCAGCGGATGCTGTTCTCCGCCACCCTCGACAAGAACGTCGACCTCCTGGTCCAGCGCTACCTCCACGACGCGGTGGTCCACTCGGTCGACCCGTCGGCCGCCGCCGTCAGCACCATGGAGCACCACGTCCTCCAGGTGCACGGCGCCGACAAGTACGCCACCGCCACCGAGATCGCCGCCCGCGACGGGCGCGTGATCATGTTCCTGGCCACCAAGGCGTCGGTCGACCGCTTCACCGCGCACCTCCTCGGCAGTGGCGTACGGGCCGCCGCCCTGCACGGCGACAAGTCCCAGCCGCTGCGGACCCGCACCCTGGAGCGCTTCCGCGACGGCGACGTCACGGTCCTGGTGGCCACCAACGTGGCGGCGCGCGGTATCCACGTCGACGACGTCGACCTCGTCGTCAACGTCGATCCTCCGGCCGACCACAAGGACTACCTGCACCGCGGCGGGCGCACCGCGCGCGCCGGGGAGTCCGGCAGCGTGGTCACCCTGGTCCTGCCCGACCAGCGGCGCGACGTGGTCCGCCTCATGGGGGACGCGGGGCTCCGCCCCCAGGTCACCCAGGTCCGCTCCGGCGAGGCCGAACTCACCCGGATCACCGGCGCCAGGAAGCCCTCCGGCGTTCCCGTCGCCGGGAACGCGCCGAGCACCGAGGGCCCCAAGCGCGGCGGCAAGCCCTTCCGCGGCATGGGGACCGTCCCGGGCAAGCAGGGCCGTGCCAAGAACGAGTCGCGGCGGTCGGCCGAGGACCGCAGGATGGCCGAGGCCCGCAAGGCCGCCCGCGTCCGCCGCGGTCGCTGACGCCGCGGCGGACACCAGGCGGCGCCCCCGCCCGGCGTCGGTCCGCGTTCGTACCGGCCGCCGCCGGAGGCCCGGCGCGCGTCCCCCCGGGCATCAGGCGCAGCGGTAGGTGAACGAGGTCTCCGCGGTGTGTTCCGGGGCGGGCGAGACGATCACCATCCTGGCCGTCGCCCGGTGCTCGCCGCGGCCGCGGAAGGTCCACAGCAGATGCAGGCGCGCCTGCGTCTGATCGCGGGCGACTCGCTCCCGCATCAGCCCGGACGTCGTGCCGTCGCTGCGTTCCCAGCGGTACGTCACGGTGCCCGGCCGCCCGTCGGTGTCCACCACCGCCACGATGTCCGCCGTGCCGTCGCACGCGAGCGGCTCGGACGGTGCGGTGACCGTCACCCCGCGGACGGACACCGTGGGCCCCAGCCGCTGCCAGGCGAGGAACGCCAGCACGGCCAGCAGCACGACACCCGCCAGGGCGTACCGCCCCAGCCCCCGCGACCGGCGGCGCGGCGCTCCGCCGGCGTCCTCTCCGGGGGGTGTGCCGTGCCAGATCTGCGCCGTCGTGGGCCCGTCGACGGCTCCTCGCCGAACGGCCGCCGTCACACCGGGGCCGAAGCGCAGGACCTCGCCCTCGACACGATCGGGCGGCACGTCCTCCACCGGACGTTCGAACCACTGGCTGCCGAGCACCGTGGCGCTGTACTCGTCCGAGTCGTACGGGCGGTCGCGTGGATCGCTCATGAGATCGTGCACCCCCGGGTCAGGATCTGCTGCGTGGAACCGCCGTTCGCGGCCGAGGGGTCGGTCGTCGCCCGCACACCCCAGTAACAGCCGTTGCCCCGGAAGGAGTGCGTCAGCGTGAACGTGTACCGGGTCGCGCCCTCCCGCCGAAGGCTCTCGGAGCCGTCGGAGACGCCCCGCGCCCCCTTGGTGTCGCTCGTGAACCAGCCGACGAGGACGGTCACCGGGCCGGTCCCGTCCGTGACGACCTCGAAGGTGGCCTCGGCGGTGCCCGTGCCGGTCTGTCGCAGGCCGGTGACGGACACCGACTTCACGCCGACCGGACGCGGGCTCGTGGGCGGGCTCGTCACCGGATCCGAAGGAGCGGTGGTGGTCGGTGACGTCGTCGGGGTCACGGTCGTCGTCACGGTGGGAGTGGCCGTCGGAGTCTCGGTCGGCGACGGCGGGGGAGTGGACGAAGGCGTCGTCGAGGTGGACGCCGAGGGTGTGGGGGTGGCCTCCGACGGTGTCCCCGCAGGAGTCTGCGACGGTGTGGCCACGGGCGACGCCGAGCCGTCGGGCCGCGCGCTGGTGGTGGCGAACGCCTCGGCCGTCGTGCGGCCCGGCGCCTCGTCCCCGGCCCGCGCGGCCACGGCGGCCAGCAGGGCGAGGACGAGCGCCGCCACGCCGGCGGGCAGCACCCTCGGCCACAGCCGCATGCCACGACCCCGGCCCGCGCCCGACGGCAGAGTGGTGGTGTGCAGGGCGGTCGTGCCCGCCGCCTGCCCACCGCCGTTCGACGGGAGCAACAGCGGGAGCAGGGCCGCCAGCGCGGCCAGCCTGCGCTGACCGCGCTCCTCCCAGTCGGGCCCGTACGCGGACGTGGCGACCGTCTCCAACTCGGTCACGAACGCCGCCGCGTTCGCCGGCCGCTGCTCCGGAGTCTTGGCGAGACCGCGGCGGATGAGAGGCCGCAGGGCCTCGGGCGCGGCCCCGTCGGGCACCGGGGCGTCGAGGTGCTGCAGCGCCAGCTCGGCGATGTTCTGCCCGGTGAACGGCTTGTGTCCGGTCAGGCATTCGTAGAAGGTCGCGGTCGCCGCGTACACGTCCGCCGCCGGCGAGGCGGGCTCGCCGTTCCACTGCTCGGGTGCCATGTACGCCGGTGTCCCGGCGACGCCGGGCCGGCTGCCGCGGTCCGTCGCGATGCCGAAGTCGACGAGCTTGGAGGAGCCGTCGGCCGCGACCAGGACGTTCTCGGGCTTGTAGTCGCGGTGCACGACCCCCGCCCGGTGTGCGGCGGCGAGCCCCAGCAGGGAGCCCTTGAGCACCACGAGCGCGGCCTCCGGGCCGGTGGCGCCCTCCCGGGCCAGCAGTGCGCGCAGGGCGAGTCCGTCGACCAGCTCCATGACGATCGCCGCGCCGCGCGGGGCCTCCACGTACTCGTACAGACCCACGACGTACGGCGAGTCGAGCCCGCCGAGCAGCCGCGCCTCCGCCCGGAATCCCCGGATGAACGCGGCGTCCGTCCGCAGGCGTTCGCCGAGGTACTTCACGGCGACCGGCACACCGGTCGCGTCATGGACGGCGAGGACCACGCGCCCGCTGCCGCCCGAACCCAGCTCCCGGTACTCCGTGTACCCGGGGACCACCCAAGCGTCCATTCCGCCCCCCTTCCTCCCCCATGGGGACAGATTCCGGCCACGGCCGGTTCCCGGGAAGGGCGCACGGGCGGCGCATGGACTTTCTCGCACGAGTTCATGGACTCTTCGTCCACGGCACTCGGCCGTGCATCGCCGGACCCTACGGTATCCCCGGCCGTGGGGCGCCCACCGGGTTCCCCGTTCATGTCCTGTACCGCGCCTCCACGCGTCGACGACACGTCCCCGTCCCCTCACCCACTGATCTTGGGCTCGCTCGGACCACCGTCCCCCCCCGGAATCCATCAGAGGTGCTCAGACCCATGACGGAACTCAACCGGCGCCGCTTTCTCCAGATAGCGGGCGCCACCGCCGGCATCTCCGCCCTCGGCGGCAGCATCGCCCGGGCCGCCGCCATTCCCGCGGCCCGCGCGTCAGGAACCCTCGCCGACGTCGAGCACATCGTCGTCCTGATGCAGGAGAACCGTTCCTTCGACCACTACTTCGGCGCGCTCAACGGTGTCCGCGGTTTCGGCGACCCCCGCCCGATCACCCTGCCGAGCGGCAAGTCGGTCTGGCACCAGCAGGACGGCACGAAGACCGTGCTGCCGTACCACCCGACGGCCGACGACCTCGGGATGCAGTTCATCGCCGGCCTCAACCACGACTGGGCGGGCGGCCACCGGGCCTTCAACAACGGCAAGTACGACCAGTGGATCCCCGCCAAGTCCGCGGGCACCATGGCGTACCTGAACCGGAACGACATCCCGTTCCACTACGCGCTCGCCGACGCGTTCACCGTCTGCGACGCCTACCACTGCTCGTTCATCGGAGCCACCGACCCCAACCGCTACTACATGTGGACCGGGCACACCGGCAACGACCGCACCGGAGGCGGCCCCGTCCTCGGCAACGAGGAGGCCGGGTACAGCTGGAAGACCTACCCCGAGCGGCTGGAACAGGCGGGGATCTCCTGGAAGATCTACCAGGACATCGGCGACGGTCTGGACGCGGCCGGCCACTGGGGCTGGATCAACGACGCCTACCGCGGCAACTACGGCGACAACTCCCTGCTCTACTTCAACCAGTACCGCAACGCCCAGCCGGGCAACCCGCTCTACGACAAGGCCCGTACCGGCACGAACGTCAAGAACGGCGGCGGCTTCTTCGACATCCTGCGCGCCGACGTCGCCGCGAACCGGCTTCCGAAGATCTCCTGGATCGCCGCCCCGGAAGCCTTCACCGAGCACCCCAACTTCCCCTCGAACTACGGCGCCTGGTACATCTCCCAGGTGCTCGACGCGCTCACCTCCAACCCGGAGGTGTGGAGCAGGACGGCGCTGTTCATCACGTACGACGAGAACGACGGCTACTTCGACCACGTCGTCCCGCCCTACCCGCCGGCGTCCGCGTCCCAGGGGCGCTCCACCGTCGACACGTCCCTCGACTGGTTCACGGGCAACGCCGGCTACGCCGCCGGCACCTACGGGCTGGGCCAGCGGGTCCCGATGCTCGTCGTCTCGCCCTGGAGCAAGGGCGGTTACGTCTGCTCCGAGGTCTTCGACCACACCTCGATCATCCGCTTCATGGAGCGCCGCTTCGGGGTCCAGGAGCCGCAGATCTCGCCCTGGCGGCGTGCCGTCTGCGGCGATCTGACCTCGGCCTTCGACTTCTCGCTCGAGGACACCGCGCCGGCCCCGCTGCCCGACACCTCCGCCTACCGGCCGCCGGACAAGGAGCGGCACCCCAGCTACGTGCCGAAGCCGCCGGCCAAGCCGGTCCTGCCCGTCCAGGAGGCGGGCGCACGGCCGATCAGGCCGCTTCCCTACGAGCTGTACGTCGACGGCTCGGCCACCCCGTCCACCGGCCGCTACACCCTCACCTTCGGCGCGGGTGCCAAGGCGGGGGCCCACTTCTACATCACCGCGCCGGACCGCACCGACGGGCCGTGGACGTACACCACGGGGCCCGGCACCAGCCTGCCGGACACCTGGAACACGGCGTACTCCGCCGGGACGTACGATCTCACCGTCACGGGCCCGCAGGGCTTCCTGCGCCGCTTCCGGGGACCGGGGACGACGGCCGGCCCCGAGGTGACGGCCCGTCATGACGGCGTCGGCGGCAACCTGGCGCTGACCATGAGGAACGCGGGCACCGCGGCCGTCACCCTCACGGTCACCAGCGCCCCGGCCTACGGCGGCCAGTCACGGACCTTCACCGTGGCGCCCGGCGCCACCGTGACGCACACCGTGGACCTGGGCGGCAGCCGTCGCTGGTACGACGTGTCCGTCGCGTCCAGCGGTGACAGCACCTTCCTGCGCCGCTTCGCGGGCCATGTGGAGACGGGCGCCCCCGGCCTCAGCGATCCCGGCATCATCACGGCCTGACGCCGGGGAGGGGCGGTGCGGCGGGCCGACGGGGTGGCGGGTCAGACGGTGACGACCCGCATGCCCGCGTCCGTCAGCTCCCGCACCGCCTCCGCCGGGATCGCCTCGTCGGTCACCAGGACGTCCACGCCGTCGACGTCGCAGATCCTGGCGAAGGCCCGTCGGCCCAGCTTCGAGGAGTCGGCGGCCACGACGACCCGGCTCGCCCGCTCGGCGAAGAGCCGGCTGATCCCGGCCTCGTCCTCGTGATGGGCCATGAGCCCGAGCCGCGGGTCGATGCCGTCGACGCCGAGGACGACGACGTCGAGCACGACCTCGTCCAGCACCCCGGCGGCCAGCGGGCCGACCAGCTCGTACGTCTGCGAGCGGGCCACGCCCCCGGACACCACGATCTTGATCTGCGGCCGGACGGCGAGCTCTCCCGCGATGTTGAGCGCGTTGGTGACCACGGTCAGCGCCGGAGCCCCGACCGTCTCCCGCGCGCCGCCGCCCGCGAAACGCAGGGCCAGGGAGCGGGCCACCTCGGTCGTGGTCGTCCCGCCGTTGAGACCCACCACCTCGCCCTCGTGGACGAGTTCCGCCACGGCGGCGGCGATCCGCTGCTTCTCCGAGGCATGCCGGGAGGACTTGTAGCGCAGCGGAAGCTCGTACGACACCCCTTGCGGCACCGCCCCGCCGCGCGTACGGACGAGGAGGCGCTGTTCCGCGAGCTCGTCCAGGTCCCGGCGGATCGTGGCGGGGGAGACGTCGAGCGTCGCCGCGGCGTCCTCGACCTCCAGCCTGCCGGTGGCGGCGAGGAGTTCGAGGAGCGTGTTCCACCGCTCGTGCTTCGACATGATCGCGATTTTAGCCCGAACGGCCGGGGGATCCCTGGACCCGAGGCGTCGACTGATGGATACTGCGCCCAGAACAGGTGCTCGAAGTTGCTTGAAAGTATGGTGTTACGAGCAAGAGTGAGCATCACTCGTCAGTGAAGGAGCCGCACGTGCCCATCTCGGGACTCTCCCCCTCCCGCACCGCCGTCGAAATCGCCTCGCAGCCCGCGTCCTGGCGCAGGGCCGCCGAGACCCTGCCCCAGCACCGTGCCGCCCTCCCGGTACGCGGCGAGCGCGTCGCGGTGGTCGGCTGCGGCACCTCCTGGTTCATCGCGCAGTCCTACGCCCAGCTTCGCGAGAGCGGCGGCCACGGCGAGACCGACGCCTTCGCCGCCTCCGAGTTCCCCCACGGGCGCCGCTACGACCGGATCCTGGCGATCACCCGCTCCGGCACCACGACCGAGGTCCTCGACCTGCTGAACCGCGTGAAGGGGACCGTCGCCACCGGCGCCCTCACCGCGGACCCCGAGACCCCCGTCATGGCGGCCGCCGACGCCGTGGCCGTCCTCGACTTCGCCGACGAGGAGTCGGTGGTGCAGACGCGCTTCGCCACCACCGCGCTCGCGCTGCTCCGCGCCCACCTGGAGGCGGAGGAAGCCCTGCCGGCCGGCGTCCGCACGGTGGAGCGTGCGGCCAAGGACGCCGAACGGGCCGTCGCCGAACCCCTCGCGGCCGAGATCACCGGCGCCGAGCAGTTCACCTTCCTCGGCACCGGCTGGACGTACGGTCTCGCCCTCGAAGCCGGACTGAAGATGCGCGAGGCCGCGGGCGCCTGGACCGAGGCCTACCCCGCCATGGAGTACCGCCACGGCCCCATCAGCATCACCGCGCCCGGCCGGGTCGCCTGGTCCTTCGGCCCCGTCCCCACCGGACTGGCCGACGACGTCGACCGCGTGGGCGGCACCCTCGTCGCCGAGTCGGGCGCCGACGACGACCACCTCGACCCCATGGCCGACCTGATCCGCGCGCAGCGGCTCGCCGTCCTGCTCGCCGAGGCGCAGGGCCAGGACCCGGACCGGCCGCGCAACCTCACCCGGTCCGTCGTCCTGAACACCACCGGAGCGGAGCGGGCCTGATGCCACTGACCACCACCGACGAGATCGTCCTCGGCGCACGCGGGCGGAACGCCGGAGCCGGGGCGTTCAACGTGATCCAGATCGAGCACGCGCAGGCCATCGTGGCCGGGGCCGAGGCCGCGGGACTCCCCGTCATCCTCCAGATCAGCGAGAACACGGCCCGCTACCACGGCTCGCTGGAACCCATCGGGCTCGCCACCCTCGCCATCGCCCGCCGGGCCGCCGTCCCCGTCGCCGTCCACCTCGACCACGCCGAATCGCCCGCACTCGTGCGCGAGGCCGTCGACCTCGGCTTCGGCTCCGTCATGTTCGACGCGTCCACCCTCCCGTACGAGGAGAACGTCGCCGCCACCCGCGAGATGACCGAGTACTGCCACCGTCACGAGGTCTGGGTGGAGGCCGAACTGGGCGAGGTCGGCGGCAAGGACGGCGCCCATGCCCCCGGGGTGCGCACCGACCCGGACGAGGCGCGGGCGTTCGTCGCCGCCACCGCCGTCGACGCCCTCGCCGTGGCCGTCGGCAGCTCCCACGCGATGCTCACCCGGGACGCCGTCCTCGACTTCGCGCTCGTCTCCCGGCTGCGCGAGGCCGTGGCCGTACCGCTCGTCCTGCACGGCTCCTCCGGGGTCGGCGACGAGGACCTCGGCCGGGCGATCAGCGCGGGCATGACGAAGGTCAACGTCGCCACCCATCTGAACAGGGCCTTCACCCTGGCCGTCCGGGCCCACCTGGGGGAGAACGGCACGACGGTCGACCCGCGCCGCTACCTCGGCCCGGCGCGCACCGCCGTCGCCGAGGCGGTCACCCACCTGCTCCGGGTGCTCGCGGCGGAGGCTCCGCTCGTGCGCACCTGATCACGTCAGTCGCAGGTGACGCGGTCGCGCGGGGTGTAGTGGGTCCGGAAGGTCTCCCGGCCCACCTCCGCCCCGTCGTCGCGGAAGACCCGGTCCACGGTGATGTCGAAGCCCTCCAGCGGGGGCTGCGGCTCGCACTTGGGGCCGGAGCCCTTCCGCTCGGCGGGCTCGGTCAGGTTGGTGCGGGGGCCCTCCACCGCCTCCACGGCGTCGTACTTCTTGGTGCCCAGGAACGTGATGGTCACCGAGGAGTCCGTCGACTTCGCCTGGATGTAGATCGACGCGTCGGAGTTGTTGCGGAACTTCAGGTCCAGCGTGCCCCAGGCCACGGTGGCCTCCCGGCCCGGCGGGTACCGCTCGATGTAGAAGGAGTGCGCCCCGTACTCGACCGGCTTGACCCCGGCGAAGAAGATCGCGTTGAAGACCGTGGTGGCGACGGCCGAGACACCACCACCGGGCGCCGAGTGGTACTGCCCGTCGAGGATCATCGTGCCGTCGACGAAGCCGTTCTCCTTGGTGCGCTCCCCGACGGTCCTGTTGAAGCTCCAGACCTCGCCCGGCTTCACCAGGGAGCCGTCGATCAGCTCGACCGCGCGGCCGATGTTGGTCGTCCGGTAGGGCGCGGTGGGGAAGTCGACCGTGAAGCTCGACATCTGCTCCTTGATGCCCATCTCCGCGACCGACTTCCGGGTCAGGACCGGTTGGATCAGCTGGGTGGCCACGGGGCCGGTCCGCGCCGCCTCGCCCTTCTTCGGCAGCAGCGGCATGACCGCGTCGCCCAGGGCCTTCGCGGTCACCTCGTGGCCCGCACGGCCGTCGGACAGCACCACCACCCGGCCGCCCTGCACGCCCAGCGTCGCCTCGACCGGCCCGGTGGCGACGGCTTCGAGCGGGACCGCCACCGCCGGGTCGCGGATCAGCGCCCGGGAGTCGAGCGCGGGGACGAGCCGGCCCTGGTCGTCCGCCTTCACCGTCAGATGGGACCCGAGCGTCGTCGGCGTGATCCGCAGGCTCTCGCCGTCGACGGTGAGGGTGACCGGCCCCGACATCGCGGGGGTCCCGAACTCGTTCAGGAACCGAGACAGCTCCGCCTCGCCCACCTTCGGCCGGGACACCGCGGTCGGCAGCGTCACCGGTTCCGCCGCGGGCTCCGGATAGGTGTCGCGCAGGGTGTCGACCGCGCCGTCGACGTCCAGCTTCTGACCGTCCCTGGCCTGGACGGTGACGGCCTGGCCCTCCTTGAAGGAGACGGCCCCCTCGACGGTCGCCCGGTCGTACGTCCGGGCCGTCTCCGTCATCGCCGCTCGGGCCTCGGCCTCGTCGAAGGCGACGACGGGCTCGACGTCCCGCTCTTGGGAGGAGAACAGCCGCCCGATCACGGTGACCGGGTCGCGCGCCGGGTCGGCCGCCTTCTCCACGGTCTCCTCGACATCGACGCTCAGACCGGCCGCGGCAGGATCCACGGTGCCGGTGCTGCCACCGATCCGCACCGGTACGGGTGCGGTCCAGGACGCCGGAGGCGAGGACGTCAGCTTCGCCCTCGCCTCCTCACGGCTCATTCCGCCGATGTCCACCCCGTCGACCCGGGTGCCCTCGGAGATCTCGTCGCCGGTGGCGACGAGCCCCGCCGCGTACAGACCACCCGCGGCGACGAGGACCGCCCCGACGGCCGTGACGGCGATGCGTACGCGCCGGTGGCCGCGGGACGGGGCGGCCGCCTCGTCGTCGTGCGTGGAGTCGCGCACACAGCCTCCCGGAGTCGTCGGGGTACCCGAGATCCACCGGCGACGTTACGCCGGGCGGGTGCCCCACGCATGTCGTACCCCTCTGACCAGCGACGATGTGGCCCTCCTCGGCTCGGATCAGCCCTCTGCCGGGTCCACCAGAGCGTTCGACCGGGCCACCCGCGCGTACCAGCGCGCACTCGACTTCGGGGTGCGGGCGAGCGACTCGTAGTCGACGTGGACCGCGCCGAACCGCTTCGCGTAGCCGTACGCCCACTCGAAGTTGTCCATGAGCGACCAGAGGAAGTAGCCCCGGACGTCGGCCCCGTCGGCGATCGCCCGGTGCGTGGCCGCCAGATGACCGTGCACGTAGGCGATCCGGTCGGGATCGTGGACCGTGCCGTCGGCCCCGATCTCGTCCTCGAAGGCGGCGCCGTTCTCGGTGATGAGTAGCGGGAGGCCCGGATACCGCGCGGAGACCCGCGTCAGCAGGTCGTACAGGCCGTTCGGGTCCACCGCCCAGCCCATCGCCGTGCGTTCGCCCGGTGCCCGGTGGAAGGCGATGTCCTCGCCGCCGGGCCAGGGCGAGTGGTCGCTCGCCCCGTGGCCGTCGTCCTGCGGCCTGTCCGCCCCCTCGGCGACCGCCGACACGACGGTCGGCGTGTAGTAGTTGATGCCGAGCGAGTCCAGTGGCTGCCGGATCGTGGCCGTGTCGCCGTCCCGGACGAAGCGCCAGTCGGTGAGCGAGGCGGTGTCGGCCAGCAGGTCGTCGGGGTAGGCGCCGTCGAGCAGCGGCCCCAGGAAGATCCGGTTGCCGACCGCGTCGATCCGGCGGGCCGCCTCCCGGTCCTCGGCGGAGGAGGTGAGCGGCCGGATCTCGTGCAGGTTGAGGCTGATGGAGAGCCGGGCCCGGCCGGGCCGCGCGGAGTGCAGGGCCTGGGCGGCGAGGCCGTGGGCCAGGTTGAGGTGGTGGGCGGCGCGCAGAGCGGCGACCGGGTCGGTGCGACCGGGCGCGTGGACGCCGGAGCCGTAGCCGAGGAAGGCCGTGCACCAGGGCTCGTTGAGGGTGGTCCAGCGGGTGACCCGGTCGCCCAGCGCCTCGCCCACCAGCGCCGCGTACGCGCCGAACCGTTCCGCGGTGGAACGCTCGGGCCAGCCGCCGGCCGCCTCCAACTCCTGGGGCAGGTCCCAGTGGTAGAGGGTGACGACGGGTTCGATGCCGGCGCCGAGCAGTTCGTCGACGAGGCGCCGGTAGAAGTCCAGGCCCTTCTGCACGGCCGGGCCGCGGCCGGTCGGCTGGACCCGCGGCCATGCCACGGAGAAGCGGTAGGCGCTCAGGCCCAGGTCCGCCATCATCCGCACGTCGTCGCGGAAGCGGTGGTAGTGGTCGACCGCCACGTCGCCGGTGTGGCCCTCGAAGACCTTGCCGGGGGTGCGCGAGAAGGTGTCCCAGATCGACGGGGTACGGCCGTCCTCGGCCGCCGCGCCCTCGATCTGGTACGCCGCGGTGGCGGCGCCCCACAGGAATCCGGTCGGAAACCGGCGGGTCGTGGTGTGGGGTCGGGGATCTGTCGCGGTCATGCGGAAGTGCTCCCGAGTGAGAGGGGTGTCGGAAGAGAAGGAGGGGGTGGCTCGGTGCGGGAGTGACCCGGGGTCAGCTCTTGACCGCGCCCGAGGTGATGCCGCCGACGATGTGCTTGCCGAGCACGGCGAAGACCAGGAGCAGCGGCAGGGTGGATATCAGCGCGCCGGTCAGCACGATCGCGTGGTCGACGCTGTGGTTGCCCGCGCCCAGGCCGGCCAGGGCGACCTGCAGCGTCGGGTTCCCGTCGGGTGTCAGCGCGATGAACGGCCAGAAGAAGTCGTTCCACGCCTGGACGAAGACGAGCATCCCGAGCACCGCCATCGCGGGCCTGGCCACCGGGAAGACCACGTGCCAGATGATCCGCAGGCTGTGGGCGCCGTCCATGCGGGCCGCCTCGACCAACTCCACGGGGAGCGCCTCGATCAGGTACTGCCGCATGAAGAACACGCCGAACGCGGCGACCAGGGACGGCAGGACGACCGACTGGAGCTGGTCGACCCAGCCCAGGTCGGTGATGATCCGGTACAGCGGGATCACGCTGAGCTGGGGCGGGATCGTCATCGTCGCCACCACGAGGGTGAGCATGGCGCCCCGGCCCTTGAAGGGCAGCTTGGCGAAGGCGAAGCCGGCCAGGGTGGCGAAGAGCACCGTGGACACCGCGACGAGGCCCGCCACGACGGTGGTGTTGATCAGCGCCTCGCCCATGTCGACCTGGTTCCAGGCGAAGGTGAAGTTGTCGAGGAGCCGGGGGCCGGGCAGCAGTGGCGCCGGAGCCTGGACCACGCGCTCGCCCGAGTGGGAGGCGGCGACCAGGTTCCAGTACAGCGGGAAGAGCGAGACCAGGGCGGCCAGGCCCAGCAGGACGTAGGTCAGCGGGCCCGCGTGGTGTTGACGGCCGGCGGCCGGGCGACCGAATCGCCGCTTCCTGTCGAGGGTGGTGTGCGTCATCAGGTCAGACCCCCGACTTCTTGCGTGCCGCCCGGGCGAGGACCGCCCGGACCGCTCCGATCGACAGCAGGAGCAGGAGCATCACCCAGGCGATCGCGGACGCCTGTCCCAGGGCGCCGGTCACCCAGCCCTTCTCGTACATCAGCAGGCTCAGCGTCTGGAACTGGTTGCCGCTGCCGCCGCTGACGCCCAGACTGCCGCCGAAGATCATCGGCTCGCCGAAGAGCTGCGTGGCGCCGATGGTGGACACGATGACGGTGAACAGGATCGTCGGCCGGATCGCCGGAACGGTGACGCTGACGAACTGCCGCCACCGGGAGGCCCCGTCGAGCGCCGCCGCCTCGTAGAGGTCCTGGGGCACCGCCTGCATGGCGGCGAGGTAGATCAGCGCGTTGTAACCGGTCCAGCGCCAGATCACGATCGTCGAAATGGCGATCTGGGAAGGCCACTTGGAGGACTCCCAGTCCACCGGGTCGAAACCGACCCAGCCGAGCAGGGTGTTGATCAGCCCGTAGTCGGTGTTGAAGAGCTGGGCGAAGACGAGCGTCGCCGCCGCGATCGAGGTGGCGTACGGGGCGAGCACCGCGACCCGGAAGAAGCCCCGGCCGCGCAGCCTGTAGTTGAGCAGATGCGCCAGACCCAGGGCCATGAGCAGCTGGGGGACGGTGGAGATCACCCCGATGGTGAAGGTGTTGGCGAGAGCGTTCCAGAAGAACTCGCTGTCCGCGAGGTCGGCGTAGTTCTCCAGCCCCTTCCACCGCGCGTCGCCGCCGAGTTCGACCCGGTGGAGCGAGAGCCAGCCCGTGTAGAGGAGCGGAAAGAGTCCGAAGGCGGCGAAGGTGAGGAAGAAGGGGGAGACGAAGGCGTACGGGCTGAGCCGCAGGTCCCACCGGTAGAGCCGGCTGCGCCAGGTGCTGGGCGGCGGCGGTGCGCCGGTCCGGGTGGGCGAGGAGGGCGGGGCGGGCGGCGGGGTGCCGTCGGCCGCCGCCCGGAGGGAGGTGGCCACGAGGGGCGTCCCTTCGGAGTCGGTGCGCGTGCGGTGCGTTCGGAGGAGGGGGCGAGGGGGCCTGACGGCCGCCCGGCGGGGGAGCGCCGGGCGGCTCGTGGGCGCCGCTACTGCTCGATCTTGTCCTCGATGAGCTTCCTGACGTTCTCCCACGCCTTCGCGGGATCGGTGCCGCGCTGTTCGATGTCGAGGATGCCGTTGTCGGTGATGAAGGTCTTCACCTGGCCGTCCCAGCGGCTGATCGGCGCGGGCGTGATGCCGGCGGCGGCGTCGGAGTAGATCTTCCCGACCGGGGTCTCGCCGAAGTACGGCAGCGTGGCCTCCTGCACGACGGCGGAGGTCAGGGTGTGCTTGGTCGACGGGATGTTCCCGTTCACGCCGAAGACCTTGGCGTGCTGCGCCGGCGCGGTCAGCCACGCGGCCAGCTCGGCGGCCTCCTTGACGTGCTTGCCGGACTTGGGGACGCCGAGGAACGCGCCGCCCCAGTTGCCCGCCACGGGCGGCGCGGCGATGTCCCACTTGCCCTGGTTGGCCGCGCCCGCCTGGTCCTTGATGATGCCGGTCATCCAGCTCGGGCAGGCGACCGTGGCGAACGTGGAGTTCTTGAAGGCGGCGTTCCAGGTGCCCTTCTCGTCGAACTGGCGGAGTTTGGCGGTGATCCCTCCCTGCGCCGCGGCGACGGCGGTCTCCCACGCCTTCTTCACCCCGGGGCTGTTCTCGTAGTCCAACTCGCCCTTGGTGTCCGCGTACTGCACCGGCTCGCTGGAGATGACCGCGTTGAACAGTCCGCTGGCGGAGTCGTGGAAGGACGTTCCCGCGGGCGCGTTCTTCTGGTAAGTCTTCCCGGTCTCCAGGAACTTGGCCCAGTCGCCCTGCCACAGCGCCCCGACCGCCGCCCGGTCGGTCGGCAGTTTGGCCTTGGCGAACAGGTCCTTGTTGTAGCAGATGGCCATCGGCCCGATGTCGGTGCCGAGGCCGATGACCTTGCCGTCGGCCGTCGTCGCCTGTTCGACCTTCCAGTCGAGGAAGGCGTCGAGGTCGGCCCCGCCGCTCTTGCTCAGATCGACCCACTTGCCGGCCATGGCGGGGCCGGTGGCCTCCGCGATGTAGCCGACCTCGAGGGCCTGGATGTCGGCGAGACCGCTGTTGCGCGAGAGGCGCAGCTTGAGGGTGTCCCAGTACTTCTGGCCGTCGGCGACGTTCGACTCGACGATCTTGATGTTCGGGTGGGCCTTCTCGTACTCGGCGTAGAGCTTGGCGCCGGTCTTGTCGTCGTAACCGAAGGAGCCGAAGGTCCCGACGCGCAGGGTGATCTTCCCGTCGCCGCCTGCCTCGTCGGATCCACCGTCGCCGCAACCGGTGAGCAGGGCGGCGCATGCCGTGAGGCCCGCGGCCGCGGCCACGGCGGTGCGGCGGCGCCCCTCTCCGGTGCGTCTGGTGCTGGAAGTGCGCATACGACTCTCCTCGTCCCGGTGGTGCGATGCGTGAGCTGTGCGGCCCGCGTGGGAGCGCTCCCACTGCGTCTCGCCGGAAGAGTGCTGGCTGACGCGCGCGGGTGTCAAGGGGTGGGTCGGGATCCGTTACGCGGAGGATGGGAGCGCTCCCACTCTTGATAGGGTCACGGGAACGCAGGGGACACGAGGGGAGACGGCAGATGGTGGTGAGCGGGCGCCAGACCGGCAGGCCCACCCTGGAGGAGGTCGCGGCGAGGGCGGGTGTCGGCCGTGGCACGGTCTCGCGCGTGATCAACGGCTCCCCGCGGGTGAGCGAGCACGCCAAGGCCGCCGTCGACCGGGCCGTCGCCGAGCTCGGATACGTACCCAACCGCGCCGCTCGGGCGCTGGCCGGCAGCCGTACCGACGCCGTGGCGCTGGTGATCCCCGAGACGGAGGCCAGGCTCTTCGCCGAGCCGTACTTCCTCGACATCATCCGCGGGGTCAGCGCCGAACTCGCCGACGCCGACAAGCAGCTGCTGCTCACCCTCATCCGCAGCGACAAGGAGCGCCAGCGCTTCGAGCAGTACCTCGCCGCCCAGCGCGTGGACGGCGTGCTGCTGGTGTCCGTCCACGCCGACGACCCGCTGCCCGACCAGGTGCGGGCCCTCGGTCTGCCGGCGGTGCTGAACGGCCGCCGCAGCGAGGCCGAGCCGGTGGCGTACGTCGACTCCGACAACGTCGGCGCCGGGCGTTCCGCCGTCGCCCATCTCGCCGCCGGGGGCCGCCGCCGCATCGCGACGATCACGGGCCCGCTCGACATGTACGTGGCCCGGTGCCGTCTCGACGGATACCGCCGGGGACTCGCGGAGGCCGGACTCGCCGACGACGACTCCCTCGTGGCCACCGGCGACTTCACCGAGGACGGCGGTCGGCGCGCCATGAGCGAGCTCCTGGAGCGCAGCCCCGGACTCGACGCCGTCTTCGCCGCCTCCGACGTCATGGCGGCCGGGGCCCGCGCGGTCCTGCGCGCGGCGGGACGCCGGGTGCCGAGCGACGTGGCCCTGGTCGGCGTCGACGACTCGCCGGTGGCCCGCCACATGGACCCGCCGCTGACCAGCGTGCGCCAGCCCATCGAGGAGATGGGGCGCACGATGGCCCGGCTGCTCCTGCAGGAGATCGCGGGGGCGTCGGAGGAGCGGCACCACCGGGTGCTGCCGACGGAGCTGGTCGTCCGCGACTCGTCCTGACCCCGCGAGTCCGCAGGTCGGGACGGCCCCGGTCCGTTTCGAGATGCATCGGCCGGGCGATCTGCGGACAATTGACACCACCAAGGGGTCCGTTCCGCAACCGGGCGCCGACCGGGCAAGGGGGCGCTCCGCCATGCCGCTGCAACAACCGAACCACGCGCTCGTGTGGACCGGGACGCTGCGGCGCTGGGTCGTCGTCTACGTGCTCGCCGTGGCGGTGCTCGCCGTGGCCTATCTCAACGTGCCCTCCCGGCACACCCTGCTCTGGGCGCTGATCGGGCTCAGCGGCGTCGCCGCGATCCTCACCGGAGTCCATCTGCACAAGCCGGCCAAGCGCTGGCCCTGGCTCGTGCTGGCGGGCGCCAACTTCGCCTTCGTGGCGGGGGACACGGCGTACAACCTGCTGGAGGCCCTGTTCGGGCAGACCAACCCCTTCCCCTCCGTCGCCGACGCCCTGTACCTCGTCACGTACCCCCTGTTCGCCATCGGCCTCTACGGGTTCATCCGCTACCGCGCCGCCGGACGCGACCTCGGCGTCGCGCTCGACGCCCTCATCCTCACCTCCGGGCTCGCCCTGCTCTCCTGGGTGAACCTGATCACCCCGCTCGCCACGTCGCCGGACATGACGTGGATCGAGAAGGCGATCTCGATCGCCTATCCGCTCGGCGACGTCCTGATGCTCGCGATGCTCGTCCGCCTGCTGTTCCCCGGCGGACTGAAGTCCCGGGCCGTGCAGCTCCTCACGGTGGGGACCTGCGGGATCCTGGCGTCCGACGTCATCTACGGAACGCTCCAGCTGCAGGGGACCTGGCGCGTCGGCACCGGCTGGGACCTCGGGTGGGTCATCTTCTTCACGGCCTGGGGCCTCGCGGCGCTGCACCCCTCGATGACCGGGCTGACCGAACGCGCCCCCCAGCCCGCGTCCGGCCTCGCCGAACGGCGCCTCGCCCTGCTCGCCGCGGCCTCGCTCATCGCCCCCGGCCTGCTGCTCTACCAGTCGCTGCGCCACGGCCGCGAACAGGACATCGCCGTCATCGCGGTCTTCTCCGCGATCATGTTCCTGCTGGTGCTCGCGCGCCTGTGGGGCATGATGGCCGAACACCGCAACGCCGAGGCCCGCGAGCGCAGTCTGCGCGTCGCCGCCGCCTCGCTGGTGGCGTCGCTGAGCCCCAGGGAGGTCGCCAGCGCCGTCGAGGTGGCCGCGGCCACGCTCGTCGGACCGGGCACGCCGCACAAGACGATGCTGCTGGCCCGCGACCGCCGCCGCTTCCTGTACGCCGTACCGACGGGGCACCTGCCCTGGAACTTCCGCGGCACCGAGCTGTCCGGGCCGGGGGAGACCCCGTGGCCCGAACTGCTCGCCCAGGGCGGCCGCATGGTGCCCACCGACCGCCTCGACCCCACGGTCGCGCACGCCCTGGGCCCCTTGTCCCATGCCCTGCTCTGCCCCCTGGCGCTGCAGGCGCCCGCCGCGGGCGAATCGCTCCTCGGCGTCCTGCTGCTCGCGGGCCCCGAGAAGAAGCTCCGCGCGATATCCGGGCCCGCGCAGTCCCTGGCGTCCCAGGCCGCCCTCGCCCTGGAGCGCTTCGGGCTCAGCGAGGAGGTCAACCGGCGCACCAGCGAGGCGTACTTCCGCACCCTCGTGCACAACACCTCGGACGTCATCCTCATCGTCGACGACGACGACACCGTGCGGTACGCCAGCCCCTCGGCCGAGTCGATGTTCGGCCACTCGCTGCTGCCCGGCACCCCGCTCGTCGACATCCTGGCGCCGGGCGACGCCGCGAGCGCCCTGCGCATCCTGGCCGGTGTCCGTTCCAGCAACGACACCGACGCCAGGGCCGACTGGAAACTGATGCGCGGCGACGCCACCGACCTGCACGTCGAGGTCCGGTGCAGCAACCTCCGCAAGGAACAGACCGTCCACGGCCTCGTCCTCACCCTGCGGGACGTGACCGAGCAGCGGAAGCTGGAGCGCGAGCTCACGCACCGGGCCTTCCACGACTCGCTCACGGGGCTGCCGAACCGCGTCCTGCTGCTGGAACGGATCGAGCGCGCCCTGCTGCGAGGCCGCCGGGAGTCCACCCTGACCTGCATGCTCTTCGTCGACCTCGACGACTTCAAGGTCGTCAACGACACCATGGGGCACTCCGTCGGCGACGAACTGCTCGTCGCCGTCGCCCGCCGGCTCACCTCCGTGCTGCGGCTGAGCGACACCGCCGCCCGGCTGGGCGGGGACGAGTTCGCCGTGCTGATCGAGGGAGCGAAGGAACCCGGCGACGCGGAGGCCCTCGCCGCCCACATCGTGCACACCCTCAGCCAGCCCTTCCACCTCACCGACGGAGCCGTCTCCGTGTCGACCAGCGTCGGGGTCGCCACCGTCCTGGACAGCGCCCACGCCGAGGAGCTGCTCGGCCATGCCGACCTCGCCCTCTACGCGGCCAAGGCGGCGGGCAAGAAGCGCTGGCGGCGGTTCCGTCCCGAGCTGCACTCCCGGCTCGTCTCCCGGCACGAACTCCAGGCGGGCATGGACACGGCCATCGCCGACCACGCCTTCGCCCTGCGGTACCAGCCGATCGTCGAGGTCGCCGACGGCAGCGTCGCGGGCTTCGAGGCCCTGATCCGCTGGCCGCACGCGCGGCGGGGCATGGTCCCGCCCGACCAGTTCATCACCCTGGCCGAGGAGAGCGGGCACATCATGCCGCTCGGCGCCTGGGTGCTCGAACACGCCGCCCTCGACGTCGCCCGCTGGCAGCGGGCCCGCCGGGGCGGCCAGCAGCCCCTGTACGCCAACGTCAACGTGTCCCCGCGCCAGTTCCGCGACCCGGGCTTCCTCGACGAGGTGCGTCGCACGCTCGCCTCCTCCGGGCTCGTGCCCGGCTCCCTGGTGCTCGAACTGACCGAGACCGTCCTGATGCGCAAGGACGAGAAGATCCGCGACACCATGCGCGCCCTGCGGGACCTCGGGGTGTCCCTCGCCATCGACGACTTCGGCACCGGTTTCTCCTCGCTCAGCTATCTGCGCGAGTTCCCCATCGACGTCCTGAAGGTCGACAAGTCCTTCATCGACGACATCACCACCGACCGCCAGCAGGTGGCCCTCGTCGAGGGCATCGTGCGCATCGCGGACGTCCTGGGGCTGCGGGTGGTCGCCGAGGGCATCGAGAACGAGGGCCAGCGCGAACTCCTCGCCGACATGGGCTGCCAGTTCGGGCAGGGATTCCTGTTCGCCCGGCCGATGACCGCGCACCAGGCCGAGTCCTTCCTGCGCCGCGCCCAGGCCACGGCCACCCGGGACCGGCCGGAGGAGACCGGGACGGGGACCCCCGGCGGCCGGCTGCCCGCCCGCCCGGGAGCCCGGACGGCGGCCCGGCAGACGGCGGCCCGGCAGGCGGAGGGCAGCCGAAGGGGCGGGGCCGTCCAGCGCGACCCGCGCTGGCGGGACCTGGAACGGCTGAAGCGGACCAGCCAGATGTGCGACGCGGTCATCGACCAGATCGACGGGCGCAAGCTCCGCGTCGACGACCAGTGGCTCGTCGACTTCGCCTCCTGCAACTACCTCGGCTTCGACCTCGAACCGGAGATCATGGCCGCCATCGAGCCGCACGTCAGGTACTGGGGAACCCATCCCAGCTGGTCGCGGCTGATCGGGAGCCCCCGCCTCTACCCCCGGATCGAGGAACGGCTCACCGAGCTCCTCGGCGCCCCCGACACCCTGCTGCTGCCGACCATCACCCTGATCCACCAGTCGGTGATCCCGCTCCTCGCGGGCACCGGCCGGGTCTTCGTCGAGGCGACGGCCCACCGCACCGTCTACGACGGAGCGGTCGTGGCCCGTGGCCAGGGTGCGACGGTCAAGCGCTTCCACGCCGACAGGCCCTGGGACCTGGACATGCAACTGCGGGCCGTACCCGGCGACGTGAGCCGTCTGGTCTGCATGGACGGCGTCAACAGCATGACCGGCAACTTCCCGGACCTGCGGGAGATCGCCAGGATCTGCCGCGAGAACAGCGCGCTGCTGTACGTGGACGACGCCCACGGCTTCGGAGTGATCGGCGAACGCGGCCCCGGTGAGACCTCCCCCTGGGGTTCCCGGGGCAACTGCATCGTCCGTCATCTCGGCGAGTCCTACGACAACCTGGTCCTCGTCGGCGGGTTCTCCAAGGCGTACTCCTCCCTGCTCGCCTTCCTCGCCGTGCCCAAGTGGCTGAAGGACCACCTCAAGGTCGCGGCGGCGCCGTACCTGTACTCCGGTCCCTCCCCGACGGCCTCGCTCGCCACCGCGCTCGCCGGCCTCGACGTCAACGCGGAGCGCGGCGACGAGATCCGCGCCGACCTCCACCGCAAGACGGACCGGGTCCTGCGCCACGTGCGCGGGATGGACATCGCCACCCCCAACACCGACGGACTCCCGATCATCGAGATCCCCCTCGCCGAGGAGGGGGACCTCGAAGGCGTCGCCTCGTTCCTGTGGGCCCGGGGCATCTACGTCACGCTGGCGAGCTACCCCCTCGTTCCGCGCGACCGGGTGGGCTTCCGCATCCAGGTCACCGCCGCCAACACCGACGAGGAGATCGACCAGCTCAACTCGGTCCTGACCGAGCTGTCCCACCGCTTCGCGCTGCAGCGGACCGGGGAGCCGCACGACGGGGGCGTCGCGGTCGGACGTCCGTCGCCGGACGCACGATGACCCGGGGACGGCCCGGAGGGGTACGGCACAACCGGGACGCGGACTGGGACGCCTGGCCGGTCGCCGACTACCTCGCGGAGAACTACCGGGAGCTGCACCCCGTCGACATCGGCGTGATCCGCCACCACTCCGCGTTCTACCGGCGGTTCGCGCCCGGCAGTCTCGCGCGCTCCCTGGAGTTCGGCGCCGGGCCCAACCTGTACCCGCTCATGCTGGCCGCCGCCGCCAGCCGGCAGATCGACGCGCTCGAACCCAGCTCCGCCAACGTCGACTATCTCCGCGACCAGCTGGCCCGGGGGCCGGACGACAGCTGGGACGCCTTCCACGCCCTGTGCCGCCGCCTCGACCCCGCCCTCCCCGGCACACCCGCCGAGGCCCTGGCGAGGGTGCGGATCGTGCCCGGCGACGCCGACGACGTCCTCGCGGGGTCCTACGACCTCGCCTCCATGAACTTCGTCGCCGAGAGCGTCACCGAGGACTTCACCGAGGCCGCCGCGTTGTGCGCCGCCTTCGTCCGCTCCGTGCGTCCGGGAGGGCACCTCGTCGCCTCCTTCATGGAACGGATGCCGACGTACCGCATCGGCACCGGACCCGCCTGGCCGGCCTGCCCGATGGACGCGGACGTCCTCCGCTCCGTCTTCGCCCCGCTGACGGACTCGCTGCGGATCGACCGGGTCGCGAAGGACCGCACGCTTCCCGAGTACGGCGACACCGGGGTGCTCCTGCTGACGGCCCGGCGGCCCGAGGGGGCATGACCGCCGGGCCGGGCGACTCAGCCGAGCCGCCGGATGACGGCCGCGTACTCCGCGAGGGAGGAGCCGGGCGTTCCGTCGTAGAGGTCACGGTCGAAGGCCCACATGATCCCCTCAAGGCCGCAGGACGTCATCTGACGGGCGGCCGCGTCCATGACCCCCGGGTGGTAAGGGGCCACCTGCGGCCCCGCGCTCTCCCCCGAGACGTGCGCGAAGCCGTTGGCGCGGGCGACGGCGACGACCCAGCGGGCCGATGACCAGCCGCCCACCGTCCGCTCGTCCGCCGTCCGGACGTCCACGGCCGCGTCGTCCGGCCGGCAGCCGTTGTCGCGCGGCCGGCCCGTGCCGTCCACCAGCGCCGTCGTCACGATGCGCACGTTGCCCTGCCCGTGGATCAGTCCGAGCGTCTCGAAGAACGCCACGCCCCGGCCGACGAGCCGCCCCGGGTCCTTCCCGTCGAGCCGGTCGGCGACCGCCGCGTCGTAGACCCACGGAGGGAATCCGGCCCCCGGGACCAGCACCTTCAGCGGGCCCTCGTGGCCCAGTTCGGTGTACATCCCGATCTGCCAGTTCACCGCGTCGGCCAGGGCACCGAGGTACCAGGCGTACCAGAGCCGCACCTGCCGTTCGGTGAACGGCTGCCCCCGGTACGTCTCGTCCCCCGGCCGCCACTCGGGGAAGGGGTTCTGCGGGACGGTCGTGGGGCGGTCGGAGTCGGACGCGGTGGACTGGGCGTTGTCGTCGTACGCCCAGTACTCGGCCTGCGCCCGTTCGGTGGAGACCGGCGCGGGGTAGCTGTACTCCCCGGTCTCGCCGACCCCGATCCGCAGCGCCCAGACGTTCTCCAGACCGATCCGTTCCGTCACCCGCGTCGCGTACTGCTCGGCCTCGAACCGGACGGTCTCGCTGAAGACGATGTTCGCCGTCCGGGGGGACCGCTCGCCGAACTGGTTGACGTAGACCGCCCAGGGATAGGTCCTCGCCAGCCACTCCGGCGGCTGGTGGAGCCCGAGGCCCAGCTCGACCCGCAGCCCCGCGTCGTGGAAGACGCGCACACGCTCCTTGATCCGTTCCGCGTATGCGTCGTCGAAGATGTCCTTCTCCGGCTCGAAGTCCCCCCAGTCGATGTCGAGATGCGCGACCCGGACCCCGTGCTCGTACTCCGTCACGGCGTGCTCCGGCGCTGTCTGCAGCGTGCCGAACCAGTACGCGTCCTTCCCGCTCTCGCCCGCCGGGTCCTGCCGCCCCAGGAGTCCCACCGTCGCCAGCACCATGAGCAGGGCGGCGAGCACCCCGGCCACCGTGTGACGTCGCGTGGGCCGCCTCATGCCAGCAACTCCCGGTACAGCGCCCCGTACCGGGCGGCGAACCGCTCGGGTCCGAAGCGCTCCTCGACGGCCGCCCTGCCGCGCTCCGCCAGCATGTCCCACACCCGGGGCTGGTCGAGCAGCCAGGCGAGCTGCTGGCCCGTCCGGCGCCCGTCACCGGCGGGCGCGCGCAGTACGGCGTCGCCGAAGTCGGCGAACTGGGGGAGGTCGCTGAGGATCACCGGACGCCCGGTGGCCAGCGCCTGGAGCACGGTGAGCGGGATGTCCGCCGTGCCGCCGATCGCCGGCGGCGGGAAGAGCAGCACATGGGCGGAGGCCAGCAGCGCGTTCATGTCGTCCACATAACCGTGGACCTCCACGTCCCTCAGCCCGGCGGCACCGGCCCTCTCCCGAAGTTCCTCCTCCAGGGTGCGCGTGTGCTGACCCGGACGCCCCCGCATGGCCAGCACAAGCCGGAACTCCGCTCCCGCGCGCACCGCTTCGGCAGCGGCCTCGATCGCCGTCACGGCCCCTCCCTGGGGGTCGTGATGTCCGGAGAAGAGGACCAGGGGCAGCCCCGGGGGGCGCGGCAGGCACGGCCACACCTCCAGCGGGATCATCGGCGGGATCACCCGTACGTCACCGAAGTTCGCCGCATGCAGGCGGCGGGCCATGGACTCCGACAGGGCCACGGTCGTCCCCAGCGGTCGGCTGCGTGCCAGCAGCCGGGCGTCCATGACCCCGGGCACGGTGTGGACGACCGGCCGCGCCCCGAGCAGCACCGGTCGCAGCCAGGAGAACGCGGGGTAGGTCCGCCCGATGGTCAGGAAGGCGTGGACCAGGTCGGCGTGGCGCGCCGCGAAGGCCCCGGCGAGCGCCGCCTGCACCCGCACCGAGGCGTGGGGCGCGCCGTCCCTTGACCAGAGCGGGATCGCCCGGCCGGCGGAGGCGACGGGGAGGCCGCGCCGCCCGGGCCGCTGCGAGAACCAGAGGAAGTCCACCTGGGGCAGGGCCCCGAGGACCTCCCTGGCCAGCTGCACGTCCGACCCGTCCGCGCCGTCCAGCGGGCTGCTGGTCAGGAGCAGGACGCGCGGCGGCCGCGGGCCGACGGTCATGGTCCGCCCCCCGGGCCGGCCGCCGGACCCGTCACGTCCGGCAGGGGGATCCGGTAGAGCGCGAGCGTGCCGTACATCTCCCCGTCGAAGGAGAAGAGGAGCTCGCCGCGTTCGGTGAGCCGCCGGACCTCGGCGAGGCTGGATGCGCCGTAGCCCTGCTGGATGACCTTCCAGGGGACGACGAGGTACTGCACGCCCTGCGCCAGCCGGTCGTCGTCGGTCACCCAGTGGCCCGTCCGGTAGCGGTCCTGGAGCGCGTAGTGGGTGACGCCGAGGCTGGTGCCGCCGTCGACGGTGGAGATGGGGGTTCCCTGCGGGAGGTGCTGGGTCACGTACGAGCGCAGTCGTACGAAGCCGTCGTCGGCCTCCCCGCGCTCCTTGGCGTAAACGGCCGCCGGCACCAGGACGACGCAGGCGAGCGCCACCGCGGAGAGCCCGGCGACGGTCCGGGTACGGCCCGGACTCCGCCGGGGCAGCGGCATCGTGACCGCGAGCGCCACCAGGGTGGGCACGAACAGCAGGTACAGCGCCTGCTCCTCCAGCGTCCCCACCGTGACCGCGTAGAGCAGGGTGACGATCGCCGAGGCGTGGAAGAGCGCCAGCAGCCGGTGGACGGGGTCCTTGCGCCGCAGCAGCAGCACGAGAGCCACCGGGGCGAGGAGGAGCAGCACGTAACTGATGGTGTAGTCGGGGAGCTGGGCCGTCAGCCGGCCGGCCAGCGAGGGTGACCCCGGCGCGTTGAACCCGGTCTCCTGCACGATGCCCAGCAGCCGCTGCACCCCCATCGTCTTGGCGTACCAGAAGTCGTCGAAGTGGCCGAAGCCCCGCACGAAGGTCACGTACACGGTGTAGGGCACCACGGCCGTGGCGATGGTGAGGGCCAGCAGCCTGCGCGGCGGGCCCCAGTTGAGGGCCACGGCGGCCAGCAGCGGCAGCAGGGTGATCAGCGCGGAGTGGTCCTTGGTCAGAATCGCCATGCCGAAGAGGAACCCGGCGAGCACCGCCCGTCCGCGCGCCCTGCGCGGGTCCCCCCGGGCCGGCGGGACGAGCACCAGATAGCCGGCCAGGACCCAGACCATCGTCTCGGTCTCCAGGAGCGCCCGGTTGTTCTGCCGGATGCAGTACTGGTCGAAGGCGAAGACGAGACCCGCGAGCACGCCGGCGGTACGCGACCTGACGCGGGCGACGAGCAGGACGAGCAGCGCCGCGGTGGCTCCCGCGAGCAGCGCGTTGAGCACCCGGACGGCGTGCACCTCCGCGAGCGCGTCGCCGTCGAAGCCGATCAGCCCCAGCCAGGCGGCCTGGAGGTAGAAGAACCCGGGCGGATGCAGGAAGAACAGCCCTTCGTCCGTCCGGGGGAAGCCGCCCTCACCCGCGCTCCTGCCCAGTTCCGTGTAGATCAGCTCGTCCACGAAGATGTCCCCGGAGCGGTCGACGGCGATCAGGCGCAGCGCGATCGTGACCACCGCGGCGAGGGCGGCCAGCGCGGCGGTCGGCACCGGGCGCCGCAGTCGGAGTCGGCCGTCCGGCGGCCGCTCCGGCTCGGGGGACGGAACCGGCGGCGCGGCTGTCCGGGTGGAGCTCATGGGACGCCTCCGCCCGGCGGTGCCGAGGCGGCGGCGATGTCGCTCGCCAGCAGATAGACCTCGGGCACGAGCGGGATGCCGCCCTGCGGGAACAGCGCTTCCGCCTGGGTGCGATAGCCCCGGATCAGCTCCTGCTTGTCGGTGAGACCGTCCTCCCAGGAGCAGCTGACGAACGCGTGGCGCCCGGTGAAGGCGGGGTCGGCGTCATGGTCGCGGTTGTAGGGGAAGTCGCTGTAGTACGCGACCCGGCACCCGCTCGACTCCGCCGCCGTGCGGACGAGGACGTGGTCGGCGTGGCCACCGACGCCGAGCGGAGCGAGGACGAGGCCGCGGCGCGCGGGCATCAGCGCGCGGACGGCGGCGGTGACGGTCCGGAGCGTCGCGCCGTCGCGGCGGGAGACCCGGCCGCGGGAGAGGTGCAGCCGGTACGTGGGGTAGACGTGGTCCAGCTCCGGAAGCCGCCGCGCGGGCCCGGTCGTGCGGGGCGGCCGGCCGTCGCGGCGCCGGAAGAGCCCGTCCACCAGACCGAAGTGACGCCAGGTCACGCCCATCCGTTCCAGCACGGCGCGATCCTCCTCGCGCCGGGACGCGTACAGCTCCTCGGCGTCCGTGGCCCCGGTCTGCCGCAGGTACTGGCGGCCGGACAGGGTGTGCGGAGGCGGCCCCGCCTCGGTGAAGAACGAGACGACGGTCACCGGCGCCCGCCGCCGGGCACAGAGCATCAGCGCACCGCACGACAGCACCGCGTCGTCCAGATGGGGGGAGAGCACGAGCAGCGGAACACTGACCTCCAGGGCGGCGCTCAGCGGGTCGTCGGCCATGGCGCTCGCCTCCTCTCCTTCCTCGGCCGCCTCCCGGCGGGAGTGTCCATGAGGCGGCGGGTCAGCAGCAGATAGCGGCCCGTCATCTCGTCCCACGTGTAGCGCTGGGCCGACCGGCCCGCCTGCTGCCCCAGCACGCGGCGCGCCCGCTCGTCGGTGGCGAGCAGCCGCATCCGCTCGCCCAGCGCGGCCACGTCGAACGGCGGTACGGCGACGTCGCCGCCGTCGCTCATCCACCGGAGCGCGGGCAGGTCGAAGTGCAGGATCGGCTTCCCGTACGACATGCCCTCCAGCGCGACGAGCCCGAAGGTCTCGTGGCGCGAGGGCATGACCAGGAAGGCGCTGTCGCGCAGCAGGTCCCGCTTGAGCGCCTCCCCGGCGAACCCCACCCAGCGGACGCTGCCCGGGTGCGTGGAGAGCAGCGCCGCCAGCTTGCGTTCCTCGGCCTGCGTGCCGCTCCCGGCGAGCAGCAGCGGCATCGGCGGCCGGGCCCGGGCGTAGGCGTCGAGCAACAGGTCGATCCCCTTGATCCAGGTGTCGATCCGCCCGAGGAACAGGATGTAGTCGCCCTCTCCGAGCCGGGCGTCGTCGATCTGGCGCTGCTCCACACCGTTGGCGATCACCTGGATGTCGGCCCGGGGACTGAGCCGTTTGACGGCGGAGGCGTCGGCCTCGTTCAGCGTCACGATGTGCCGGTAGCAGCGCAGCCCGAGGCGCTCCACCAGGAAGAACGGGATGTGGTAGCGGCGCCACAATGCCTCGGCGCTGCGGCCCTGGTCGATGCCGACGACCGGCGCGCGGGTGAAGAGCGGCAGGAAGCTCGTCGAGAAGGGCGGGGTGAAGTTCTCCAGCCACGCGTCGTGCGGAAGCCTGCGCGCCAGCAGGGGGAGCAGGGTCAGGAAGAGCAGCTGCCCCGCGCGGGGACCCGCCCAGCGGACGGGGAGGTACCGGTAGCGGATGCCGTCGCGTTCGCGCGTGGCCGCGCGCGACCCGGCCGTCACCACCGTCACGTCGAAGTCGTCGGAGAGTCTGCGGGCCACCTTCTCGACCACCAGCGCTCCGCCGCCCCGGTAGTCGGGGTTGCCCGCGTCGTCGTAGATCGAGACGACGATCCGCTTGCGCCGGGAGGGGAGACCGGCCCGCTCGGTCCCCGCGCTGTCGAACACCCGCTCCAGGGCCTCCGCCGCCACCAGCGACGGGGCGCGACCGCCGTCGAGCCGGACCACGCCGGGCATCCGCGACGCCCAGGCGCGGTAGCGGGCCCACCGGATCTCCGGCTGCGCGGTGGCCTGTTCGAAGGTCCCGCGCCGCGGTGTGGCGGGAGCGTTCTCCACCAGCAGCGTCAGGTCGTAGCGGCCGGCGGCCCGGACGAAGAGCCGTGCGGCCGGGCCCCCGGGCGGGAGGCCGAACGTCACCGGACCGTCCAGCGGCCCCCGGTCCGTCAGCACGATCGACGGCCGGCCCCACAACCGGCGCCGCAGTGTTCCTGTCCGTACGGACAACTCGACGGCCTCCAGCAGCGCGTGGGCGCGGCGCGCCCGCGGTCCACCGCGCACGGGACCGTCGGGGCGCCGCACCGTCGTCTCCTCCGTGTCCCTCACCCGCGGAGGAGCGATGAGCCGACGGCAGAGGAAGCAGCCGTGGCCGCGCGTGGTGGCGACGGTGAGACCGCGTTCCCGCAGCAGCCCGGCGACGCGTCTGACCAGCGCCGGCCCGGCGGTGCCGTCGGGCCCGGACACGGCCACCATGAGGGGACCTCGCACCGTGCTCATGAGGGGCGCCCCCGTACGCTCCTGGTCACGACGAGCGGCACCCGGAGCGCCATCTCGCGGACCGCCGCACCCGCCCGTCCGTGGACCAGCAGGTGTCCGGCATGCGCCGCGCCCGCACACACGGTCGTGCCGACCGGCAGCGGCGACGGAAGCCGGACCGGTTCGCCGCGGTCGAGCCTCGCCATCGTGTCGTTCGCGACGGCCAGGGTCCGGTCGGCGCCGGAGGACCAGCCCTCCCGGGCGGTCTGGGCACGCGCCTCGGCCACGACCTCAGGCGCCAGCAGCTCGCGCAGGGCGAGCAGTTCCGACAGATCGAGCGACAGGTTCCGGAAGAGCCCGTCGGCCAGCCAGATCCTCAGCCGGTCTGCGGGGCAGGGCACGAACCAGGCCCGGCCGTCGCGGTCGGGGACGGCGTGCGCGAAGAGCCGCTCCGTGTCCATCACCGGAACACCGAACCAGCACACCCCGGTGCGCAGATGGGCCGCGGGACCCTCGGCCGGCTCCAGCAGAACCGTGCCGGACCGCTCGGGCCAGTACGTCGACCGCCGTACGCACCAGCCGTCGAGGGCGGCCTCCGCCGCCTTCCATCGGTCCGGGGGGACGACCAGATCGAAGTCCCCGTGCACGTGGTCGCCGGACAGGTCGGCCTTGATGAGCACCGAGGGGATGCCCGCCGCGCCCAGCCGGTCCGTCGACTCGACGAGGTTGTGCCGGAAGAGCCGGGTCGCGTCGCTGACCTCGTCGAGCGTCGAGCCCAGCCGACGGGGGTACGCCCGCGAGAGCCGGCCCTCGACCTGGTTGAGCCGCGCGAGGTCCAGCGCCGCCCGCAGTTCCTCGTCGGACGCGGGCGGCGGGTCGTCCCGCCAGACGGCGTCGACGAGGATCCGGACGGGGCGCCGGTCGATTTCGGTGTCCTGGTGCGGGCCGTCGCCGTCCGGCCCCGGATCTCCGTCGGCCCGGGGCGCGTGCCACGCGAGGTGGGCGGCCCGGCGGTACGGAACCCGGTCCGGCACACCGGGTTCCGTCCCTTCCGGCCCGGTCCCGTCGGGCCCGCTCGCGCCGGGCTCCTGAGGGACGGGCGCGCCGCGGCGGGCGAAGAACCGCCACAGCGCCACTGTGGTCGTCACGGTGGCGACGAGCAGCCACGCCACCGCATGGGGTCGCAGAGCCAGCAGTACTCCGGCGAGGACGAGGGGCGGGGCCAGCCGCGCGAGCGGCGCGGCGCCCCGCCGGCCACCGCCGTGCGCATGGAGGCCGTGGCGGCGTGCCTCGCGGAGGAGCAGCACGCCCAGCGCGACCACCGTCCCGCACATCCCGCCGAGCGCCATCCCGAGCACACCGCCGACGGCCCAGCCGGTCGTCAGCCCGGTGACGTAACAGACCAGGCCCACGAGCAGCGGCCGCAGCACCGCGTAGTCGTTCACCGCCTGCGCGAAGGTCACCAGCAGACTCAGCGCGCCCAGCGCGAGACCGGCGACCGCCGTGCACGCCATGAGCGTGCTCATCTTCGTGTAGTCGTCGGGGAAGACCGTGTTGAGCACCGCGCCCGGAGCCGTGGCGGCGACCACGGTCAGCGGCAGGGCCACGGTGAGGTACATGCCCATGGCGCGTGCGGCGAGCGGAGTGCCCGCCCGGCGCCGGGAGAGGGCGGGCAGGAAGGCGATGGAGACGGCCGCGGCCAGGAACAGCGGCACCCGGCCCAGCATCACGCTGGCCTGGTAGCTCGCGGCGTCGGACCGGACGGTGGGCAGCATGGCCACCATCACCACGTCCAGGGCGGCCAGCACGGCGATGACGCCTTGCAGGGAGGCGACACCGACGGCCCGCCGCCACAGGTCCCGGTTGGCGGTGGCGGCCCGCCACGGGCGCCGCCGCGTGCTCCGGAACCGCCGCGGCCGGAAGACGACGAACGGCACCACGGCGATGCCGAAGGCCGCCAGCGCGCCGGTCTCGCCCAGACCGAGCGCCGACACGAAGAAGAGACCGATGAGGAGCTTCAGGCCGGCTTCCACGACGGTGAGGGCGGCGAGTGTCCGCAGCCGCTCGGTGCCCTGGAGCCAGCCGACGCAGACCCTGGTCACATAGATGAGCAGGGTGCTGACGCCGATCACCAAGGTGGTCCCGAACCCGGCGAACTCCGTGGCCACGGCGCCCACCACGGCCGCGGCGACGATGCCGCCCGCGACGCCCGTCACGACCGCGAACCGGACCGCCTCGCCGCGCTCGGCGTCCGAACGGGCCCGCGCGAGCGCCTGCGCCAGCATCCAGGGCACGGTCACGACGGCGATGGCCGCCGTGCACACGATCAGCCCCTGGCCGGCCGCGAAGGTGGCGTAGGCGCCGACGTCGAGGAGACGCGTGAGCGCCAGCGCGTACACGTAGTTCAGCGCGCCGACCGTCACCGCCGCGGTGGCGATCCAGCGTGCCCCGTGCACCGCCGTGACCTCGTCGGGGAGCACGGGTGCCTGGGTGGCCACGGGACCGGCGGTCGTCATGGCCGGGGACCTTCCTCGAACTCCGCCGCGATCCGGCCGGTGCCGGACGACGCGGTCCCGCGCCGGGTGGGGTCCGCGCCGGTCCCGCGCGCGGTGGGTCCGGTCGTGGGTGCCGGGGCGAATCCGTCCATGGGCGCCGCCGCGCCGACGAGTACGTCGCGTCCGGCGGCGAGCGTGAGGGTGGCCTCGCGCACGTCGAGCCGGCGCAGGGCCTCCAGCGCCTGCACCTCGTCGCACCCGTGCAGCAGCAGCCGGAAGGTGTCACCGTCCCGGTTCCAGTCGTCGGTCTCGCGGAGCGTCCGCCGCACCGCCCGCTCGGTCGCGTCGCCGTCGTCCGCCGTGAAGCGGGTCACGACCGACAGGTCGCTGGACCCGCGCCGCGAGCGGCGGTGCCGGTGGATGCGCTGGAGGTCCTCCAGGACGACCTGGGCGAGGCGTTCGGCGCTGTCGTCCCAGGAGAACGCGGCGGCCCAGGAGCGGCAGCGTTCGGCCATCAGGGCGCGTGACTCCGGCTGCGCCAGCTCCGCGAGGGCGTCGCCGATTCCGTCGGCCAGGTCGTGGTCCTGCGGCAGTAGCCAGCCGTTGACCCCGGGCTGTACGGCGTCGCGGAGCCCGGGCACGTCGTAGGCCAGCGCCGGCGTCCCGGCGGCGTTCGCCTCGATCACGGTGAGCCCCCAGCCCTCGGCGACGGACGGCACGACCGTCAGCCAGGCGCGGTGGAAGAGCTCCCGCTTGCGTTGCTCGGTGACGCGGCCGTGGAAGACGATCGCGGACGCGACGCCGAGTTCCGCGGCGAGCCTGCGCAGCCGGTCCAGTTCGGGACCGTCGCCGCAGACGTCGACGCGGAGGGCGGGCGTGCGCCGCAGCAGCGCGGGCACCGCCCGGACCAGCAGGTCCACCCGCTTCTGCGGCATCAGCCGGCTGACGACGGTGATCGTGGGCCTCCGGCTGCGCGATCCGTCGGAGGCGGCGGCTGCCGCGCGGGGACTGCCGTTCGGCACGATGTGGATCGGATTGCCGAAGCCGAGTTCGCGCCGGGCGCCTTCCCGGGTGGAGGGCGAGACGACGACCACCGGGCGGCCGCGGTAGACCAGGCGGCTGATCTGCTTCTCCAGGACGCGCCCCACGGCGTTGAGCGGCCAGTGGAAGCGCAGGTCGAACTGGTGCTGGTGGATGTGGTGGATGACGCAGATGTCCGAGGTCCAGCGCGGGGTGAACAGCGGTGAGAAGAACGGGATCCCGTTCTGGAAGTCGACGACCGCGTCGTACCCGTGGCGGTGTCGCAGCAGATGGGCGGCCGCCGCCCCGTACACGCCGAAGGTCCCGCCGCCCCGCACGATCCGGATGCCCTCGCGGAACTCCCGCGCCCGCGCGCCCGGATACCGCGCGGAGACGAGCGTGACATGCGCTCCGGCGGCGGAGAACCGTCGGGCGATCTCCCAGCAGTAGGCTTCGGCGCCGCCGGCGTCGGGGTGCGAGGGATCGCGCCAGTTCAGGAAGGCGATGTCGGTACGGGCGAGTCGGTCGAGTGCGTTCATCGCGATCACCGGGCCAGGGAGAGCCGCAGCAGGTCGGCCATCGAGCGCAGTCCGTCGCGCCGGGCCGAGAAGGTCGATCCGGGAACGTCCGACCAGTCCACCGGCACCTCCACGACGTCGTGACCGGCCCGGACCACATGGGCGAGCAGCTCCACGTCGAAGGCGAACCCGTCGATGCGGCAGTCGCGGGCGATCTCACGGACCAGCGGGCCGGAGAAGAACTTGAATCCGCACTGGGTGTCCGCGACCCCGGGCACGGTCAGATGCGCGAGGGTGCGGAAGAGCAGGCCGCCCCCGCGCCGCAGGGCCGACTGCTCCACCTCCAGGTGGGCGCCCGCCGTGTGCCGGGAGGCGATCACGGCGCCGTGTCCCGCGCGGAGCAGCTCCATGACCCGGTCGAGGGTGTCGATGGGGGTCGCGTTGTCGGCGTCGGCGAAGCCGATGTAGCGGGCGGACGAGGTGACGATCCCGCGGCGCACCGCGGCGCCCTTGCCCTGGTCGCTGCAGCCGATCACATGGAGTCCCACGGGCGGGTCGGCGACCCGGGCGAGCGTGTCGAGGGTTCCGTCTACGCTGTTGTTGTCCACCACGACGACGGCGGACTTCCACGGCCGTGCGGCGAGGTAGTCCAGGGTCGAGTCGATCGTGGAGGGCAGCCGTCGCTGCTCGTTGAAGGCCGGGATGATCAGTTCGAGATCCACGGCCGGCCGGGTGAGCCAGCGGGGGAGCGGTTCGCGGGCGCGCACGGCGACCATCACGCCTCGCCTCCTTCGGGGGCGCGGCGCCGCGGGCGTCGCGGGGTGGTACGGCGGACCGGGACGTACCCGAAGGGCACGTCCGATCGCCCGTGGTCAGGGGGTTCCGCGGTTCCGGCAGCCCCGGCGGGTGGGCCCGATCCGTCCGATCCGCCGTCGCGCCGGGTGTGCGCGGCGCGGGCGCGGACCGAGCGGCTGCGGCGCCGCCGCGCGGTGGTGCGCGGCCTGCGGACGGCGACATGGCACGTCCTGACCGCGGGGAGGAGCCGGTCGGACGCCCGACGCGCGGGATGGGCGGTCGGGCGGCGGGGCACGACGCACGGACGACGGCGTCGGGACTCGGCGCTGGGCCAGTCGGTCACCCGTCGCAGTGGATGCGGAGCGGGTGCCGCCGGTGTTCGGCTGATGGGGAGTGAAGTCACGATGAGCTTCTTCCGGCAACCGACCCTGCCGAGGGCCTGTCATGCGTCTGAAATGCCTGACTTCAACCGTTAGCATCCGGTATCTGATTCGTCAAGCGCCACGGGCCTGTTCCGCGTGTTTCCCGGGGCGCGGGATCGGCGCCAGGCGGTGCAGCGCGTTGTGCGGGCGTTCGTCGAGGAGCCGGCCCAGGATGCGCGCGCCGTCGCGGACCGTGCGCGCGTGCGTCGGGCCGTGGTGGCGGGGCAGTTCGAGGCTGGGGACCTCGGCGATGCGCAGCCCGTAGTGCAGGGCGTGGGTGACCAGCTCGGGGCCGAGCTCGACCCCGTCCTCGCGCAGCTCCAGCAGCTCGACGAAGCCCCGGCGGAAGGCGCAGAAGCCGTACCAGAGGTCGGTCAGGTGCTGGCCGTACAGCTGCCTGGCGACGCGCAGCAGCGCGCTGTGTCCCAGCCGCCTGAGCAGCGGGTAGTCGGCGAAGTCGCCGCCGGCGATGAAGCGCGAACCCTTCACGAAGTCGTATCCGCTGTCCAGGTAGTGCAGGTAGTGCGGGATCTCCTTCGGGGACATGGTGCCGTCGGCGCCCATGAGCACGATGTGGTCGCCGGTGGCGGCGAGGAGTCCCGCGTGGGGGATGTCGCCGGCCGAGCGGTCCCACGGCCCCAGCCTGCGCACGGTCACGGAGTCATGGATCGTCGTACGCGTCTCGGTGCCGGTCTTCACGGCGCCGGACGCGCTGCCCACCAGGACGACTTCCCGCACTGCTGCCGGAATCTGTTCGAGCAGCCAGTCGGTGTCACGGTCTCCGGGACGGACCGGGACGACCACGCTCACCGCGCGGCCTCCGGCGTCCGGGAGACGGTCGGTCGACCGGCGCAGCGGATGCGGGCCTTTACCCATCGGTACGGCTTTCTGGAATCGGTCTCGTCCGGACCGCTCGTTATGCGGGCGAGTGGGAATTCATCGAACTCCATTCGCGCTACCCTCCCTCCACGGTATTACAATCCGTTCATGGCAGGGCGAATTGAGGACTACGCCCTCATCGGGGATCTGGAGACGGCAGCCCTCGTCGGGACCGACGGGGCCGTCGACTGGTGGTGCGCGCCGCGCTTCGACTCGCCCGCCTGTTTCGCCGCGATCCTGGGCGACGAATCCCACGGGCAGTGGAGTCTCGCGCCGGTGGGAAATCGCCCTTGCAGTCGCCGGAGTTACAAGAACGACTCACTGGTGCTGGAATCCGTCTGGGAATCCGTCACCGGAACCGTGCGCATCACGGACTTCATGCCACCCCGTCAGACGACCCCGCGCATCATCCGGTTGGTCGAGGGGGTGGCCGGACGGGTCGCTCTGCACGGGGAGTTGCGGCTGCGCTTCAACCACGGCAGCGTCGTCCCGTGGTCCCGCCCGGTGGACGGGCGTACGGTCGCCGTCGTGGCCGGCCCGGACGCGGCGTATCTGCGGTACGGCCCGGGTGTCGACGTCGACGTCACCGATGAATGCACCTCGGTCGACTTCTCGGTGACGGCCGGTCAGCGCGTCTCCTTCGTACTCGGCTGGAGCCCCTCCCATTCCGAGCCCGGCCCCGCACCCGACGTGGCGGCGGAACTGGCGCGGACGCTCGCCCACTGGGACGAATGGACGTCCCATCTCCGCTACGAAGGCCCGTATCGCGAAGCGGTCATCAGATCACTCGTCACCCTCAAGGCACTCACCTACGAACCGACCGGCGGAGTCGTCGCCGCGGCCACCGCGTCCCTTCCCGAATGCATCGGAGGGCAACGGAATTGGGACTACCGATTCTGCTGGCTCCGGGATTCCACCTTCACCCTCTCCGCGCTGCTGCGCAGCGGTTGTCACCGAGAGGCGCTCGCGTGGAAGGACTGGCTCGTCCGCGCCGTCGCCGGCGACCCGGCCGATCTGCAACCGCTCTACGGCGTCGCCGGACAGCGCAACCTCCCCGAGGTGCGCGCCGACTGGCTGCCCGGCTACGAGGGCTCCCGCCCGGTCCGCTTCGGCAACGCGGCCGTCGACCAGTTCCAACTGGACATCTACGGCGAGGTGTTGGGCACCATCTACTCGGCCGTCCGCGCCGGCGTCGACATCGACCCGCACGTCTGGAGCCTGATGGCCTCGCTCCTCGAATACGTGGAGAAGCGCCGGCAGGATCCCGACGAGGGCATCTGGGAGGTGCGCGGCCCGCGCCGCCACTTCGTCCACTCCAAGATCATGGCCTGGGTCGCGGCCGACCGGGCACTGCGGCTCGCCCGTGTCGCGGGGCAGCGCGGCTCCGTCCGGCGCTGGCAGGCCCTGCGCCGGGAGCTGCGGGACGAGGTCTGCGCCCGTGGCTGGAGCGAGGAGCAGCAGACGTTCGTGCAGTACTACGGAGCCCGCCGGATCGACGCCACCGCCCTGCTGATCCCCCGGCTCGGCTTCCTGCCCCCGACCGACCCGCGCGTCCTGAGCACCGTGCGGGCCATGGGGCGGCTCGACGACCGCGGATTCACGCGCCGGTACGCCGACGTGAACAACGGCGAGGTCCACGAGGTGGACGGTCTCGGCGGAGCCGAAGGGGCCTTCCTGGCCTGCACGTTCTGGTACGCCGACGCCCTGTCGATGACAGGGCGTCCGTCCGAGGCGCGGACGGTCTTCGAGCGGGTCCTGGACGTCCGCAACGACGTCGGGCTGCTCGCCGAGGAGTGGGACCCCCACACCCGCCGCCAGTTGGGCAACGTCCCCCAGGCGCTCAGCCATGTCGCCCTGGTCAACACGGCGTTCACCCTCTTCGGCACGCGCAAGCGCGACCGGTCACCGACGGGACACTCCGCCGCGGCATGACCCCGCCGGCCCCGGAGGCACCCTCCGATCGTGCGGGGCGACGGTCCCGTGCCGAGGATCGGCCCTCCCGCCCGGCCTGCCCTCCCGCGCCACGGAGCCCGTGCCCCCGGAACGGCCGCTCGGCGATTCGTTCGGGTGCGCACAACGGGCGCGGTGGTCCCGGACGGGTTCGAATCGGAGCATGGCCCCCTACGACAGGCTCCGCGGCGACGGCAGGACGCGGTCGCTGGAGACAGGTACCTGGTGGTACGCCAACATAGCCGCCGAAGCGGCCGACTCCTTCAGCGCCCGGGTACGCAAAAGGATGCAGCGCGCCTGCCTCGCCGCCGTCCTGCTGCTCGCGGTCGTCTACGCCGGGCTCGTCCTGACAGCCACCGGCCAGCGCTGGGAGAACGCCGTGCTCGCCGGCCGCGTGACCGACGAGACGCTGGCCGCCGCCCACGAGGCGAACCCCACCCTGCAGTACGTCACGGTCTACTCGCTCGCCGTCGCCATGCTCCTGCTGACCGTGATCGGAATGCTGCGGCGGAGGTACGCGCTCACCCTCGTCGCCCTCGGCACCGTCGGCGTCTCCCTCTTCCTGGCCGAGGTGCTCAAGGGCTACGTCCTCGCCCGCCCCGACCTGGTCCACGCGCCCCCCTACCTGGCGCAGAACAGCTTCCCGAGCGGGCACACCACGGTCGCCATGAGCGTGATGTTCGGCCTCGCCCTCGTCGTCCCCTACCGGGTCCGGGGCCTCGCGGTGGGCCTGTGCGCCCTGTGGGCGACGGCCGTGGGCGCGTACACCGTGGCCGCCGGCTGGCACCGGCCCAGCGACACCATCGGCGCCGACCTGCTCGTCCTCGCCGTGGCCTGCTGCCTCGTCGCGCTCCTCGCCCGCCGCGGCAAGGTCGGCCCCGCGCTCTCGCGCCGCTTCCCGCTGCGCACGGTCTTCGTGATCGCTCCCCTGGCCACCGCCGCGGTCGTCGGGCTCGGCGCCGGCATCGTCCTGCTCGCCGACTCCATGTTCGTCCTGGAGGCCACCGATCCGAACCTTCCCCACGTCGCCTACCAGGCCGGACAGGCCCTCGCCGTCGGTGCGGGCGCCGCGGCCACGCTGGTGCTGCTCGCCCTGCTGCGCCATGTCGACCTGGACGCCGTCCCCGCTCCGTACCGCCTCACCGGCACCATCGTTCCCGCCGAGGAGGCAGGGCCCTTTCCCACCGAGGCGGATCACGAGATATCTTGATGTCGAGCAATCTCGCAGACGCAGACGTGGAGCGGAGCACACCCGGTGACTGACTCGACCATCATCTACACCCACACTGACGAGGCGCCCGCCCTGGCGACGTACTCGTTCCTGCCCGTGATCCAGGCCTACGCCTCGACGGCCGGGGTCACTGTCGAGACCCGTGACATCTCCCTGGCGGGACGCATCATCGCCGGCTTCCCCGAGCGTCTCGACGAGGGTCAGCGCATCGACGACGCGCTCGCCGAGCTCGGCGAGCTGGCCAAGACGCCCGACGCGAACATCATCAAGCTGCCGAACATCTCGGCGTCCATCCCGCAGCTCAAGGCCGCGATCGCCGAGCTCCAGGCGCAGGGCTACGCCCTCCCCGACTACCCGGACGACCCGCAGACCGACGAGGACAAGGACGTCCGCGCCCGCTACGACAAGGTCAAGGGCAGCGCCGTCAACCCGGTCCTGCGCGAGGGCAACTCCGACCGCCGCGCCCCGGGCTCGGTCAAGAACTACGCCAAGACGCACCCGCACCGCATGGGCGCCTGGTCCTCCGACTCGAAGACCGACGTCGCCACCATGGGGCAGAACGACTTCCGCTCCACCGAGAAGTCCACGACCGTCTCCGAGGACGGCACGCTGCGCATCGAGCACGTCGCCGCCGACGGCACCACCACGGTGCTGCGCGAGTCGGTACCGGTCCTCGCCGGTGAGGTCGTCGACGCCTCCGTCATGCACGTGGCCGCCCTGCGCACCTTCCTCGGCGAGCAGATCGCCCGCGCCAAGGCCGACGACGTCCTGTTCTCGGTGCACCTCAAGGCCACGATGATGAAGGTCTCCGACCCGATCGTCTTCGGCCACGTGGTCCGCGCCTTCTTCCCGAAGACCTTCGCCGCCCACGGTGCGGCCCTCGCCAAGGCCGGGCTCTCCCCGAACGACGGCCTCGGCGGCATCCTGAACGGCCTGGCCGCCCTCCCGAACGGCGCCGAGATCAAGGCGTCCTTCGACGCCGAGCTCGCCGAGGGCCCGGCCCTCGCCATGGTCGACTCGGACAAGGGCATCACCAACCTGCACGTGCCGTCCGACGTCATCGTCGACGCCTCGATGCCGGCCATGATCCGCACCTCGGGCCACATGTGGGGCCCGGACGGCCAGGAGGCCGACACCCTCGCCGTCCTCCCGGACAGCAGCTACGCCGGTGTGTACCAGGCCGTCATCGACGACTGCCGCGCCCACGGCGCCTTCGACCCGTCGACCATGGGCTCCGTGCCCAACGTCGGTCTCATGGCGCAGAAGGCCGAGGAGTACGGCTCCCACGACAAGACCTTCGAGATCGCCACGGCCGGCACCGTCCGCCTGGTCGACGCCGCGGGCAACGTCGTCCTGGAGCAGGAGGTCGCCGAAGGCGACATCTTCCGCGCCTGCCAGACCAAGGACCTGCCCATCCAGGACTGGGTCAAGCTCGCCGTGACCCGCGCCCGCGCCACCGGCGCCCCGGCCGTCTTCTGGCTGGACGAGACCCGCGCGCACGACGCCCAGCTGATCGCCAAGGTCCAGGGCTACCTGCCGGAGCACGACACCGAGGGCCTGGAGATCAAGATCCTCGCCCCGGTCGATGCCACCGCGTTCTCCCTGGAGCGCATCCGCCGCGGCGAGGACACCATCTCCGTCACCGGCAACGTGCTGCGCGACTACCTGACCGACCTCTTCCCGATCCTGGAGCTGGGCACCAGCGCCAAGATGCTCTCGGTCGTCCCGCTGATGGCCGGCGGCGGCCTGTTCGAGACGGGCGCCGGCGGCTCCGCCCCGAAGCACGTCCAGCAGCTCGTCAAGGAGAACTACCTCCGCTGGGACTCCCTCGGCGAGTTCTTCGCCCTGGCCGCCAGCTTCGAGCACCTGGCCACCACCACGAGCAACGCCCGCGCCCAGGTCCTCGCCGACACCCTCGACCGCGCCACCGGCACCTTCCTCAACGAGGACAAGTCGCCGACCCGTCGCGTCGGTGGTATCGACAACCGCGGCAGCCACTTCTACCTGGCGCTCTACTGGGCCCAGGAGCTGGCCAAGCAGACCGACGACGCGCAGCTCGCGGCGGCCTTCGCCGGCCTCGCCAAGACCCTGACCGAGCAGGAGGAGACCATCGTCTCCGAGCTCAACGCGGTCCAGGGCTCGCCGGCCGAGATCGGCGGCTACTACCAGCCCGACCCGGCCAAGGCCGCGGCCGTGATGCGTCCGTCCGCCACCTTCAACGAGGCCATCGCGTCCCTCGCCTGATCGCGGCGCGACCGCTGTTCCGCCCCGGCCGGATCCCACCGGCCGGGGCGGTCCCGTAGGCGGGGAAGAACGCCCTCCCGCCGGTGGAGGGAACTCCCGCACGCGGGCCGGTCCCGGCGGTGGCGGATGTGGCATCCGGGTGTGAACCTGGATGGATGAGCTGGGCATCATGGACGACCCCCGGCGTCTACACCGGGCGCGGTGGCGTGCTCACCGAGGAAGTCGGTGCGGTCACGGGCGACCTGACCGTGCACACCACCTGGGCAGATGGCGAAGCACGCGTGGCCGTGCAGTACAGCGGCGCGTCCGACTGGTTCACGATGTCGGGCAGTCCTGTACCGTGCGCCAGCGAGCTGGAGAGCCGCGACCTCCACGAGGCCGCGGTCGAGGCCGTACGGGCGGGGAACGCGGCCACCGTGCCGTTCCTTCCGCACCCACCGGCATAAACATCGGCGCGAAGTGTTATCCCACCCGCGCCCGGGGGTCTCCTCACCACGGGGACGCACAGACCCAGGCACGAGGGAGCAGGCAGGATGCACAGCGACGAGCGCGGCACGGCCGCACTGGTGGACGCGGCCGTGGCCGGAGACCCGCATGCCGGTGAGCGGCTGGTGCGCGCGTACCTTCCACTCATCTACAACATCGTCGGCCGCGCGCTCGACGGGCACGCCGACGTCGACGACGTCGTGCAGGAGACGATGTGCCGGGCTCTGGACGGCCTGCCCGGGCTGCGCGACCCCGAACGCTTCCGGTCTTGGCTCGTCGCGATCGCGATGAACCAGATCCGCCGGCGGTGGCGCGAGCGACAGAGCGGGCCCGTGCCGGGTCTCGACCGGGCCGCCGAGCTCGCCGACCCCGCCGGGGACTTCGTCGACCTCACGATCCTGCGACTCGGCCTCTCCGGGCAGCGGCGCGAGGTCGCCGAGGCGACCCGCTGGCTCGACGAGAGCGATCGCGAACTCCTCGCCCTGTGGTGGCTGGAGGCCGGCGGCGAACTCAGCCGCGCGGAGCTCGCCGACGCCCTGGCCGTCCCCCCGGCGCACGCGGCGGTCCGCGTCCAGCGGATGAAGGAGCGCCTGGAGACGGGCCGCGCCGTCGTCCGCGCCCTCGCCGTACGGCCGCCCTGCGCGGAGCTGCTCGGCGTGACCGCCGGCTGGGACGGGCACCCGGCGCCGATCTGGCGCAAGCGCATAGCCCGCCATCTGACGACCTGCGCTGTCTGCGGCCGCACCCGCTCGGGCCTGGCACCCGCGGAGGGCCTCCTGGTCGGCCTCGGCCTGGTGCCGCCGCTGCTGGCCTGGACGGCCACCCGGCCCGACATCGAGACGGCGGCCTGGGCCGCGCAGTCCCCGGACGCCGCGGGGATCGACGGGGTCGGGGGCCAGGCGGCGGGATCGGACCCGGCGCCGCACGGGGGAGACCCGGGCGCGGTTCCCGGAAGCGGGCCCGGACCGGACGCGTACGCGGGCTCCGAGCCGGGGCTCGGCGACGGCCTCGGACCGGTCTCCGGAGGCGGCGGCGGCCGCTTCGCCGACCTGGGTCACTCGGGTCCCGCGCACGCGGCGGGCCGCGGCGGATCAGGCATGCGCAGGTCCGTCCTCGCCGGCGCGGTCGCCGCCGGCGTCCTCGGCGGACTCATCCTGCTCGTACCGTCGCAGCCCGAGGCCCGCCGCTCCGCACCCGCGACGCCCGCGGCGGCGCCGCCGCCGTCGCCGAGCACCCCCCGGCCGTCGACGACGACCCCCTCGCCGAGTCCGACCACCACCAAGCCCACGCCCAGGCCGACCCCGCCCCCGACCGTCGAGGAGCGGCTGACCCGGCTGGTCAACCAGCGCCGCGCGGAGGAGGGGTGCGCGCCGCTGCGGCAGGACCCCCGACTCGCCGAGGCCGCCCGTGACTACGCCCGGGACATGGTCCGGCGCGGCTACTACGGGCACAGCAGCCCCGAGGGCGAGTTCGCCGACGCGCGCATCTCCTCGGCGGGCTACGCCTGGTCCGCCTGGGCGGAGAACCTGGCGCGCGGCGGGTCCGACCCGTCGAAGGTCTTCGACCGCTGGATGGACGGCTCCATGCACCAGGAGAACATGCTCAACTGCCGCTACAAGCACACCGGAGTCGCGGCCGTGTCCGGCCCCGACGGCACCCTGTGGGTGCAGAAGCTCGCGTCGCCCTCCTGAACCCGCCCGTACCGAAGGGCCCGGGTCAGCGGCCGGTTCCGAAGTTCTGCACCCACCACGGTCCGCCGGACGTCAGCCTCACCCCCACGCCGATGTCCTCGAAGGAGCAGTTGAGGATGTTGCGGCGGTGACCTTCGCTCTTCATCCAGTCCTCCATGGCCGCCGTGGCGCTCTTCGGGCCGCGGTGGATGTTCTCGGCCCAGCTCGACCACGCGTACCCGGCGGCCGTGATCCGGTCGCCCGCGTCCCGCCCCTCGGGGCTGGTGTGCTCGTAGTAGCCGCGCTCCGCCATGTCGTCCGCATGCGCCTGCGCCGCGCTCCGGAGGAGGCCGTGGGAGCGGAGCGGCGCACAACCCGCCTTCTCCCGCTCGGCGTTGGCCAGCGACACGACCTGGTCGATGTACTGGTCCACCGTCCCCGCGACGGGCGCCACCGCCTCCGGCGGGCCGGGCGCCGCGGCCTTCTGCCGGTCCGGCGTGCCGGGGACGGACGACGGCACCGAGGTCGGCGACGGGCTCGACGCCGAGGCCGACACGGGTACGGCGGGAGGGGGCGTGGACGACCGGCCGGACGGGGGAGCGGCTGGTCCGGCGGACGGCGCGCCGTCCGGGGCCACGGCCGTGGGGACCTCCGACGGCACGGCTCCCCCGGCCAGGGGAGCGATCTGCGACAGCGCGACCGCCTCCGGGCGGGTGCCCGTGCCTCCCGGCGAGCCGAGGGTCGCGACGTACGCTCCCGCCGCGACGGTGAGGACGGCCGTCGCCGTACCCGCGACGGTCACGGCCGTGCGGAAGGACGGCACGCGCCGCGCACGACGTCCCCGCCCTCTGCGGTGCCTGCCGCCGCCGCTGGTCCGCCGGCCCTCGGGGCTGTGCTCGTCGTGGTGGTGCATGGGCTCCGCTCTCTTCTCCGAGTCCACCGGACCGTCCGGCGCAGGGGGAGCCGCCGGGGCGACGGACATAAGCCTTTCCGGCCCCCCACCCCTCGACACGCCTCGTCAACGAGGTGCGCGGTCACTCACTCGTGCGGTACGACCACCACCGGGCACGGCGCCAGATGCAGGGCCGCGTGGGCGACCGAGCCGATCCGCGACCCGAGCATCCCGCGCCGTGCGCGCCGTCCGACCACGAGGAGCCGGGCGTCGCCCGAGGAGCTGAGCAGTACCTGTCCCGCGCTGCCGATCTCCACGTGTTCGGTGACCCGCACCTCGGGGAACCGCTCCCGCCACGGCGCGAGCGCCTCGCGCAACGCCCGCTCCTCGTACGGGACCAGGCCGCCCGCCTCGTCGGCCGACGCCAGCGCCGAGGACGTGGGGCCGTACGCGTACAGCGGCGGCAGGTTCCACGCCCGTACCGCGCGCACGGACGCGCCCCGGGCCGCCGCCGTCTCGAACGCGAAGCCGAGCGCGGGCACGCTGTCCTCCGCCGAGCCGAGCTGACCGACGACGACCACGCCGCCCTCGGGGTCGCCGCTCCCCTCGCCGTCCCGGGAGCGCACCGCCACCACCGGCCGGTGGGCGTTCGCGATGATCTGCTGACCGTGGGAGCCGAGCAGGAAGCCGGCCACGGCGCCGTAGCCACGTGAGCCGATGACGAGCATCTCGGCCCGCTCCTCGGTGCTCAGCAGCGCGGGGACCGGGGCCTCGGTCACCACCTCGGCGGTGAGGGCGAGACCGGGGTGTCGCTCGGCCACGGCCGACTCGGCCCGCCGCAGCACGTCGTGGGCCGTTCGCTCCTGGCCCGCCCGGTCCTGTTCGAGCGGGATGTCCAGTCGCTGCCACCGCCAGGCGTGGACCAGCCGCAGGGGCAGGCGCCGTCGCCGGGCCTCGCGGGCGGCCCAGTCGGCCGCCGCGAGACTCTCGGGCGAACCGTCCACTCCCGCGACGATCTCTCGGCTCATCGGGTGACTCCGTCCTCGGCGGCGGGCCCGGCCCGTCGGCCGGTCCCTGACCCCGTCCGGCGTGGGACCGCCCACCGCTCGACGAGAGGGCCGGACGTCCCGTCATGACGGTACGTCCGTCCCGGAACCTCCGCCTCCGCTCATCCGGCGGGGGCGGCGACGGACGGCGGCGGAGGCACCGAGACCGTCATGCGGCGGCTGCGGGGGCCCGATGGCGGGCCCCCGGTGCCCGGCCGGCCCCAGGGTGCCCGGCCGGCCCCCGGTGTCCGGCCGGTCCCGGTGTCCGGGCTCACGCCCGGAGCGTGAGCCGCGCGTGGGTGCCGTTGAGATAGTGGTCGCCGATGTCGCGCAGGCGGTGGGATGCCGATGAACTCGCGGTGAGGGCACGGGCGTTGCGCCAGAAGCGGTCGAAGTCCGGTCCGCCGCCCGTGGTGCCGGAGACGAGTTCGAGGATTCGTGTGGTGATCTGGATCGCGGACCTGGTGGTCACCGCCTCGGCCGCGGCGACCAGTACGGAGATGTCGGCCCGTTCCTCGACACCGAGGGACCCCTCCGCCAGCAGCCCGTGGGCCAGGGCGTCGCTCGCCCGCTCGACGACCGCCGCGGCGGTGTGCGCGGCCGTGGCCAGCTCCCCGTAGGCCAGAAGGAGGTACGGATCCTCCCCGCCGCTCACCGGGTAGTCGTCGGCGGGTGACGGTGCGGCCTGGGCGGCACGGCTGATGTCGCGGGCCTCCGCGAGCGCCCCCTCGGCGATGCCGAGGCCGACGTGGACCAGGAGCAGCCGCAGCGCGAGGGGGGCCAGTGCCGTGTAGGGGGCCACGGCATGCTCGTCCCCGGGGAGCGCACCCAGGATGTCCCGGTGGTCGACGCGGACGTTGTCGAAGGTCACCGTTCCGGCCCCGGCGAGGCGTTGGCCGAGTCTGTCGGCTCCCGCCTCGGTGAACACCGCCGGGCCCGCGGGGTCCACCAGGGCGACCAGGACCTCCCCCGTACCCGTACACCGCGCCCCCACGACCAGCCGGTCGGCGACGGCGACTCCGGAGGCGAACGACCGTCGCCCGTCGAGGACGTAGCCGCCGTCGACCGGCGTGAGGGTCGGCTCGGCTCGCCCCGCCGCGCGGGACGGTTCGATGCCGCCGGCGAGCAGCCACCGCTCGCGTGTCGTGCGGTTCTCCAGGGTGGTCTCGGGGGAGCCCGAGGTCGTGGCGCCTCCGCCGAGGAAGCGCGCCGTCCAGGACAACACATAGTGGTGGGCGAGGAGTTCACCGATCGAGCTGTCCGCCGCCGAGATCTCGCGGATCACGGTACAGGCGGCCTGCCAGTCGGCTCCCCGGCGGCTCGGGCCCGGTGGGGTGAGCAGGGCGGGCAGTCCGGCCTCCCTGAGCCGGGCCACCTCGTCGAAGGGGGCCTTGCCGGCCCGGTCCCTGACCGGTGCGTCGACCGCGAGGTCGTCGGCGAGTTCCCGGGTGACACGGGGCCAGATCTCGTCGTCGGCCGGGCGGTCGACCGGTCCGGAGGTGGGCCGTATCGCTGACTTCTTCGGCGTTCTCACGTCACCTCACATGATCCCTAGTATTCCCACTGGAATAGTAGGGATAGTTGCAGAGGGGTGCCGGAGGCCCCAAGGGGCGTTCGCATGATGGACAGTGGCGTCTCGCTGGGCGAGACGGTTACCTGGTTCGGCCCCTGGCGGTCGCCGGTCGGATGCCCGGGCCCTCCTCGGACGCTCGGGCCGAGCGTCGCGTGGTCACCCGCCGAATGCGGGTCAGGGGTTGGTCCACGCCTCGGGGTCCTCGGCCAGCTCGGAGATCTCCGCGGGCAGATTCGCCGAGGCCAGGTCCGCCAGCGACACCCCGTCCAGCACATGGCGCACGTTCGCCCGCAGGGCGATCCAGAGCGTGAGGAGCGACTCGGCCGGGCCCGTGTACGAGAGCTCCGGAGGGCGCACCCCGCGGACCGACACCAGCGGGCCGTCCACGCAGCGGATGACGTCCGCGACGGAGATCGAGTCGGCCGGCCTGGCCAGCCAGTACCCGCCGTTCCCGCCCCGTTGGCTCAGTACGAGACCGCCCCGGCGCATGTCGCCGAGGATCCCCTCCAGGAACTTGTGGGAGATGTCCTGGACCTCCGCGATCGCCTCCGCCTTCAGTGGCCCCGCGTCCTGGGCGGCGGCCAGCTGAAGTGCGGCACGCACCGCGTAGTCGGCCCTGGCTGAGATGCGCATGGCCCGCATTATTCCCCACCGTGGTGACCGGATTCGTACCCTCGCGGCCGCGGGTCCCGGGACGGTCCGCACCCTTGACGCGAGCCATGGGCACCCCGACACTCGGGGACGGGAATCCGAGTGAACAGGTAGGGAACCATGGGGCTCAGGGTGGGAACGGACGCGGCTCGCGCCGTCCGGCTGCCCCGCTCCCTGCCCCTGACCTCGCGCCGCCACATCGACCTCCTGCGCGTGTGCAGCGCGGCCAGTCGAGGGAGCCTCGGGTCCGCCGAAGCCACCGCCCCCCGCGCGCTCTGAGGCCGCCCACCCCTTACGCGGCGCGCCGCTCCCCTCTCTCCTCCTTCCCGTACCTCTGCTGCCTCCGGGCGCGTGCCGATGGCGCGCCGCCGCGACCCAGCACCGAGCACCCCCAGGGAGAAGCCATGCCCGTCCTTCCCGCCGCCGTCACGCCGCCCGTCTTCCGTGGCCGGATCGGCCGCGACGTACGCAGCGGCCACTACGCCGTTCCCCACCGCTACCGGCTGCACCTCGCGCTCTCCCGCCCCGACTGTCTGGGCGTCGCCGTCACCCACGGCCTGCTCGGACTCCAGGACACGCTGCCCGTGACCCTGCTGCCCGCCACCCCCGACACACCCGGCGGCGGTTACGCCGCGCTCCGCCCGCTGTACGAGGCCAGCGCCCACCAGTACGCCGGGCCCGCCGTCGCCCCCGTGCTCAGCGACGCCTGGACCGGCCGGATCGTCAGCACACATGTCCCCGACATCCTGCGTGACCTCGCGCTGCGCTTCCGGGGAGCCGGGCCCGAACTGCGCCCGGCCGACCGGGAGTCCGAGATCGAGGCCGTCGCCGACCTCTGCGAACGCAGCGTCAACCGCGCCGCTCAGCGCGCCGGAGAGCTGGGTCTCGACGACCTGGCCGCGCACCGCGACCCGCTCGCCGTGCTCCTCGCCGCGCTGGGCCGCCTGGAACGGCGGCTGGAACGGCAGGAGTACGTGCTCGGTGACGCCGTCACCGCCGCCGACGTGTCCGTCTGGGTGACCCTGCTCCAGCTGGACACCGTTCACCGCTGGCACCTGGACGCCGGCGCCATGGAGCGGGTCGCGGACCATCCGGCGCTCTGGGCCTACGCCCGGCGGCTCGCCGCACGGCCCGCGTTCGGGCGCCACCTCGACCTCGACGGCATCGCGAGCCGTCACCGCGCCCACTGCAGGGGGCAGGAGGCGGCGGGCGCGGCCATGAGCATCGTGGACTGGCGGACCTACCGCGTCTGAGACGGGGGCGTGCGGACCGCGTGCGGAGAGGGGGCGGGCAGGAGCCGTCAGGCGAAGGGCGGTTCCCAGCCCTTCTTGACCTCGAAACGGTAGTCACGCCGGTCGAGCACCCGGCCGTCCCCGTCGACCAGCGAGGCGAACACCTCGTAGAGCCCGCGCGCCCGCGGTCCGCTCGGGACGCGCTCCGGCGGGAGCTCCAGGTCGTACGGTCCGCCGTGCCGGAAGTCCCCGAGCGCCACATCGGTGCCACCGAGTTCGACGCCGTCCTTGGTCCGCTGGTCGACCACCCGCAGGCCGGTCACCGAAGGACCCTCGACGCGGAAGCGCACGACGGCGCGGAACTCGGCACCCTCCTTCACCGTGAACGGCTGCCGTGCGGCCCCGGACGGGGGAACGGGCAGGGAGATGTCGCCCGGGCCGGTGAACCGGAGCGCCAGTCCGAGCAGTCGCGCGGTACGGCCCTCCTCGAGGGGGACGGCCGCCGCCGGGTCGGCGAGGGAAACCATGGTGGGCTCGTCTCTGGGCCGGGGCCTCGCGGGCGAGGCCGGGGTGGGACCCAGCGCGGCTACCCGAATCGGCGCCACCCATGCGGGGGCACGCGGGCGCGGGGTCCTCAGCCGAAGCGGCGCCCGGCGAGCGGCGCCGTCGCGTCGCCGCTCCCCGCGCGTACGCCCCGCAGAAAGGCCCCGAAGACCTCGACGGGAGTCATCGAAGGCGCCCAGTCGAGCTCCCGGCGGGCACGCTCCGTGGCGAGCAGCGGCATCCGCAGCACGGCGTCGAAGAGGTCCGGGGACGCGGGTGCCACCCGCAGCTTCCAGGCCGCCGCGAGGGCGCCGCGCACCGCCCCGTTCGGCACCGTGACGGCGCGGGCGTCCAGCAGCGAGGCGAGGGCCGCGGTGTCGATCGCCGGATCCGCCGCCACGTTGAAGGCGCCGCGGACGTCGCGTACCAGGGCCCGCCGGTAGGCGTCGGCCGCGTCGTCGGTGTGCAGCGCCTGGAAGCGCAGCCCTTTCAGGTCGGGGAGGAGCGGCAGAAGGTCCGGGCGCATCAGGCCGCCGGGGAAGTAGCGGCCCGCGAAGATCCTCCGCTGCTCGCTCGCGGCCTCCTCCTTGAAGAGGAAACAGGGCCGCATCCGGACCACCCGCGTCGTCGGATGGTCGCGCTCGAAGGTGTCCAGGACCCTTTCCAGATACGCCTTCTCGCGGGTGTGGGCCGCGCCGGGCCAGCCGTGCGTCGGCCAGGACTCCGAGACGGCGGCGCCGCTGCTCGGGCCCGGAGAGTAGGCCCCGACCGACGAGGCATGCACCAGGACCGGCACCCGCGCCGCCGCGACCGCGTCGAGGACGCGCAGCGTGCCGAGGACGTTGGACCGCCAGGTCTCCGCCATGTCGTGGGTGGGGTGGAAGCGCCACGCCAGATGGACGACCGCGTCGGCGTCGGCGATGTACTGCGCGAGCCGCGGTTCGTCGCCCTCCATCGACAGGTCCACCTCGGCCCACTCGGTCTTCGACAGCGTCAACGCGGGCCTGCGGCGGGCGAGTCCGAGGACGGAGGCGACCCGCGGCTCTCGTTCCAGGGCCCGGACCAGACTCGTCCCGACGTTGCCCGTGGCACCCGTGACGACCACCCTCAGTCCCGCGCTCGCCTTCATACTTCGACCTTCCGCCCTATCGGGCGGGCGCGCACGCCGGGCCGGGCCGTGACGGATCGTGTCCGGTTGGGTCGCGCGGGTGACGAAGTGACCTGAATATGGAGCAACGGAGCGATAGGGGGGTGTGCCAGGAGGACATGATGTTGCTGCCCGACAGAAACACGATCGACCGGCTGCTGCGGCACTACCGGGCTCAGGAACGCGCGGCCCAGGCCAGGCCGGGAGACCTGTCGGTCCGCAGGCGCTTCGAGGACACGGCGTACACGCTGTGCGTCCTGATGGGGGAGCGGACGGCGCGCGAGGCGGTCCGCGCGGCCGAGCGGTACACGGCCAAGGTGAGCCCCGTGCCGAGGAAGGCGCTCGAAGGGCTGCCCGGCACGTGAGCCCGGAGTGACAGGTGGGACGGGGCGGGTGAGTGAGGAAAGAGGGGCGTTCCGGGGCATGAGTGGGGTAGATGCCCTGTACGGAAGCGGAGGAGGCGGGTGACCTCGATGGCGTCGGAGCGGTTCACCGTCACGGCGGCACCCGGGCCGCAGCCCGGAGTCGTGGTGCTGACCCTCGCGGGAGAGCTGGACCACGACACCGCGGACGCGTTGCGCGGGGAGCTCGAAGGGCAGAACGGAGCGGTGCGGATCCTGGTCGACTGCGAGGAGCTGCGCTTCTGCGACTCGACCGGCCTGAACGTCCTCCTGCGGGGCCGGCTCCAGGCCCTGGAGGCGGGCGGCCGGCTGGAGCTCGCCGGGCTGCGACCGCCGGTGGCCCGGATGTTCGAGATCACGGGTGCGCGGACCGTCTTCCGCGTGTACGAGGACGTGGCCGAGGCGCTCACGGATCGACGGGCGGACGGCTAGGCGGGCGGATCGCGGAGGGAGCCGTGGGCGGAGAAGTCGTGGAAGACCAGGTCCGAAGGCTGGTGCTGTTCGGGACCAAGGGCGTGGTGATGCGCTGTCGCGACTTCACCGCGGAGGCCCTCGCCGACTGGGGCTGGCTCCCGGCCGAGACCGACGAGGCGCGGGAGCGCGTCGACGACGTGCTGCTCCTGGTCTCGGAGGTGGTCACCAACGCCTGCCTCCACGCGGGAGGGCCGGAGGAACTGGTCCTGCGCCGCCGTCGGGACGGGCTGCGGGTCGAGGTCTCGGACGCCAACCCGGAGCAGCCGCGACGGCGGCGGCCCCGAGCGCCCTCGCTGCCCGGCGGCCACGGGCTGATGGTCCTGGACCGGCTCGCGGGGGACTGGGGCTCGGAGCCGCGCGATCATGGCAAGGTCGTCTGGCTGGAGGTCGCCCGCCCGGCCCCCGGGCCCTGACGGGAGGACGGCGGCCACCGACGCGGCCGGCCGGTGCAGGACACGCACGGACGGTGCAGGACATGCGCCGGCGGTGCAGCACACGCGCGGGCGGTGCAGGACATGCGCGGGCGGTGCCGGACACGGGCTGCGAGGCCCCGGGCCCTCGCAGCCCGTCGCGGGCCGGGCGAGACCGTGCGGACGCGAGCCGGGCGCGACCTTGCGGACGCGACCTAGGGCTAAGGCTGTCGGTCCTCGACCAGTCCCGTCCGCAGCTCGTTCAGGATCCGGGCCAGCAGTCGGGAGATGTGCATCTGCGAGAGGCCGAGCCGCTCGCCGATCTCCGCCTGGGTCAGCTCCTCCCCGAAGCGCAGCGCGAGGATCGTGCGGTCACGCGCGTCGAGCCGGGCGATCAGCGGCTTCAGCGACTCCAGCGAGTCGATCAGTTCGAACGCCCGTTCCTCCTCGCCGAGCCGCCGCGCGCCCGCGGTGAGGGTCGACTCGTCGTCGCCGGTCGGGGTGTCGAGCGAGCGGGCGACGTAACCGTTCGACGCCTGCTCGCCCTCCGCCACGCTCGCCTCGCCGATGTGCAGGTACGCGGCCAGTTCGGCCCTCGTCGGGCGCCGGCCGTGCCGCTGCTCCAGGATGTCGACGGCCTTGGCCAGCTCGATGCGCAGCTCCTGAAGCCGCCTCGGCACCTGGACGGACCAGCTGGTGTCCCGGAAGAAACGCTTCATCTCGCCGACGATCGTGGGCAGCGCGAAGGCCGAGAACTCCACGTCCCTGCCGACCTCGAACCGGTCGATCGCCTTGATCAGGCCGACCGTGCCGACCTGGACGATGTCCTCCGTCGGCTCGGCCCTGTTCCGGAACCGGCGCGCCGCGAACTTCACGAGGCTGAGGTTGAGCTCCACCAGCGTGTTGCGGACATACGCGCGCTCGGGAGTGCCCTCCTCCAGGCTCTCCAGACGGGCGAAGAGCGCCGTGGACAGGTTCTGGGCGTCCGTCGTGCTCACCTCGGTGGGCCGGTCGATCTCGGGCAGACCGTCCAGCGCACGGCGGCGCACAGTGGCGGGGTCCGTGGACGACAGCGTGCTGCGGGGCTTGCTACGGGGGGACATGAAGGCTCCCTCGACGGGTGGCGTGGGCCTTCGCCGCCGTGCGGGCGGCGGGGGTCCGTCGTTCGAGCGTCTTGTACAGAAACATTCCCTTTGGTGGAGGTTTGACACTGCCTGCTCGGGCAGTGGTCTCCTATGACGACGACGGCCATCCGGTACGCCCTCCCCGACGGCCCGGGCGTGGTGGGCGAGTGCCGCGACCTCACCCGCCGGGCGCTGCGCGACTGGATCGGCCCGGTCGAGGGCGCCCGGGAGGTCCTCGTCGAGGACATCCTGCTCCTCGTCTCGGAGGTCGTCACCAACGCGTACACGCACGGTGGCACCCCGTACGAACTCCGTATCGACCGCGCCGACGGGCGGCTGTGGGTCCAGGTCAGCGACACCAGTCCCGTACGGCCGAGGCCCCACGGCCCGCACCTCGCGAGCCGGTCGTCGGGGCACGGCCTGTACCTGCTCGAACGACTGTCCTCGGCGTGGGGCTCGCGTCGGCGCGGTGAGGGCAAGGCGGTCTGGTTCGAGGTGGACCTGACCCCCGCCGTGGGCGACCCGCCCGCCCTGGGTGCCGCGGCCCCCACGGGTGCGGCAGCCGCTGCCTCCTCGTCCCTCCGTGCCTAGAGTGGAAACGGAGCGGGGGCCGTCGCGGGCGCGTCGTCCGGACCGTGGCGGGACCCGGATCCGTGTTCCTGTCGTCTCCGTGCCGCGCGAGGTCCGCGATGGAGAATTCCCCCCGACCGCCCGCGTCCGGGCCGCGCGTGTCGCCGGAACCGCTCGGCGAGGACGGGCTGAGGCAGCTCCTCGCCGGGCTCACCGCCGTACGCGACGGTGAGCTCTCCGCCCGTCTCCCGGACTCCGCCGGAGGCATCCTCGGCGAGATCGCGGCCGTCTACAACGACATGGTCGACCAGCTCTCGCTGGTCACCTCCGAGGTCACCCGCGTCGCCAGCGAGGTCGGCGGTCAGGGCCTCCTGGGCGGCCGGGCGCGCGAGCCGCGGGTGAGCGGTGTCTGGCGCGAGCTGACCTCCGGTGTGAACACCATGGCCGACAATCTGACGTCCCAGGTCAGGTCCATCGCCCAGGTCGCGACCGCCGTCGCCCGCGGCGACCTCACGCGGAAGATCCGGGTCGACGCGCGCGGCGAGATCCTGGAGCTGAAGGAGACCATCAACACGATGGTCGACCGGCTCTCCTCCTTCGCCGAGGAGGTCACCAGGGTCGCCCGCGAGGTCGGTACGGAGGGCAAACTCGGCGGCCAGGCCACGGTGCTCGGCGTCTCCGGCACCTGGAAGGACCTGACGGACAACGTCAATTCCATGGCGGACAACCTCACCAACCAGGTTCGCAACATCGCCCAGGTGACCACGTCCGTCGCCCAGGGCGATCTGACGAGCCGGATCGACGTCTCCGCGCGCGGCGAGATCCTGGAGCTCAAGACCACCATCAACACCATGGTCGACCAGCTCTCCTCCTTCGCCGCCGAGGTCACGCGAGTCGCCCGCGAGGTCGGCACGGAGGGCAAGCTCGGCGGCCAGGCCGAGGTCGAGGGCGTATCCGGTACGTGGAAGCGGCTCACCGAGAACGTCAACGAACTCGCCGGGAACCTCACCCGCCAGGTCCGGGCGATCGCCGAGGTCACCGGGGCCGTCGCCGAGGGCGACCTCACCCGCTCCATCACGGTCGACGCCCCCGGTGAGGTCGGCGAGCTCCGGGACAACATCAACGCGATGGTCGAATCGCTGCGGGCCACCACCCGGGCCAACGAGGAGCAGGACTGGCTCAAGACCAACATCGCCCGGATCGCCGCGCTCATGCAGGGCACCCGCACCCCGGACGACATCGCCGAACTCCTCATGACCGAGGTGCCGCCGCTGGTCCGCGCGCAGTACGGAGCCTTCTTCCTCGCCCGGCACGACGCCCGCGGCACCGAACTCGTCGTGACCGCCTCGTACGGAGCCCCCGAGGAGCCGGCGAGCCCGGCGCGCCGCTTCCGCCTCGGCCAGTCCCTCGTCGGCCAGGCCGCCCAGGACCGGCGCACGGTCGTCGTGGAGCATCTGCCGGCCGGTTACGCCACCGTCTCCTCCGCGGCGGGCTCCGCCGAGCCGGCCATGCTGATCATCCTGCCGATCGTCGTCGAGGACCAGGTCCTCGGAGCCGTCGAACTCGCCTCCGTCCAGCCCTTCACCGCCATCCACCGCGACTTCCTCGAACAGTTCGTGGACACCGCGGGAGCCGTCGTCAGCTCGCTCGTCGCCAACCTCCGTACCGACGAGCTCCTCGCCCAGTCCCAGCGGCTGACGGACGAACTGCGCTCCCGATCACAGGAGTTGCAGGCGCGCCAGCAGGAACTGCAGCGCTCCAACGCGGAACTGAAGGAGAAGGCGGCGCTGCTCGCCGAACGCAACAAGGACATCGAGTCCAAGAACCTCGTCATCGAGCAGGCCCGTCAGGAGCTGGAGGCACGGGCCCAGCAGCTCTCCCGGACCTCGATGTACAAGTCCGAGTTCCTGGCGAACATGAGCCACGAACTGCGCACCCCGCTCAACAGCCTGCTGATCCTCGCGCGGTTGCTCGCCCAGAACCCGCAGGGGAATCTGACGGAGAAGCAGGTCGACTACGCGGAGGTCATCCACTCCGCGGGCTCCGACCTGCTCCAGCTGATCAACGACATCCTGGACCTGTCCAAGGTCGAGGCGGGCAAGATGGACATCCGCCCCGAACGCTTCCCGCTCCACCAGCTCCTGGAGTATCTGGAGGCCACGTTCGGGCCGGTGGCGGACGAGCGCGGCCTGAGCTTCTCGGTCACCGTCTCCTCGGACGTGCCCGAGCAGCTCACCACCGACGAGTCCCGGCTGCGGCAGATCCTGCGCAACCTGCTGTCCAACGCGCTGAAGTTCACCGACGAGGGCGGCGTGGACCTGACGATCGAGTACGCCGGCGGGGACGAGCCGCCCGCCACGATGCGCGGGGACGGACCCGTGCTCGCCTTCCACGTCACGGACAGCGGCGTCGGCATCCCGGCCGAACGCCTGGAAGGCATCTTCGGCGCCTTCCAACAGGGCGACGGCACCACCGCCCGCCGCTATGGAGGCACCGGGCTCGGACTCTCCATCAGCCGCGAGGTCGCCGGCCTCCTCGGCGGCGCCATCGACGTCCGCTCCGCCCCCGGTCAGGGCAGCCGCTTCACCTTCTACCTGCCGGCTCCGCGCACGTCGCCGCCGGGAGCGCCGACAGGCGCCGGGGCGACGGACGCCGACGCCGAGGCGGACGAGACCACGGGGACGGACTCCGCCCCCGCCGGCGGCGGCCACGACCCCCGGACGGCGGGCCACACCGTCCTCGTCGTCGACGACGACGTGCGCAACGTGTACGCGCTCACGGAGGTCCTGGTGGGTCACGGCGTCCGGGTGCTCCAGGCCGACAGCGGCCGGGCCGGCCTCGACCTGCTCGCATCCCGTCCCGAGGTGGAACTCGTCCTGATGGACGTCATGATGGCAGGCATGGACGGGTACGCCACCACCGACGCCATCCGCAACCTCCCCGGCCGCGCGCGTCTCCCGGTCATCGCCGTCACCGCGAAGGCCATGCCCGGCGACCGGGCGAGGGCCCTGGCGGCCGGTGCCAGCGACTACGTGGCGAAGCCCGTCGACGCCGAGGAGCTGATGGCCAAGGTCCGGCAGTGGCTCTCCGCGTGAAGCCCCCGCGCCGTACGGCCGGCCGGTGCGCCGAGCCCCGCGCACCGTCACCGTACGCGCACCACGACGATGCTGGTGTCGTCGTCCGTGTCGCCGGTGGCGGCCCCCAGCAACCGTTCCACCTGCTCGTCCGGCGGGTAGCCGCTGAGCCGCTCGGCCGCCGCGGCGAGCTGCGCCAGCCCGTCGTCGAGGCCGTCGTGGCGCCGTTCCACCAGCCCGTCCGTGTAGAGCAGCAGCGTGTCCCCCGGCCGCAGGGGGGTGCGGCGCTCCTGATACGCGTACGAGGGCACCGCGCCCAGCAGGATGTCCTGCGGCGGGTCGAGGAGCCGTGCCGTGCCGTCGCGCACGAGCAGCATCGGCAGATGCCCGGCGCTCGACCAGACCAGCCCGCGGTCCTCGGGGTCGTACAGCGCGCACACCGCCGTCGCCGTGGGGTGCCCACTGGTGCGCAGCGTCATCTCGTTGAGCCACGCCATCAGCCGCCGCGGCGAGTCGCCGGTGCACGCCAGGCCGCGCTGGGCGTTGCGCAGCGCGACCATGCCGGTCACCGAGTCGATGCCGTGGCCCGCCACGTCGCCGACCGTCACGAGGACCTTGCCGCTCGGCAGCGGCTGGACGTCGTACCAGTCGCCGCCGACCCGGTACTCCTCGGCCGCGGGCCGGTAACGGGCCGCCACCACCAGATCCGGCAGCTGCTGCAGATCGGGGACCTCGGGCACGATCGCCTGCTGCAGCTGCAGGGCCAGCTGATGCCGGAGTTCGGCCTGTGTCCGGACGGCGGTGAGCTGGTCGAACGTCGCCGTCAGCGCCGCCTCGGTGCGCCGGCTCGCCGACACGTCCTGGTACACCCCGGCGATCCCGATCACCGCCCCGGCGTCGAGCAGGGGCTCCGCCGCCACCCGGACGTGGCGCACGGCCCGGTCCTCCAGCACGATCCGCAGGACGGTCTGGGCGCCCGTGCGCCGCTCCACCAGCGTCCTGAGCAGCTCGGTCAGCGCCTCGCCGTCCTCCGGATGCACCAGCCCCCGCAGCCCCAGCAGGGGTACCGGAGGCTCGTCGCGGCCCCTGCCGAAGACGGCGTACGCCTGCTCCGACCACACCGTGTCGCCGCCCGTCAGACTGTCCTGGAAGAGGGCGACGCTCTGCAGCCGGGACACGGCCCGCTCCGAGGCGAGACCCGGATCGGTGGTGTCGTGCCACAGCACCACGGCCCGCTCGTCGCCCGCCGGCAGCACACGGACGTCGAGCAGCGGCGCGGGGTCTCCCGGCTCCGGCACGGTGGACGCGGGCAGCCGGGCCACCCGCTGGGCGCGCCTCGTGCGGTGCGCGCGCCGGGCGAGATGGGCGAGGTCCGCGTGGACCCGGGGAAGGGCGAGCGCCAGGGAGCGGTCCTCGGCCGGAGGGGCGCCGCCCAGCGAGGCCACCGCGTACTCGTTGAGGTGCTCGACGGTCGGCGCCACGGCGGACGGGGCGGCCTTGAGGAGCATCGCGGGATGGGCGAGGGCGTCCAGGACGTCCACCAGGACCGGTGCGGCGGAAGGGGGCGAGTCGGCCGCGTCGAGGACGGTGCCGGCCACGTCCGTCAGGCCCACCAGCGCCCTGCGCAGCGGGTCGTCGAAGGGGTGGGGGCCCGGCCACGCGACCAGCGCCAGACCCACCGTCGTGCCGCGCAGGCGCAGGGGGAGCAGCGCCCGCGCCGCGTGCGGCGCGGGACCGGGCAGCACCTCGCCGTTCTCGGGCCCTGAGTCAAGCCAGACCGGCGCGCCGTCGGAGAGCACCGAGCGGAACGCCGGGGGCGCCGCGGGCGGGATCCACTGCCAGGCGGCGGCCTCCGCGGCCCCGACACCGGCGTGTCCCGCCAGCCGCAGACAGCCCCACGCGTCGCGCCGCCACAGCCACAGGCTCCCCGCGCCGAGCGGCACGAGACCACCTTCCAGGAGCGCCCGTGCCGCCTCGCCGACGGTGTCCTGCGTCTCGGCGGCCGTCGCCGCGCGCCGGGCACGACGCTCGTCCGGTGTGCTGAACACGACGGGCGGGGCCGCCGGCCCCTCGGACGCGGTGACGGAGGGCTCCGCCCGGTTCTCCGCGGGTCCCTGGCCGGCGTGTGGGAGCCTCTCCGCCGTCGTGCCGCCGACGGCGTTGACGATGTCGGCGGCGAGATCCTCGATGCCGAGGCCCGTGGCGTGGGAGAGGGAGTCCAGGTGCTCCGCCGCGTCGGCCGGGGCGGCGCCGAGCTGGGCAGCGAGGACACCCGTGGCCAGATCGACGAGACGGCGGCGGGTGAGCTCGGCGCGCAGGCGCCTGTTCTCGGCCGTGAGACCGCTGATGCCGGGCTCCGGAGCGTCCGCCGCAGACGTCGTCACGACTCCTCCCGTCCCTGCACCGAGCGGTTGTCCGGAATGGCCGCGTTCGCTCCGGATTCTACCGTTCGGGCCCGTCCGGGCGCCTGAATCCGAGCCGTCGGGGTACCCGCTCCCGCGGGGCCGACCGGGATCCCGGCGCGGACCCCTCGGGCCGCGTGGACGGCGGAACCACGCCGCCACGCGCCACCGCGTCACGCGACCACAGAGGAGGAGCGCGCCATGCCCCGTGGATCGAGCCCCAAGAGGGAGCGACAGTACGAGCACATCAAGGAGAGCGCGAAGGACCGAGGTGAGAGCGAGGAGCGGGCCAAGGAGATCGCGGCGCGCACCGTGAACAAGGAACGGGCCCGTGCCGGCGAGTCGAGGACCGCGAGCAGGAGCTCCACGGAGGACATCTCCTCCTCCCGGCGCGGCGGGCTGCGCTCGCACAGCGGCGCCCAGGGCCCGACGTACGACCAGCTCTACGCCGAGGCGCGCCGACGCGGCATCCACGGCCGGTCGTCCATGGACAAGGCGGAACTGAAGCGGGCGCTCGGCGACTGACCGGGCGGGGTCCGTTGTCAGTGGTGCCCGGCACGATGGACCCATGACAACGACTCCGGTTCTTGCCGATGCCGCCGCGTACGCGCAGGCGGTCGAGGACGCCAGGCAGGCGGCCGCCGCCTACTACGCGGGGGGCACCTCCCCGCTCGACGACGACGCCTACGACCGCCTCGGCCGGGCGATAGCCGCATGGGAGTCCGCCCACCCCGACCAGGTGCGCGCGGACTCCCCGACCGGCAAGGTCGCCGGAGGCGCCGTGGAGGGCGACGTACCGCACTCCCGGCCGATGCTCTCGCTCGACAACGTCTTCTCGGCCGAGCAGTTCACGACCTGGGTCGCGTCCCTGGAGCGCAGGATCGGCCGCCCGGTCGCGCGGTGGAGCGTGGAGCCGAAGCTCGACGGACTGGCGATCGCCGCCCGCTATGAGCGGGGGCGGCTGACCCGGCTCGTCACGCGGGGCGACGGCACGGCGGGGGAGGACGTGTCGCATGCGCGGGGCACGATCGTGGGCCTCCCGGAGCGGCTCGCGGAGCCGGTCACGGTCGAGGTGCGCGGCGAAGTGCTGATGACCACCGAGCAGTTCGAGACGGCCAACCCGATCCGGGTCGCGCACGGCGGCGAGCCCTTCGCCAACCCGCGCAACGCGGCGGCCGGGACCCTGCGCGCCAAGGACCGGCCGTACCGGGTGGAGATGACCTTCTTCGCCTACGACATGCTGCCGTCGGCCGAGAGCGGCGAGCAGGACCCGGTCGCGGACCCGGACGGCCTGGACGGACTCGCCCACAGCGAGCTGATCGCCCGTGCGGTCGCCCTCGGGCTGCACACCTCGGGCGCCACCGCCGTGCCCGGCCGCGCGGTCACGGGCACGGAGCAGGTGCTGGCCCGCGTCGCCGAGATCGCGGCGCTGCGAGCGGAGCTGCCGTTCGGCATCGACGGCATCGTGATCAAGGCCGACCTCGCGGCCGACCGGCACGAGGCCGGTTCGGGCTCTCGCGCGCCCCGCTGGGCCATCGCGTACAAGCTTCCCGCCGTGGAGAAGGTGACCCGGCTGATCGGGGTCGAGTGGAACGTGGGCCGCACCGGCATCATCGCGCCCCGCGCCGTGCTGGAGCCGGTGGAGATCGACGGCAGCACGGTCACCTACGCCACGCTGCACAACCCCTCGGACATCACCCGCCGCGATCTGCGCGTGGGTGATCACGTGATGGTCTACAAGGCCGGCGACATCATTCCGCGCGTCGAGGCGCCCGTCGCCCACCTGCGGACCGGCGAGGAGCAGCCGATCGCCTTCCCGGAGACCTGCCCGCAGTGCGGCTCGGACATCGACCGCAGCGAGCAGCGCTGGCGGTGCGCCCGTGGCCGCGACTGCCACCTGGTGGCCTCCCTGTCGTACGCCGTGGGCCGCGACCAGCTCGACATCGAGGGGCTCGGCGCCAGCCGGATCGTCCAGCTCGTGGACGCCGCCCTGGTCGCGGACCTGGCGGACCTCTTCACCCTCACCCGCGAGCAGCTGCTCGGCCTGGACCGCATGGGGGAGACCAGCACGGACAACCTCCTCGCGGCGATCGCCACCGCGCGCACCCGACCGCTCGCCCGCGTGCTGTGCGCCCTCGGCATACGGGGGACGGGACGCTCCATGTCCCGTCGCATCGCCCGCCACTTCGCCACCATGGACGCCGTCCGCGCGGCGGACGCGGAGGCCATGCAGCGGGTCGAGGGGATCGGGGCGGAGAAGGCGCCGGTCATCGTCGCGGAGCTGGCCGAGCTCGCCGCGGTCGTCGACAAGCTCGTCGCCGCAGGGGTGAACATGTCCGAGCCGGGAGCCACGCCGCCGCCCCCGCCGGGCGCCGAGACGCCTGCGGAGGCGCCCGTCGCGGCCGGGCCGCTCGCGGGCCTGTCGGTGGTCGTCACCGGTGCCATGACCGGCCCGCTGGAGGCACTGAGCCGCAATCAGATGAACGAACTGATCGAGCGCGCCGGCGGCAAGTCCTCCTCCAGCGTCTCCCGGCGCACCGGCCTGGTCGTCGCGGGAGAGAAGGCGGGGTCCAAGCGCGCGAAGGCCGAGGAGCTGGGCATCCGCCTGGTGGACCCGGACGAGTTCGCCACCCTCCTCGGCGACTTCCTTCCGGCCTGACCGGAAGGAGACCCGCGAGACGCCTCGGCGGGCCGGGGAACCCGGCCCGCCGAGGCGTCCGTCGAAGGTGGCGTCCGTCGAGCGAGGCGCCCGTCGAACGCGCGTCTCGAACGAGGCGTTCGCGGAACGAGGCGTCCGTCGAACGCGCGTCGCGAGCGAGGCGCACGTCGAACGCGCCTGGCGAACGAGACTCACGTCGAGACGTGGCGCCCTCAGACGCCCTCGTCGCTGCGTCGGGTCGAGCGGCGGCGCCACAGCCAGACGGAGATCGCGGCGCCCAGCGACGCTCCCACCAGGGCCAGCGGCAGCCCGGCCCAGGGACGCGAGGGCACGTCCTCACGGGAGACGGCCCTCCCCGGCGCGGCGAGAGCGGCCACGTCCCCCGGTCCCACCGCCGCGGCGGTCCCCGAGTGCGGACCGGCCTGCCCCGCCTTGGGCGCCGACGCGTCCGCCGACCGGCCGCTCGCCGCCTTGGCCTCCTTGACCGTCCCCTTCGCCTTCTCCTTCGCCTTCTCCCGTAGCGGAGCGAGGGAACCCACCGGCTGCACCCGGCCCGCCGCGTCGAAGCCCCAGTCGAGGAGCGTACGGGCCTCCTCGTACACCGCGAGTCCACCGCCCGACTGCGGGTTCATCACCGACACCACAAGCGTCCGCGAACCCCGCCGCGCCGCCGCGATCAGTGTGTTCCCGGCATTGCTCGTGTAGCCGTTCTTGACCCCGAGGAGTCCCGGGTAACGCTCCACGCCGTCCGCGCCGGTCAGCAGCCTGTTGGTGTTGCGGATGCCGTACGACCAGTCCCCGGACGGGAACTCGGCGTACCGCGTGGAGGCGTACGTGACGAACGCCGGATCCTGCAGCCCCGCTCGGCCGAAGACCGCCAGGTCGAAGGCCGACGACACCTGCCCCGGCGCGTCGTACCCGTCCGGCGACACCACTCTCGTGTCCCGTGCCCCCAGCGCGCGGGCCTTCTCCTGCATCTGACGGGCCATGGACTTCCAGCCGCCGTTCATCGAGGCGAGCACCCGGACCGCGTCGTTGCCCGAGTTCAGGAAGACCCCGTTCCACAGATCCGACACCTTGTAGGTGTAGCCCGCCTGCACCCCGACCATGCTGCTGCCTTCGCCGATCCCCGACAGCTCCGACTCGGTGACGGTGTGCCGCAGGTCCTGGTCGAAACGGGGGAGCGCGGTCACGGCGAACAGCGCCTTGAGCGTGCTCGCCGGCGGCAGCCGCCGATGGGCGTTGCGCGCCGCCAGGACCTCGCCGGTCGAGGCGTCCGCCACCAGCCACGACAGCGCGGAGACGGAGGACGGCCGGTCCACCGAGTCGGACAACGGCTGGACCTGGGTTCCCGAGCGGTGGAGCCGGGCGGAATCGATGTAACGGGCGGCGGGAGGTGAGGGCTCGGTGACGGAGGATGCCGTGGCCGCCGGGACGGGCAGCACGAGCAGCAACGCCGCGGTACCGGCGGCAACGTGACGAACAGCTGACGTGACGATCATTCAGTCACGGTAAGAAGCCTCCGCGGACCCCGCAGATCGTGATGCGCCGACCGGTGTACGACGGGTGCCGTACGGGCGAACGTCCTCCCTCGCGCCCCGGTCACCGGTGGCTCGACGGCTCCCGCGCGGTGACCGGCGACCGCCGTCCGGGCTGTCGGTGGGGCAGGGCATCCTGGTGACGTGTCCTCACTTCCGTACCAGAGCCCGCCCGTTCCGCCGGATCCCGTGCGGCGTCCGCCCACGCCGCCGTCCTCCGCCGACCCGCGGGGCGGACCGTTCGGCGCGCCGGCGTCCCGTGGAGAGCGCCCCTCACGGGACACCCCGGTCGGCCACATGATCGTCTGTGGGGACGACGTCCTCGCGCACCGGCTCGCGGGCGAGCTCAACGACGTGTACGGGGAGCGGGTCACCCTCGTCGTACCGGCGGGGACCGATGCCCAGCCGCGGCCCGCGGGCCGCGCCGGGCGCGCCTCCGCCCTCTTCGGGCGGGTGACGGCGGCCGTGACGCGTACCACCGTCGGAGAGCAGCGGGGCGGGCCCGCGGGGCGGTCCGTCCGCGTCGTGGAGACGGCCGAGGTCGACGACGCGGTACTCCTCGACGCGGGGGCGGATCAGGCGGCGGCCCTCGCTCTCGTCCATGACGACGACGAGGCGAACATCCGGGCCGCGCTCGCCGCGCGTCGGCTGAACCCCCGGCTGCGCCTGGTCATCCGGCTCTACAACCGCAAGCTCGGCCAGCACCTGGAGACCCTTCTCGACCAGGCCGCCGCCATCGCCGAGCCCTGCCTCGACCCCAAGCTGCTCGACGGCTCGACGACCGTCCTCTCCGACGCCGACACCGCCGCCCCGGCCCTCGCGGCCACCGCCGTCGCCGGCACGAGCAAGGTGGTGCAGGCCGGTGGCCTGCTGCTCCACGCCGTCGAGCGGACCCCGCCCGCTCGTGGCGAGGTGGTCGACCCCGGTCTGTGCACGCTCGCCCTGCTGTCGGCGACCACCAACGACCCCGCCGGCTGCGAGGGCTCGGAGCGCAGCGGCGACCAGGGCCCGCTGCTGCTGCCCGACGACCGTGCGGTCGCGGCCGCGACCGGGCGGGGCACGGTCGCGCTCGAAGCGATCACGTACGCCGGTCCGACGCTCTCCTCGAACAGGTTCGGCACCTCGGCCCTGCCCGTCGGCTCGTTCTTCTCCCGGCGCCTGCGCTGGTCGCTCGCGGGCGTGGCGGCCGCCGTCGGCGCCATCGCCCTCGCCACCTGGCTCACCACGGGCGACCACCCCCTGCACGCCGCCTATCTGACGCTCCTGGACCTCTTCGCCATCGGGGACCCCGCCGTCGAGGAGGCGACCAGCCGTCAGGTGCTGCAGATCCTCGCGGGCTTCGTCGGTCTTCTTCTGATGCCCGTCCTGATCGCGGGCATCCTGGAGGCCCTCGGCACCTTCCGCTCGGCGACGACGCTCCGCCGGCCGCCGCGCGGACTGTCCGGACACGTGGTGCTCCTCGGCCTCGGCAAGGTCGGCACGCGCGTCCTCGGACGTCTGCGGAGGCTGGACATCCCCGTGGTCTGCGTCGAGTCCGACCCGGAGGCGCGCGGCATCGCGCTGGCGCGTCGCCTGCGCGTGCCCACCGTGATCGGGGACGTCACCGAGGAGGGCGTGCTGGAGGCCGCCCGCATCCACCGGGCGCACGCCCTGCTCGCCCTGACCAGCGTCGACATCACCAACCTGGAGGCCGCGCTCTCCGCGCGCTCCGTCAAGCCCGACCTCCGGGTCGCCCTGCGGCTGTACGACGACGACTTCGCGACCGCCGTGTACCGCACCCTGCGCGCGGCCCACCCCGACGCCCTCACCCGCAGCCGCAGCGTCTCCCACCTGGCCGCACCCGCCTTCGCCGGCGCCATGATGGGCCGCCAGATCCTGGGCGCGATCCCGGTGGAGCGCCGGGTGCTGCTGTTCGCGGCGGTGGAGGCCGCGGGCAACCCGCTGCTGGAGGGCCGCACGGTGGCGGAGGCGTTCCGTCCGGGGGCCTGGCGGGTGATCGCCCTGGCGACGGGCTCGGCGCCGATCGGACGCCACGCGGCGGGCCTGGTCTGGCAACTGGAGCCGGACCGGGTCCTGGCCGCGGGCGACCGGCTGGTCCTGGCGGCCACACGCCGAGGGCTGGCGGAGCTGATGGGGGGCCGGCCGCGGGGGACTACGTGACGGCCGGTGTCCTGCCCGGTGCGCGGCGCAGGAGATGGTGGAGCGCGGCGGCGGCGACCTGCAGGGCGGCGGCCCCCAGCAGAAGGATCGCGGGCGGCGCCCCCGCGGCCAGCCCGGTCAGCGCGGCGCCGCACGCGGCGGCCGACATCTTGAGCCCGGCGCCCAGGGTGAACACCTGGGTCCGTACGTCGGCCGGGGCGTGATCCGCCCGGATCCGCAGCGTCGCCGTCAGCAGCGGACCGTCGCACAGCCCGGCGGCCGCGAACAGGGCCGCGCAGAGCAGCGGCGAGGGAGCGAGGGCGGCGGCCCCCAAGGCCGCCCCGGTCCCCAGGAGGGTGACGCCGACCAGCCGCCCGGCGGGCACCCGCGGCCACACACGGTCCACGACGAGCGATCCGACGAGCGCGCCGACGGCGAACGCGGTCATCAACAGCCCGCCGTCCCCCGGGCGCCCGCGTTCGCCCGCGAGCAGCACGGCGGTGGTGGTGAGCCCGCCGAGACCGAGAAAGCCGAGGCAGGTGGCGGCGGTGACGGCGCGCAGCTCCCGAACGCCCCACACGGCCACGAGACCGGCCACGAGGTCGCCGCGCCACGATCGCCGCGCGCGGCCGTCCCCGTCGGCGGCGTGCCTGCCCGGTACCGGCGTCGTGCCACGGGTACCCGACGCCTCATGGCCCCGCAGTGCGCCCGGCCGACCGGCGAGCAGGGCGGCCGCCGGCAGGGCCGCGAGCGCCGCGGACGCGGCGAGTACGGCGACGGCGGTGCCCGGTCCGGCGAGCGCCGCCGTCACCCCCGCCAGGGCCGGGCCCGCGATCGCGGCGGCGTTGTAGGTCGTGGCGTCCCAGGCGTACGCGCGGTCCCGGGCCGGTCCCTCGTCGACGAGCGACGCGACCAGGCCGGACAGTCCGCCCGAGACCACCGGACCGCAACTCCCGCCGAGCGCCGCGACGGTGAGCGTGACGAGGGTCGGCGCACGCCCCGTCATGGCCCCGAGGCAGGCGACCGCGGCCGCGAAGCAGGTCAGGGCGCCCGCGTAGAACAGCACCGGTCTGCGCACGCGACCGGCGAGCGCGCCCGTCACCGGGGCCGCGGCGACGTGCGGAGCCATCCACGCGGTGAGCACCAGGGCCCCCAGCGCCGCGTCGCCGGTCCTGGCCAGCGCCAGCAGCACCAGAGCGACCGGAAAGCCCTCCTCCGCGAGCCGGGCACAGAACGCCGTCCCCAGATAGAGCCGTACCGCTCTCGCCATCGAGTCCACCCCCGTGTAACGTCTTAGTTGTTCAAGACGTTACACGAAAGGCGCGGTGGCTCCGTGAACGCATCCGGCAAGGGGTTCCGGCCCGTCCAGCGACTGTTCGACCTCGCCAACGCCGTACGCGCCACACCGGACCTGCCCCGAGAGGCCCTCGCCGAGCTGCTCGCACAGCACGGGGAAGACCCGCGGGACCTCACCGAGACCGCGTTCACGGAGGGCGACGCGGACGAACTCCGCACCGCCGTCGTCCGGATCTCCGGCGTCCTCACCGAGACCGACCCCGACCGTGCCGCCGAAGACCTCAACTCCCTGCTCTCCGCGCACGCGGGGCCGCCCCGGCTCTCCCGCCACGACGGACACCCCTGGCACCTCCATGTCGACCGGGGCGACGACACCGGCTGGGCGGACTGGTTCCTCGCGGCCGGCGCCCTCGCGCTCGCCCAACTCCTCACCGAGCACGGCCGGATCACCTGGGGCGCGTGCGCCTCCGCCCGGTGCGCCACGCTCTACCCGGGCACCGGGCCGGGCAGCGCACAGCGGTACTGCTCGCCCACCTGCGCGTCCCGTGAGAGGGTCGCGGCCCACCGGCGCCGCGCCAAGGGATGACCGACTCCGCCTGCTCCGAGACGCGTTGACCGTAGGATCTGACCGCTCGTGCGCCGCATCGATCCGTCCTCGCCGTCAGGAGTCCGTGTGAACGCCTCGCCGTACCGACTCGACCCCGCCGGCGGCTGCCCCCACGCGGCCAACGCCCGGCTGCTCGCCCAGGGTTCGGTGGCTCCCGTCCTGCTGCCCGGAGGCGTGGAGGGCATGGCCGTGCTCGGCCACGAGGCCCTGCGCGACTTCCTCTCCCACCCCGAAGTCGCCAAGAGCGCCGCGCACTTCACCGCGCTCACCGAGGGCCGCATACCCGACGGCTGGCCCCTGCGGACGTTCGCCACCGTCCAGGGCATGAGCACCGCCGACGACGCCGACCACCGCCGGCTGCGCTCCCTGGTGAGCAGGGCGTTCACCGCCCGCCGCGTCGAGGCGCTGCGCCCCCGGGTCGAGTCCGTCGCCGCAGGACTCCTCGACCGGCTCGGCGAGGCCGCCGCGGAGGACGGCGTCGCCGACCTCCGCCGGCACTTCGCGCTTCCGCTGCCCCTCGGCGTCATCTGCGAACTCCTCGGCGTGGACGAGGAGTACCAGGACCGGCTGCACCACCTCTCCAACCAGGTCGTCGCCACCGACATCGGTCCCGAGGAGGCGATGGCCGCCAACCGCGAACTCCTGGAGGTCCTCACCGCCATCGTCGCGGACCGCGCCCGCCGCCCCGGCGACGACCTCACCAGCGCCCTGATCGCGGCCCGCGACGAGGACGGCGACCGGCTCAGCCACCCCGAGCTCATCGGCACCCTGGTCCTGATGATCATCGCCGGCCACGAGACCACACTGAACCTCGTGACCAACGCCGTCCGCGCGCTGTGCGCGCACCGCGACCAACTCGCCCACGTCACCGAGGGGCGCGCCGACTGGTCCGACGTCGTCGAGGAGACCCTGCGCTGGGACAGCCCGGTGAGCTACTTCCCGTTCCGCTACCCCACCCGTGACCTCACCGTCGACGGCACCCTGATCCCGAGGGGCACCCCCGTTCTCGCGGCGTACTCGGCCGCCGGGCGCGACACCGACGCGCACGGTCCCGACGCGGCGCGGTTCGACATCACCCGAGTCCCCGCCGCCAAGCACCTCTCCCTGGGGCACGGCCCCCACTACTGTCTGGGCGCCCCGCTCGCCCGCCTGGAGGCGACGATCGCCCTGAAGGCGCTCTTCACCCGCTTCCCGACCCTGGACCTCGCCGTCGCCGAAGAGGACCTCCCGCGCCACGCCGGCTTCGTCGGCAACAGCGTCCGCGCCCTTCCCGTACGCCTCGCCCCGTGCGGCCCCGTCCGGCTCCCGCATGATGACCGGCATGCAGACGGAAAGACGCGGACCGAGGGGCGACACGGTGAGTGACGAGGGACCTTCCGCCAGAGCGCGACGCATCGACTTCGGCACGACCGCGTTGTTCGGCGCGTTGTACGCCGGCGCGCTGTTTCTCGTGGTGACGGGCTTCGCCGTGGACCCGAGCGGCTGCGGGGGGCGATTCCGGGCTTCGTGCTCAGGAGAGACGTACTGGCGCCTCGGGGTCGGCATCGGTCTCATCGTGGTCGTGGCCCCCACCCTGCACAAAGTGATGCCGAGCATTCCCTTCGAGCACGGTGTCGGCCGGCCGGCTGCCATCGCCGCCCTGCTGCTCGGCGCGGCGGCCGGTGTCGCCCTGACCGTCTTGGCGTTCCGTATCGCCGGTTGAGCCGTTCGGAGCATCGCGCGGGCGGGACGACGTCGCCTAGTGCTCGATGAGGGGCACGAAACGGTCCCGCTCGGCGGCCGGAGCCCGATCCGGACAGGGCCCGGCCGCACGCTGACGGGCGCGCCCTTCGCCCGCTCAACCCGCCCGGCCGAGGTCGCCGGCGGGGGAGGCGCGCAGGGCCGAGACCAGGCGCATGAGATGCGCCTCGTTGCCCGAGAGGCCCGCGGCGCGCAGGGCTTCGTCGGCCTCGGCCATCGGGTGGGTGAGCATCGCCGCCGCGTACGGCTCCAATCGCGGGTCCGTCAGGACCGCCTGGGTGGACTCCAGCAGACGGAGGTACGCCTGAGCGGCGGCGCGCTCACGGACGGAGAACGTGGTCATGTCGGGCTCCCTCTCGACAGGTTGGACCCTTCCACCCTCTCGTACGGGTCTGACAACGCGGGCGACGGCCACACCGCGCTCCCTGCCGGATACCGCCAAGGGGCCGTCGAACGCCCGGTGCGGCAGCGCGCGCCACACCCCCTCCGGTCACCCTCGGTCACTCCGACGGGCGTGCCCGGAGCCCTGCTCCCTGTGGAGCCGTGCGGCACCGGAGGCTAGGGTGAACGTGGGAGTCGGCGGAACACCCGGAGCCGTGATGCGCGGACACCGTCCCGGGCCGCCCGACAATGCGCAGCAGCTGCTGGTCGCACTCGGGCAGCTCGTCGATCAGGCCCTGGAGCGGATCAAGTTCCAGCGGGCCAGGGTCGAGCTGGCCATGGCCCTGCAGCGCCACATGCTCCCACCGGGCCTGCCCGAGGTCCCCGGTCTGAGCTTCGCCGCCAGGTACACGCCCTCGCGCGACGGCCTCGACGTGGGCGGCGACTGGTACGACGCCTTCGTGATGAGCGACGGCTCCCTGGGCCTCACGATCGGCGACGTACAGGGCCACGACGTCGAGGCGATCGCCTTCATGGGGCAGGTGCGCACCAGCCTGCGCGCCATCGCCGAGGCGACGAGCGACACCCGGGAGGTGCTGGGGCGGACCAACGACCTGCTGATCTCCATGGGATGCGGCCGCTTCGCCACCTGCTGCTTCCTGCGTTTCGACCCCGTCAGCCGCGATCTGACGGTCTCCCGGGCCGGCCATGTCCCCATGGTCTGGGCCACGGCCGCCGGCCAGTGCGGCATCGCGCTCGACAGCGGCGGCCCGCCGCTCGGCATCCTGCACGGCGAGCGGTATCCCGTGACCCACCGACGCCTGAGAGAGGCGGGAGTCCTGGTGCTGCTCACCGACGGGGTGGTGGAGGGACCGACCTATCCGATCGAGGACGGGCTGGCCGAAGTGGCCAGGCTGGTACGAGCGGGCTACGACGCCGACCCCGACATCCTGGCCTCCGCCGTCGTCAAGGTGGCCGATCTGACCGGACACCGGGACGACGCGGCCGTCCTCGTCGTCCGGTACGACGGCCCCGCGGAGCCGCTCCCGCCCGAGGAGCCGGTCTGACCACGGGGTGCGCCGCCTGAGTCGCCGGGACCGCGACGCGCGTGCAGACTGCTGTCGTGCGCGGTGCGGAGATGAGTCGCTACGGGTCTGCTGCCCTGCGCGTGCTTGCCGTCGCCGCCGTCTACTACGGAGCCGCCAGGCTCGGGCTCCTCCAGCAGCTCGTACGCGACCAGGTCACCCCCCTGTGGCCGCCGACCGGTGTCGCGCTGGCCGCGCTGCTCCTCATGGGCCTGCGCGTCTGGCCGGGCATCGCCCTCGGCGCGTTCCTGGCCAACGTGTTCCTCGGGCCCTCGGCGGTAGCCGTCCTGGCCATCACGGTGGGCAACACCCTGGCGCCGGTCTGTGCCTTCCTGATGCTGCGCAGAGCCGGATTCAGAACGGAGCTGGACCGTCTGCGGGACGTGTTGGCACTGATCTTCTTCGGCGCTCTCGGCGGCATGCTGATCAGTTCGACCATCGGCAGCGGCGCACTGGTGCTGTCCGGAGCCGTGGACGCGGCCGACTTCTGGCCGACATGGTCGGTGTGGTGGACGGGTGACGCGATGGGGATCCTCGTCGTCACACCCTTCCTGCTCGTGCTGCGCAGGGCCCGGTGGCCGGTCCGAGCGCGGCCCGCACGCTGGCTGGAGGCGGGGGCGCTGACCCTCGCCACGGTCCTGGTCATGCTCCTGGCCACCGGGGAGACGGACTCTCCACGGCTCTTCCTCGTCTTCCCCGTCCTGATCTGGGCGGCGTTCCGCTTCCAGCTGGCCGGGGCCGCGCCCTGCGCGCTCGTCGTCTCGACCCTGGCCGTCCTGGCGGCCACGGGGGAGAGGGGCCCGTTCGAGGGCGAGGATCTCTTCTCGAGCATGGTCACCCTCCAGGCGTTCAACGGAACGACGGCGCTGACGGCTCTCCTCCTCGCGGTCGTGATCACCGAACGCAACAACACCCACGACGAGATCAAACGGGTCTGCATGCGGTTCGCGGAGATGGTGACCCAGTTGGAGCCGCGGCCCGGATCGTTCGACCTCCCGCCGGAGGATCCGCCGCCCTGACGTCCCGGCGGCTCCGTCGCCCGCCCGCGGCGCCCTCGGAAAGCGGGCGCGGTCCGGAACGTGCCCGCGGCATCAATAGGGTGACCCTCATGTCTGCCACGTTGAGTTCCACCAAAGCCGCCGCCGCGCTCCGCACCGCGGCACGAGTCTCCGCGGAGTCGCTGCTGGTCCTTGTGATGGCCGCCGTGAGCCTTTGGATCGTGGGCCGCATGTGGCCGGTCGTCTGGCCGCTCATAGTGGGCCTGTTCCTCACCACCCTCACCTGGCCCCTCACGCGCTTCCTGCGCCGGCACGGGTGGCGCCCGGCGGCGGCCGCGGCTGCCGTGACCGTGCTCTTCCTCCTGGTCGTCACGGGCGTCCTGGCGCTGATCGCGGTGCCGGTGGCGTCCCAGTCCGGCGAGTTGGCCGACGGCGTGGTCGAAGGCATCCAGAAGCTGCGGGAGTGGGCCGCGGGTCCGCCGCTGAACATCGGCGACGACCAGATCTCGGGCGCGTTCGACTCCACGATGGCCCGTGTCCAGGACAGCGTCGGCAGTGTGGTGACCACCGTCGCCACGGGCGTCGGCACCGTGTTCAACGGCATCGTCACCGCCGTCCTGGCGCTCTTCCTGATGTTCTTCTTCCTCAAGGACGGCCCGCGGTTCCTGCCGTGGCTGACCCGTCAGCTCCCCGGTCGCCTCGCGGTCGACGTGCCGGTCGTCGCCGAGCGGGGCTGGGACACCCTGGGCACGTTCGTGCGGTCGCAGGCGTTCGTGGGCCTGCTCGACGCCGTCTTCATCGGTCTCGGGCTGTGGATCCTCGACGTGCCGCTGGTGCTCCCGCTGGCCGTCCTGACGTTCGTGTCCGCGTTCGTGCCGATCGTCGGCGCGCTCTTCGCCGGTCTGGTCGCGGTGCTGATCGCCCTGGTGTCCAACGGCCCGACGGACGCCCTGATCGTGCTGGGGATCATCGTCGTCGTGCAGCAGCTGGAGGGGAACGTCTTCCAGCCCATGATCCAGAGCCGTGGGCTCGGTCTCCACGCGGCGGTGGTCCTGCTCGCGGTGACCCTCGGCGGCAGTCTGGCCGGCATCGTGGGCAGCCTGCTCGCCGTACCCGTGGCCGCGTTGATCTCCGTGATCTGGAACTACCTGCGCGAGCAGCTGTCCGAACCCCTGTCGGAGCCGGAGCCGGAGCCGGAGCCCGACGAGCCGCTCGCCGACGTCGCCGTGTGACGGGTCGGCCGGGGCGGGCTCAGGGCCCGTCCCGGCCGTCGAGCCTCGCGGCGAGCCGTTCGAGGAAGACCCGCTGGCCCGAGACGAGCAGGGGAGCGGCCGCCTCGGGCGCGAACCAGCCGACCCGGTCGATCTCGGGGAACTCCCGCCGGGTGCCCGAGCCGCGGGGCCACTCCATCGTGAAGGTGCCCGGCACGATCCGGGTCGGGTCGAGGTCGGACTCGACCGCCCAGATTGTGACCGTCTTGCCGTTCGCCTGCCGGGCCTCGCCGAGCGGGAGCCGCTCGCCGTCCGGAGCCGGCAGCCCGAGCTCCTCCTCGAACTCGCGGCGCGCGGCGGCCTCCGGTGTCTCCTCGGGGCCGTACTCGCCCTTGGGGATCGACCAGGCCGAGACGTCCTTCGAGGACCAGAAGGGCCCGCCCATGTGGCCGATCAGCACCTCGAAGCCACCGTCCGGCGTCCGGCGGAAGAGAAGGAGCCCGGCACTGCGCTTGTCCGACATGGCGCCCAGTGTGGCGGAAGGCGTCAGATGCCGCAGCTGCTCGCCGACCAGAACCGGGAGGCACGGGTGTCCACATGCGCGTGGTCGCCGTGGCCCGGGTATCCGGGGCCGAGGATCCCGTTGAAGCCGTGGTTGCGGGCCTGCTTGGCCAGCGTGCACAGCGAGGGCGAGCCCGTGAGGTCGATGCCGTCGCCGTACAGGTGCCGGCTGTCCGACGCCCCGCCGACCGCCGCGTTGCAGGCGTACGAACGGAATCCGCTGCTCACCGAGATCGGCACGTCCCCGAGCGCGTGGCGCAGCGCCTCCAGCTTCCACATCGCGCGCAGGGCGTTCGACCTCGCGGTGGCCGCCGGGACGGCGCCGCCGGAGAAGTCGCCGTTGCACTTGTTGAGTTCGGCGTAGGTGAAGTGGATCGGCGTGCAGTCGGCGTCCTGGAGCGCGTACAGCTTGGAGAAGGTCGCCGGACCGGCGACGCCGTCCGCGGCGAGTCCGTACGCCTGCTGGAAGCGGGTCACCGCGGCCTTGGTCGCCGGGCCGTAGTCGCCGTCGACCGTCAGCACGGCGCCGTAGCCGGGATATCCGGCGACCCGGATCTGCAGCTGCGTCACGTCCGCGCCGGACATGCCCGAGGACAGCGTGCGGCCCCAGGTGTAGCACTCGTCGGCATGTGCCGTACCGGATGTGGCGACGGTGCCCGCCAGCGCGGCCACCACCAGCAGCACCATCGAGAGCAGGGATCTGACCATGCGCCGGGCCATGACACCTCCGTGTCGGAAGCGGACGGGACCTCCGCCGATTCCGCCATGAGCATGACCATGCCGGGAGTCCTGGTCAACGGGGCGGAACGGTCGCCATTGGCCCAGGCCAGTGGCGTCTACGGGACGACCCGGACCGTCACCGGGCCGCCCGTCGGGTCCACCTCGCGCGCCCATCCCGCGGGCAGCCGTACGGAACGGTGCGGCCACGCGGTGCCCCGGAGCCCCACGCGGTGGAGGACCCGGTCGCCCTGCGCGATCTCCACGACCGGACGCACCCGCGGCTTCCTCACACGCAGCAGGAACGGGAGACCGGTCTCCGCTCCGGTGATCCGGTTCGGCGCCACCCACCCCACCGGGTCCTCCACGACCACCGGAACCGCCGACAGCGGCCAGGCATCCCCCGACAGGTACCGGAGCACGGCGTCCGCCGCCCCACGTCCCTCCTCCGCCGCGGCGCCCGCCGATTCGATCCCGCGCAGGGCGTTGCCCGCGGCGAAGACGCCTGCAGATCCGGTGCGGAAGCAGGCGTCCACCGCGGGCCCCCGCGTACCGGTGTTCAGCGGGACCGCACCGGCGCGGGCCAGTTCGTGGTCGGGGATCCAGTCCCCGGTGAAGACCACCGTGTCGCAGGCGAGGGTGACGATCCGGCCGCCGGGCCGGAGGAGGCGGACGCCGGTGAGGGTCCGCCGGCCCAGCAACTCCGTCACCACGGCGCCCGTCAGCAGCGGGGGAGGCGGCGCGCCGGTGGTGAACCGCCCCGCCACGCGCGGCTGCCCGGTGACCATGGCCACCACGTCCGCCCCGCCCCGGCGCAGCTCCCGCACCGCGTGATGGGCCACCGGTTCCGCGCCGACGACGACGGCCCGTCGCCCGAGCCGTCCTCCCCCGTACTGCCGCGCCAACCGCTGGAGTTCGCCGGTCGTCAGCACACCGGCCGGTCGGGTACCGGGCACCAGGCGGGCGCCGCGCGGCCGTTCGCGGGCACCGGTCGCCAGGATCACCGCCCGGGCGGCGATCCGCTCCAGTCCGGTCGGGGCCGTGACCTCCATGGTCAGCGGGCCCGCCCAGCCGGTCACGGAGACCCCCGTACGGACCGTGGCCCCGGCCACGACCGCCGCCCGCGCCATCCGGCGCGCGTACACCGGCCCGTCGGTGCGGCGCCCTGCCCCCATGGGCCCGAAGCCACCGTGGGCGCAGTGGCGCGGCACCCCACCGGCCTCCGGCTCCCGCTCCAGGACCTCGACCCGGTACCGGCCCGCCGCGCCGGGAGCCGTCGACGCGGCGATCCGGGCGGCCGCCGCGAGCCCGGCGGGCCCCGCGCCGACGACGAGCACGTCCACGGCGCGGTTCACCGGACCGGCCAAGGGGACCCCTCCTCCGCGAACATCGCCCGGACCGGCGCGCCGCAGAAGAACCCCTGACACCTGCCGCCCCTCGCACGCGTCCGCCGCCGCAGTCCGTCGAGCGAGTCCGGCGGGATCGTCGACACCATCGCCGAGCGGATCTCGCCCCGGGTGACCCGCTCGCAGTGGCAGACGATCGACCCGAACTCCGGTTCCGACGCGATGAGTTCCGCGTCACGGTACGGGCGCGGGAACGCCTCGCCCAGGTTCGGCATCCGCACCGGGGCGAGCGGGCGCGCGGACCCCAGGGTCAGCCCGCTGTCGGCGAGGAGGTCCACCACGTGCGCGGCGATGCCCAGGGAGGCGGTGAGGCCGGTGGACCGGATGCCGCCCACCGTGACGTAGCGCAGAGCCGGATGAGCGGCGATCCGGTAGTCGTCGTGCTCGGTCGCCGCCCGCAGCCCGGCGTAGACGGCCGTGACCTCCTCGTCGAGGAGCTCCGGCAGGATCCGGCGGCCCTGGGCGCGCAGCGCCGCCAGGCCCTCGGCGGTGGATCCGGTGGCCGACCTGTCGTCCAGGTCCTCGGCCGTCGGGCCGAGGAGCACCTTCCCGTGGACGGTCGGCGCGACCAGCACGCCCTTGCCGAGTGCGCCCGGCACCGGGAGGAGGACGTGCCGGACCAGCGAGCGCGCGAACGCGTCGAAGACGATCAGCTGACCGCGTCTCGGGGTCACGGTGAAGTCGTGCCGGCCGAACAGCGCGTCGAACCGGTCCGCGTACAGCCCGCAGGCGTTGACGACGTAGCGGGCGCGCAGCACCCCGCGCGGGGTGGCCAGGCGGTGGGGTTCGCCGGGATCGGCCCTCTCCACAGGGCAGTCGAGATGCAGATCGACGCCGGACCGGACGGCCTGGGTGGCGTACGCGAGCGTGGTCGTCCAGGGGCAGATGATCGACTCGCCCGGGACGTCGAGCGCCCCGAGGGCGCCGGGCCCCAGATGCGCCTCCCTGGCTCCGAGTTCTCCGGCCGTCAGCAGCCGTGTGGTGCGGTGGCCGTTGCGTGCCGCCTTGTCCGCGAGGCGGGGGAGCGCGGCGAGCTGGTCCTCGTCCCAGGCGATGAGGAGGGCGCCGAGCGGCTCGACCGGGATGCCCGTCTCGTGGGCGTAGTCGGCGAGCAGCCGCTGCCCGTCCCGTACGAGCCGGGCCTCCAGCGATCCGGGCACGGCGTCGAAGCCGGTGTGCAGGATCGCGGTGTTGGCCTTGGAGGTGCCCTCGCCGACATCGCCCGACGCGTCGACCAGCGCGACCCGCAGGGGGCGGCGGGCCAGTTCGCGGGCGATCGCACAGCCCACCACCCCGGCGCCGACCACTACGACGTCGTACTCCGAGCCAGGTGCGGAGGTGTCCGGCAGCGCTCCTCTCCGGGTGACGACGCCGCTGCGGAAGGACGGCTCGCTCATCGGCGAGCCACCGCGCGAGCCCGAGCCGCGCCGCGAGCGCCGGCCACCGCGCGAGCCCGATCCGCGCCGCGAGCGCCGGCCACCGCGCGAGCCCGATCCGCGCCGCGAGCGCCGGCTGCCTGCCGACCCCCCACCGCGCCGCGAGCCCGGCCCGCGGCTCGCGGCGGCGCGAGCTCCGAGCCGTCGACGCCCGGGCGACCCGTCGCCGTCACCGTGCCGCTCCGGGGCCGTCGTCGAGGAGCGCCGCCACGGCCGTACGGAACCTGTCCAGGCGTTCGCCGGCCTCCGCGCTCGTGATCGCGGGCTCGTACACGGCCGACGGCTTCCACGCCGGAACGGCCTCCTCGACCGCGAGGCCGGGATCGAGCCCCAGCCGCGCCACCGCGCCGACCCCCAGGGCCGTGGCATCCGGCAACGCGGACACCTCGACCGGGAGTTGGAGGAGATCCGCCTGGGTCTGCATCAGGAGCGAGGATCGGGTCAGCCCGCCGTCCACGCGCAGCGCGGTGAGCGGGGTGCCGAGGTCGGAGCCTGCCGCACCGGCCAGTTCGACGACCTGGGCGGCGATTCCCTCGCACAGGGCGCGCACCAGGTGCCCGCCGGTCGTGTCCAGGCCGAGACCGGTCAGCGAACCGCGGACATCCCCGCGCCACCACGGGGCGGCGAGTCCGGCGAGGGCCGGTACGAAGGTGGCGCCTCCGGAGTCCTGCACCGCGCCGCCCACGGCGTCCAGGTCCTCGGCGCCGGAGACGATCCCGAGGTCGGACAGCCAGCGCACGGCGGAGGCGGCTGTGTACACCTGGCCGTCCAGGCAGTAGCTGGTCCGTCCGCGGAGCCGCCAGGCGACACAGCTCACGAGTCCCGAGTCGCCCCGGCGCGGGGTCGGGCCGGTCTGCGCCAGCAGGAACGCCCCCGTCCCGTAGGTGCACTTGGCCGCGCCCGGTTCGGTGACGCTCTGGGCGAGGAGGGCCGCCTGCTGGTCGACGAGGAGTCCGGTCACGGGAAGGGGCGGGCCGAACGCGGTGGTGACGCCCACCCGGGTGTCGGCGTCGACGACACGGGGCAGGCGTTCGGCACCGAGGCCGAAGACGTCGAGGGCGGGGGCGGACCACGAGACGCTGTCCAGATCGAGCAGGCCGGTGCGTCCCGCCGTCGCCGCGTCCGTCACGAACGCGCCCGTCAGCCGGTGCACGAGCCAGACGTCGCTCGTCGTGACGACCCCCGCGCCCGTGAGGTGCCGACGGATCCAGGCCATCTTGGGAGCGGCGAAATAGGGATCGAGCGGCAGGCCGGTCCGATGCCTCAACTCCTCCGCGTGGGAGGCGAGTTCCTGGCACAGGCCCTCGGCCCTGCGGTCCTGCCAGACGAGCGCGTCGGTGAGCGGCTCACCCGTCGCCGGGTCCCAGGCGAGAACGGTCTCGCCCTGGTTGGCCAGGCCGATCGCCCGGACCGTGGTGCCCGCCTCGGCGAGCGCGGCCCGCCCCGCGGCGACGACGGAGTCGTACAGCTCGGCCGGATCGACCTCGACCAGGCCGCCCGGCAGGTGACGGGGCCGTACGGGCGCGGTCCCCGAGCCGATCACGCCCCGCTCGGGGCAGACGACGAGCGCCTTCGTCCCGGACGTGCCCTGATCGACGGCGAGTACCGGGCCCGTCATCGTCGTACTCCCGTCCCCGAAGCGCCTTCGGTCCTTGATCGCGGAAGCGGAAAGACTGGTGCACGCGGGCCGTCCCGTCAAGCGGCTCCCGGCCGGGACGTCAGCTCGTCACGCTTATGTGAGGGATCTTCAATTTCGTTCAGTGGCTGGATAGTTACGGTCAGAAGTGAAAGTGGATCGTGCTCGTCCAGGCGCCTCTATAGTGATCGCCGATCAACGGCCGGGACACCCACCCCGGGGACTGACCACCCCCACCGCCACGCGAGGACCCACCGAGGACCCATGACTCCCACCGCACGCCCCGCTCAGTGAAGGCAGGACACGGCTTCCGGCCCGTCTACCATCCGGCGGGCCACGACCACGCCCTGCGTCACGCCGTCCAGGACCTGCGGACGGGCCGCTGGGTGTCCATGGCCCGATTACTCGACGAGACCCCGGACTGGGACGGCTGGACCCGGCGCACCCAGGTGCTGGCGACCGTCGCCGCCGGTACCGACGTCGTGCGGATCTGGCGGGCGGAGCAGCCGGAGAGCGTCCCCGCCACCGTGATGCACTCCCGGGTCGCCGTGGAACGGGCCGTGCGCGCCCACCGCGGCGGACACCCCCGTGCCCAGGCACTCCGGCAGGAGGCGTGGACCGCCTGCCGCGACGCCGCCGAACGGGCACCCGAGGACCCCGTCCCCTGGGTCTGCCTCCTCGCCCTCGCCGCCCTCGACGAGCGCCGGCGCATGGAGGAGCACCGGCTGCGCCCGCCCGCGCCCATGCTGCCGCCCGGCCCCTGGGGACTCCTCGCCGAGGCCGACCGACGCGACCCGCACAACCGCGAGGCGCACCACCGGATGCTGCAGTTCTTCCACGGACGCGGTTCCGGACCCCTCTCCGAGGCCGTCAACTACGCCCAGTGGGCCGCGGGGTCGGCGCCCAGGGGATCCTCCCTGCACGCGCTCCCGCTCTACGTCCGGGTGGAGCGCTACCGCCGCGAGGGCGGCCAGGAGCACGCCCTCGACCTGCACTGGGTCGCCGAGGACGCCGTCCGCGACGCCCGCCGGGCGCTGGACTCCTGGTTCCTCTTCTGCGCCACCGCCGAGGCGTCCCTGCTCGACCTCAACCACCTCGCCCACGCCCTGTTCGGCGCCCTCCGGTTCGAGGACGCGGCCCGCGTGTTCGACGCCCTCGGGCCGTACTGGACGGTCCTGCCCTGGGCGTACCGCACCGCACGGCCCGACGACCGGGCGCCGGCCGAGGAGTTCTTCGTGCGCGCCCGCGCGCGCTGTCTCGATCCCTGACCCGCGTCCGCGACATCCTCGCGCGCGCCCGAGCACGTCCCCGCCCCGAACCCCCCACCGACCGCTCCCGCTTCCCCGGAGGTACCGGCATGTCCCGCACCGTCCCCGCCGACGCGACAGGCAGGCCACCGGCCGCGCAGGACGAGGAGGCACGGCTCCGCGAGCTCGGCTACCAGCCCGTCCTCGCCCGCCGCATGGGCGGCTTCGGCAACTTCGCCATCAGCTTCTCCGTGATCTCCATCCTGTCCGGCTGTATGACGCTCTACGGCTTCGGTCTCGGCACCGGCGGTCCCGCCGTGATGATGTGGGGCTGGGCCGGCGTCGGTCTCTTCGTGCTCTGCGTCGGCCTCGCGCTCGCCGAGGTCACCAGCGCCTACCCGACGTCCGGTGCCCTCTACTACATGGCCGACCGGCTCGGCGGCCGGCGGTGGGGCTGGTACACCGGCTGGCTGAATCTGCTCGGACTGCTCGGCGCGATCGCCGGCATCGACTACGGTGCCGCCCTCTTCACCGGAGCCTTCCTCAACCTCCAGTGGGGCATCGTGCCCACGGCGGGCTCCACCTTCCTGATCTTCCTCGCCATCCTGTTGCTGCACGCGGTGCTCAACCTCTTCGGCGTGCACCTCGTCAGTCTGCTTAACTCCATCAGCGTCTGGTGGCACTTGACGGGCGTCGCGGTGATCGTCGGCGCGCTCGCCCTCGTCCCCGACCGGCACCAGTCCGCCGAGTTCGTCTTCACGGAGTTCGTCAACGACACGGGCTGGGCCAACCCCTTCTACGTCGCAGCCGTCGGCCTGCTCCTCGCCCAGTACACCTTCTCCGGGTACGACGCCTCCGCCCATCTCTCGGAGGAGACCTCCAACGCGTCCGTCAGCGCCGCCAAGGGGATCGTCCGCGCCATCTGGGTCTCGTGGATCGCCGGGTTCGCGCTGCTCGCCGGACTCACCTTCGCCATCCAGGACTACGCCGGCACGCAGAACAGCGCCACCGGAGTCCCGCCCGCCCAGATCCTGCTCGACGCGCTCGGCACCGGCGGCGCCACCGCCCTGCTGCTCGTGGTGATCGTGGCCCAACTCTTCTGCGGCAACGCGGAGGTGGCCGCCGCCAGCCGGATGGTCTTCGCGTTCAGCCGGGACAACGCCCTGCCCGGCTCGGCTCTCTGGCGCAAGGTCAGCAGCCGCACGCAGACCCCGGTGCCCGCCGTATGGCTCTCGGTCGGCTTCGCCGCGCTCCTGGCGGTGCCGTCGCTGTACTCCGCCACCGCCTACGGAGCGGTCACCGCCATCAACGTCATCGGCATCACCCCCGCCTACGCCATCCCGATCTATCTGCGGCTGCGCGCGGGCAAGAGGTTCACTCCGGGGCCGTGGAACCTGGGCCGCTGGAGCGCCCCCATCGGGTGGACCGCCGTGATCTGGGTGGCCGTGGTCACCGTGCTGTTCTGCCTTCCGCAGAAGTCCCCGGTGACCGTCGACTCCATGAACTACGCGGTCATCGCGCTCGCGGTCGTCCTGCTGCTCGCCACCGTCTGGTGGTACGTCGCCCGCCGGTCGTACGGCACTCCCTCCGCGTACGGCAGCGCCCGTGAGGAGGCGGAGATCGCGGAGGGCATCGTGTGACTCCGCTCATGGGGCGGCCGGTCTGAAACGGCCGCGTGCGGCGGGGCCGTCAGCCGCTGAACTCATAGGTCCACGCCGCCCCGTGCGCCGCGAAGTCGATGTCCGTGATCTCCAGTGCGTGCCCGTGCTGGTCGCGCACGACGCGGTGGACGACCAGCCGGGCCGCTCCGTCCCCGACTCCCGCGGCGGACGCCGGCGGCACGGCGATCGACTCCCTGCGGGTGAGCCGGAGTCCGGCCTGGTGCATCCAGTGGTAGAGCAGCCGCAGATCGGGCTGGCCCACGGTGCCGCCACCGCGCCGGTAGCGGGCGAGCTGCGGTATCTCGGCGAGCGCGGTCCGGGAGAACCAGGACACCGAACGCTGCAGGGGCGTGCCGCCGGGGGAGAGGACGACATGCCGGTGGACCAGGGTGGGTTCGCCGGGGACGAGGGCGAGCCGCCCGGCCGTGGCGGTCGGCGGCGCCTCCCAGGAGAGCGAGGCGCGGACCAGGGCGTCGGCCGCGTCCGTACCACCGGGGAAGCTGTGCCGACGTGACGTCAGGGCCGGTACCCGTGGACCGTGTTCGGGGCCGGCGACGAAGGTCCCCCGGCGGTCGGTGACGACGAGTCGCTCCTCGCGCAGCAGTTGGAGCGCGCTGCGGACGGTCTGCCGGTTCACGTGGTACCGGTGCGCGAGGGAGCGCTCGGAGGGGAGGCGGCTGCCGGGGGAGATCTGTCGGTCGTCGAGGTCGCTCCGCAGCGCGGCGGCGACCCGGAGGTACAGCGGAACCGCCGCCTGCTCGGGTTCGGGTCCAGCCATGTTCCAAGCCTCTCTGTTCCATGTGACTGCTCAGCGTGACAGTCTGAACCGCGTGGGTGATCAATTCCTATCATTGGTCTAAACCATTAAGGAAGAGGGGGTGGCGGGTGTGGCCGAAACCCGGACCGGCCCGGGGTGCGCTCGGCGCCGTCTGACCTTGTAATGAGACTCGACCGGTAGGCGCGGTGGAAGAGGCGGGTGAGGCCGGATGACGACACCGGCGGCGCGGGCCCAGACCGGCAGAGTGGCCCGCAAGAACGTCCCACGGTCCTCACACGGCCGTTGGATCCCCTCCTCGCAGCGCCCTGATCCGCTGAGCGTGCTGGAGCGGCAGGCCGTCGACCGCGTGCCCGAACTGGTCCCCATCCGGTACGGCCGCATGGTCGTCTCGCCCTTCGCCTTCCTGCGCGGCGCCGCCGCCGTCATGGCCGCCGACCTCGCGGCCCAGCGCCACACCGGCCTGACGGTCCAGCTCTGCGGCGACGCCCATCTCCTCAACTTCGGCGTCTACGCCTCACCCGAACGGACCCTTCTCTTCGACGTCAACGACTTCGACGAGACCCTCCCCGGGCCCTTCGAATGGGATGTGAAGCGGCTCGCCGCCAGCGTGGCCGTGGCCGCGCTCCAGAACGGCACCACCAAGGCCAAGGCCCACCGGGCGGCCCTGGTCGCCACCGAGTCGTACCGCAGCGCCATGCGGCGCCTCGCGGAGCTCGGCGAGCTCCCCGTCTGGTACGCCAGGATCGACGCCGACGACCTCACGGCCCTGGTGCGCCCCGAACGCCGTGCGCGTCTCGAGGACCGCCTCGCCCGCGCACGGCGCCGCACCAGTCTGCAGGCGCTCACCAAGCTCACCGAGGAGGACGAGGGCGGAGGCCGCCACATCGTGGACGACCCGCCGCTCCTGGAACGCGTCACGGACGTGGACCGCGTCACCCTCGGCAAGATCTTCAGCGACTACCGCAGCTCCCTCTCCGAGGAGCGCCGACAACTCCTGGACCGCTTCCACTACGTCGAGGCGGCCCGCAAGGTCGTCGGAGTCGGCAGTGTCGGAACGCGCTGCTTCGTCCTCCTCCTCCAGGGCCGCGACGACGGCGACCCGTTGATCCTCCAGATCAAGGAGGCCGGCCGTTCGGTCCTGGAGCCGTACCTCTCACCGAGCGCGTACGCGCACCAGGGGCAGCGGGTCGTCTGCGGCCAGCGTCTGACACAGGCCGCGAGCGACATCTTCCTCGGCTGGATGACCGGACCCGAGAAGCGTCACTTCTACTGGCGCCAGCTGCGCGACATGAAGGGCTCGGCCGAGGTGGAGACGATGTCCCCGTCGATGCTCCGCGCGTACGCGGGCCTCTGCGGCCGCGCCCTGGCCCGCGCCCACGCCCGCTCGGGCGACCGCATCGCCATAGCCGCCTACCTCGGCTCCTCGGACGTCTTCGACCGCGCGATCGCCGACTTCGCGATCCGGTACGCGGGTCAGAACGCCGACGACTACGCGGCCCTGAGCGCGGCGATCGCCGCCGGCGTGATCGCCGCGGCACCGGGCGTCTGACAGTCGCCCGCGACGGCTGCTCCCCCTCCCGGCGTCGGGAGGCCCCGTCACGGGAGTCCGCGCGCCGACGACCGCGGTCGTCGGCGCGCAGGGCGCAGGGCGCCCCTGGGCGAGCGCCTTACGCCTCGCGTCGCATCGGCGGCTCGGCGGGTGTGCGCGGCACCGGGCCGAAGAGCACCGCGCGGGCCACCGTCGGGGCGAACAGCGAGGTCATCGGCGCGGTCAGGGTCAGGACGGAACGGAACGCGGCGCCCACGACCGGATCCCCGCCGTACCGCTGCTGCAGCCGGCCCAGGTACCAGCCGACCGGCTTGTCCACCGCGCGCGCGGTGATCGCGTTGCCGGTGGCGCCCGGCATGTTCTTGTCCGCGCCGGCCGAGATGTCCCAGGCCTGCTTCGAGGAGTCGAGCAGCGCCTTCTGGACGGTACGGGTGGTCGGCGTCTTCCGGAGGTCGGCCAGCGCCCGGCGCAGGGCGACCGCGTTCAGGGCCGCGACGGTCATGCCCTGTCCGTAGATCGGGTTGAAGGCGCACAGCGCGTCGCCGGTGGCGAGGAAGCCGGCCGGACGGCGGCCCGGACGGTCGTACCGACGACGGACGTTGGCGGTCTGCCGGAAGCCGTGGACCGGGGACTCCGGCGTGGCCTTCGCCAGCCACTCGCTCAGCAGGGGGTGGGGCAGCTTCGCGGCGAACGCCTCGAACCCGTGCTCGTCGGTCGGGGGCCGGTCCTCGCGGAGACCTGACAAGGTCACCAGATGGAGCCCGTCCCCGATCGGCAGCATCACGCCGCCGTACACCTGCTGGGGGTTGGGCACGACGTTGAAGCCCAGCGCGTCCATGTCCAGGTCCGCTCCGGCCCGGTACGTCCGGGTCGCGTAGGCCAGGCCGGTGTCGATCGTCTCCTCGTGCGGGGGCTGCGCCCCGATCGCGGCCAGCCAGTCCGAGGCATGCGTGCCGCGGCCCGAGGCGTCGACCACCAGATCGGCCTCCAGCGACCGGCTCTCCCTCGGGTTCCCGGCTCCGCGCTCGCGCACGAGGACGCCGCGCACCCGTGCGGAGTCGCCGATCAGACCGACCGTCTCGGTGCCCTGCACCGTCTCGACCCGGGGGTCGGCCAGGACCCGGCGGCGCACCAGCCACTCCAGCTGGGCGCGCGGTCCGGTGTACAGGTGCGTGGTGGCCGGGTGGCGGCTGAACCAGCGTCCGCTCTGCCACTGCACCATGTCCTCGGGCATGCCCACGAGGGGAGCGCCGAGTTCGCGCAGCTCTCCGGTGAATCCGGGGAGCAGTTCGTCAAGTGCCTGTTGTCCGGCGTCGAGAAGCACGTGCACGTGCCGGGACTGCGGCACGCCCGGCCGCGCGTCGGGCCCCTCGGGGAAACGGTCGCGCTCGACGATCGTCACCCGTTCGGCGTGCTCGCTGAGCACCCGCGCCGCCAGCAGGCCCGCGAGACTTCCCCCGATGACCACCGCGTGACGTGTCCCGCGGTGCCCCAACTCGTCGGCCATCCCCGCCCCTTCCCCGAAGTGGATCTCCTACCCAGCAGTATCCACGGTCTCGCGGGGCACGTCGCGTGCGCCGAGGCGAAGGTGCTCGATGTGGTACACGGCCTCGTCGAGGAGTTGGGCGACATGGTTGTCGTAGAGGCTGTACTCGATCCGCCTGCCCTGCCGGACCCCGGTGACGAGTCCCAACGCGCGCAGCAGGCGCAACTGGTGGGACACGGCCGACTGCTCCATGTCGACGGCGTCGGCGAGTTCGGTCACTCCGCACGGACCCTGGCGCAGCTTGGTGAGGATCATCAGCCGTGAGGGCGTGGCGAGCGCCTGGAGGGTGGCGGCGATGGTGGCCGCGGACTCCGCGTCCAGGTGGGTCGCCGGGGTCGTCTCGCCGTTCACGCCGTGTCCCATGCGCTCATCGTAGCCGCGGCGATAAGCTGACGAATGAAGACCTCTTCATGTGTTCCGCTATTGTGGCCCCGCCCCGACGTCCCGATCGAAGAGGTGCCCACCCATGGCTTCCCCGGTGCTCGACGCCCGGACCGCCGTCCCCGCGGACCAGGCCCCGCCGCCCTCCCGCCGTACGCGCGCGTCCGCCCTGCCCGAGGTCCGCTGGGCCGCGCTGTCCGCCCTCGCCTTCCTCCTCGCCCTGCCGCTGGACCTGACGGGCGCCCCCGCCTGGGCCTGGGGGCCGCTCTACGCGGTCAGTTATGTCGCCGGAGGCTGGGAGCCGGGCTGGGCCGGGCTGCGGGCGCTGCGCGAGAGGTCTCTCGACGTCGACCTGCTCATGGTGGTCGCGGCGATCGGCGCGGCGGCCATCGGCCAGTACCTCGACGGCGGCCTCCTCATCGTCATCTTCGCCGTCTCCGGCGCCCTGGAGGCGCTCGCCACCCGCCGCACCGCCGACTCCGTGCGCGGCCTGCTCGACCTGGCGCCCGCGAAGGCGGTGCGGCTCGCGGGCGGGGCCGAGGAGCCGGTGGACGTGGCCGACCTGCGGATCGGGGACACCGTTCTCGTACGGCCCGGGGAGCGGCTGCCCGCCGACGGCACGGTGCTCGACGGGGCGAGCGACGTCGACCAGGCGACCATCACGGGGGAGCCGCTGCCCGCCGCCAAGACGCCGGGGGACGAGGTCTTCGCCGGCACCCTCAACGGAACCGGCGCCCTGCGCGTACGCGTGGACAAGGACGCGGCCGACTCCGTCATCGCGCGGATCGTCGCCCTCGTCGAGGAGGCGAGCGCCACCAAGGCGCCCACCCAGCTCTTCATCGAGAAGATCGAGCAGCGCTACTCCGTCGGCGTCGTCGTCGCCACCCTGGCCCTCTTCGCGATCCCGCTCGCGTTCGGAGCCGACCTCACGAGCGCGCTGCTCCGCGCCATGACCTTCATGATCGTCGCCTCGCCGTGTGCGGTCGTTCTCGCCACCATGCCGCCGCTGCTCTCCGCGATCGCCACCGCCGGCCGCCACGGCGTCCTGGTCAAGTCCGCCGTCGTGATGGAACGCCTCGGTGCGGTCGACCGGGTCGCACTCGACAAGACCGGCACCCTCACGGAGGGCACGCCACGAGTGACCCGATTCGAGGGCGACCCGGAGGCGCTCGCCCTCGCCGCCGCGGCCGAGCTTCCCAGCGAACACCCCGTGGCCCGCGCGGTCGTCGCGGCGGCCCGCGCACGAGGTCTGGCCGTCCCCGAAGCCGGCGACTTCGTCTCGGTGCCCGGAGAGGGCGTACGGGCCGTGGTCGAGGGCCGTGAGGTACGCGTCCGGCGCGCCGACGGCGAGCACGCCGACACCACCGTCGAGGTCGTCGTCGACGGCACGCGGGTGGCGGTCCTCGAACTGTCCGACCGGCTCCGCGACGGCGCCCCCGAGGCGGTGGCCGCCCTCACCCGCCTCACCGGCACCACCCCCACCCTGGTGACCGGTGACAACGCGGGAGCGGCGGGCCGGATCGCCGAACAGACCGGGATCACCGACGTACGGGCGGGTCTGCTGCCGCAGGACAAGGTCGAGGCCGTACGGGGATGGGAGCGGGCGGGCTCGAAGGTGCTGGTCGTCGGCGACGGCGTCAACGACGCCCCCGCCCTCGCCGCCGCCCACAGCGGCATCGCCATGGGAAGGGCAGGTTCCGACCTGGCCCTGGAGACCGCCGACGCGGTCGTCGTCCGCGACGAACTCGCGACGGTGCCCGCGGTCATCGCCCTCTCGCGCCGAGCCCGCCGCCTGGTCGTCCAGAACCTCGTGATCGCGGGCACCTGCATCGGCGCCCTCGTGATCTGGGACCTGTTCGGCCACCTCCCGCTGCCCCTGGGCGTGGCAGGCCACGAGGGCTCCACGGTGCTGGTGGGCCTCAACGGCCTGCGCCTCCTGCGCGACGCGGCCTGGCGCAAGGCGGCGACGGGCAGGTGAACGGGGCGGCGTGAGGGGAACCGCCCGGTGCCCGCGCCCGAGCCGAGCGCCTGGGCGCCCCGCGATGCCAGGGAGCGGCCCGGCGGAGACGCTCCGCTCGCGGTCCGCGGCGCGCCGGGCGACGATGGCCGGACGGAGGAGTCTTCGACGACTCCACGGCCCAGGCGCGCGCCGACGTGCGGCCGGCCGACCGGCCGGCCGGCCTCCGGAACCGCCGTGACCTGCCACGGCTCGCGCCCACGCACTCCGAAAGGTCGGCTCCCATGCAACCCGCGCTCAGCAATGACGTGCTCGCGAAGCTGCGTCAGCCCCGCCCCTATCCGGCCGTGTCCCTGCTCATGCCGACACACCGCCGCGAGCCCGACAACACCCAGGACCCCGTCCGGCTCCGCAACCTCCTGGCCCAGGCCGGTGAGCTGCTCCAGGCCGACCCGGCGGTGACCCGCGAACGGCGCACGGACGTGCTGAGCCAGTTGGAGCAGGCCCTCTCCGAGGTGGACCTCGTCCACGCCGAGGACGGTCTCGTGATCTACGCGGCGCCCGGAGAGCACCAGGTCTGGTCCGTCGCCCGTTCCGTGCCCGAGCGCGTCGTGATCGCCGACACCTTCCTCACCCGCAACCTCGTCGCCGCTCAGGCGGCCGAGCAGCCCTTCTGGGCGCTCGCCGTGGCCGCCGACCGGGTATCGCTGTGGAGCGGCGAGGCCGAGGGCGTCACCGAGCACACGGAGGACGGCTTTCCGCTGACACGGAGCCTCGAGGACCCGGACGCGGAGCGAAAGGAACAGATCGGCGACATGCCGAGCACCTTCCGTGACGAGCAGACGCGCCAGTTCATGCGCCAGGCGCACGAGGCGCTGCGCAGGGTGCTCAGCTCCACTCCCCGCCCGCTGTACGTGCTCGGCGAGGCCGCGGCGCTCTCCCTCCTGGAGGAGATCGGTCCGCTGGGCAAGGACACGACGGTCGTCCAGCGCGGCGGTCTCGCCGCCGGTCCGGCCGCCCAGGTGTGGCAGGCGCTCGAACCCCTGCGTACGGACAAGGCGGCGGCGGACAAGGCCGCGGTCGTGTCCGAGCTGGACGCGGCACAGGGCCGACGCGAGTTCGCCGGCGGTCTGGACGAGGCGTGGAAGGCCGCCAAGGAGGGCCGCATCCGGCTGCTCGCGGTGGAGGAACACTTCCAGGCGATCGTCCGCGACTACGGCGACCACCTGGAGCCGGCCGAGGCGGCCGACCTCGACTCGCGGGACGACATCGTGGACGAGATCGTCGAGCAGGCCCTGCAGACCGGGGCGGAAGTGCGCTTCGTCCCCGACGACACGCTGTCCGGCGCGGGCCGGATCGCCGGCGTCCTGCGCTACTGACCACGGAGGAACAGATGTCAGATCTCATCGTCATCGGCTACGAGGAGCGCTCGGTCGCGAACCAGGCCTTCAAGAAGGTTCAGGAGCTGGAGAAGGCCCACGTGGTCGAGCTCGGCGGACTCGCGGTCGTCTCCGTGGACCTGGAGGGCGAGATCCATGTCGACACGCCGAAGAAGAGCGAGAAGACGGCGATCTCGGCCACGGCCGGGGCGCTCTGGGGCCTGGTCTTCGGCATCGTCGTCCTCACTCCGGGGCTCGGCGTGGTGGGCGCCGCCATCGGAGGACTGATCGGCAAGCTGAGTCAGATGGGCATCGACAAGGGCTTCCGGGAGAAGGTCCAGTCCCTTCTGGAGCCGGGGTCCTCCGCCGTGGTGATCATGGCGTCGACGATGAACGAGGACAAGTTCACCGCCGCCATGCAGGGCTACGGCGGGACGGTCCTCAAGACCTCGCTCGCGGAGGAGGACGAGAAGGAGCTGGTGGCGCAGCTGTCCGGCGACGCCGCGTAGGAGGGGTTGCCTCAGCGGTCCAGTTCAGCGAGCGCGTGCGTCAGCCACTCCACCCAGAACCGCTCCAGATCGATCCCGCCCCGCAGCACCAGATGCCGCAGCCGGTCCGGCTCGCTCGCCCGGCGAGCGGGCGGGAAGTCCCGCGCCTCGATCGCCAGGTACTCCTCCAACTGGGCGCGGTGCAGGTCGAGGTGGCGGCTCAGCTCCTCCCGCATGCCCGGCGCGCCGACGACCGCCGCGGCCCGCATCCGCAGGAGCAGCGCGGCCCGCATCGGCTTGGGGTCCTCGCTCCGCGCCACCCACTCGGCCAGCTCCTCGCGGCCCGCGGGCAGGACCTCGTACTCCTTCTTCTGTCCACGCGCCGGCACCGGGGCGGGCAGGGCACGGATGTGCCCCGCCTGCTCCAGCTTGCCCAGCTCGCGATAGATCTGCTGATGCGTGGCCGACCAGAAGTAGCCGATCGACTTGTCGAAGCGACGCGTCAGTTCGAGGCCGGAGGACGGCTTCTCGAGCAGTGCGGTCAGGATCGCGTGCGGGAGGGACATGCACGCATCCTAGAAGCGGCCGGCCACGGCGATCACAGGGCGGCCGCCAGTCGCGTGCCCTGGTCGATGGCGCGCTTGGCGTCCAGCTCCGCGGCGACGTCGGCGCCGCCGATCAGGTGCGCGCTGCGGCCCGCGGCGATCAGCGCCTCGTAGAGGTCCCGGCGGGGCTCCTGGCCGGTGCACAGGACGATGGTGTCGACCGGGACGGTCTGCGACTCGCCGTCGATCGTGAGGTGCAGGCCCGCGTCGTCGATCCGGTCGTACGACGCGCCCGCCACCATCGTGACGCCCCGGTGCTTCATCTCCGCGCGGTGGATCCAGCCGGTGGTCTTGCCGAGTCCGGCGCCGACCTTCGTGGTCTTGCGCTGGAGCAGGTGCACCTGGCGCGGCGGCTTCGGCCGCTCGGGGGCGCGCAGTCCGCCCCGCGTCTCGTACGCGGTGTCGACGCCCCACTGTCGGAAGTAGGTCTCGGGGTCCTGGCTGGCGCCCTCGCCGCCGTCGGTGAGGAACTCGGCGACGTCGAAGCCGATGCCGCCCGCGCCGATGATCGCGACCCGCTCGCCCACGGCCGCGCCGTCCCGCAGGACGTCGAGGTAGCTGACCACGCTGGGGTGGTCGACGCCCTCGATCTCGGGGGTGCGCGGGGTGACTCCGGTGGCGACGACGACCTCGTCGTAGCCGTCGAGATCGCCGGCGGAGACGGGGGTGTTCAGACGGACCTCGACGCCGCGCTCGTCCAGCTGGGTCCGGAAGTAGCGGAGCGTCTCGTCGAACTCCTCCTTGCCCGGCACGCGCTTGGCGATGTTCAGCTGGCCGCCGATCTCACCCGCCGCGTCGAACAGCGTGACGGAGTGGCCGCGTTCGGCGGCGGAGACGGAGAACGCGAGGCCGGCCGGGCCCGCGCCGACGACCGCGATCCGCTTGGCGAGACGGGTGGGGGAGAGGATCAGTTCCGTCTCGTGGCAGGCGCGCGGGTTCACCAGGCAGGAGGTGATCTTCAGGCTGAAGGTGTGGTCCAGGCACGCCTGGTTGCAGCCGATGCAGGTGTTGATGGTGTCGGCGCGGTCCGCGGCGGCCTTGGCGACGAACTCCGGGTCGGCCAGGAAGGGGCGGGCCATGGAGACGATGTCGGCGCGGCCCTCGGCGAGGATCTGCTCGGCGACCTCGGGGGTGTTGATGCGGTTGCTGGTGACGAGGGGGATGCTCACCGCGCCCATCAGCTTCTTGGTCACCCAGGTGTAGGCGCCGCGCGGAACCGAGGTCGCGATGGTGGGGATCCGGGCCTCGTGCCAGCCGATACCGGTGTTGATGATGGTGGCGCCGGCGGCCTCGATCTCCTTGGCGAGCGCGACGACCTCCTCCAGCGTGGAACCGCCCGGGACCAGGTCGAGCATCGAGAGGCGGTAGATGACGATGAAGTCCTCGCCGACCCGCTCGCGGATGCGCCGGACGATCTCCAGCGGGAAGCGGACCCGGTTCTCGTAGCTGCCGCCCCAGCGGTCGGTGCGCTGGTTGGTCGCCGCCGCGATGAACTCGTTGATCAGGTAGCCCTCGGAGCCCATGACCTCGACGCCGTCGTACCCGGCGGCCTTGGCCAGCTCGGCGCAGCGGGCGTAGTCCTCGACGGTCTGCTCGACCTCGGCGTCGGTGAGCTCGTTGGGCACGAAGGGGCTGATCGGGGCCTGGATGGCGCTGGGGGCGACGAGCGCGGGGTGGTAGGCGTACCGGCCGAAGTGCAGGATCTGCATCGCGATCCGGCCGCCCTCGGCGTGGACGGCCTCGGTGATGAGCTTGTGCTCGGTCACCTCGTCGTCGGTGCTGAGCTTGGCGCCGCCGTCCCAGGGGCGGCCGGCCTCGTTCGGGGCGATGCCGCCGGTCACGATCAGGCCGACGCCGCCACGGGCACGCTCGGCGTAGAAGGCGGCCATGCGCTCGAAGCCGTTCTCGGTCTCCTCGAGGCCGACGTGCATGGAACCCATGAGCACCCGGTTCGGCAGGGTGGTGAACCCGAGGTCGAGCGGGCTCAGCAGGTGCGGGTACGGGGTGGTCATGGGGGCGCCTCCTCGCGCGGTGTCGTCGTGACTGTTGTAGACGACCCGGCCGTAGTTATGCAACAAGTTGCACAAGTGGCGGTGGGTGATCTGCGCGACGTTGCGCACGACGGCCCCCGGCGGGCATCCCGCCGGGGGCCGTCGTGGCGTCGCCCACGAGACGTCGACGCCCGCCGCTCACGCTCCGCGCGGGGCCGCGACCCAGGCGTCCAGGTCCTCCGCCGTCCGCGGACCCTCCCCGTCGTCGGCGAGCAGTCCGTGCGCGCGCAGCAGTCGCGTCACCGCCATGCCCCAGGGGCGACGCAGACGCGCCGCGTCCAGGAGCGCGTCGTCGGCCAGCAGCTCCTCGATCGGGCCCGTCCGCAGGCCCTCGGGCGAGAGCACCGCCGCGTCGTCCGCCCAGCGCAGCGCCAGATCGACGTCGTGCGTGGCCATGACCACCGTCGTGCCGGTGTCACGCAGCCGGCCGAGCACGTCGAGCAGCCGCTCCTGGCCGTGCGGGTCGAGCCCGGCCGTCGGCTCGTCCATGACGAGGACCCGCGGCCGCATGGCCACGGCGCCGGCGATCGCCGCCCGCTTCCGCTGTCCGTACGAGAGCAGATGGGTCGGCCGGTCCTCCAGGGCCACGATGTCCAGCGCCTCCAGCGCCTCGCGCACCCGGAGCCGTACCTCCTCCTCCGGAAGGCCCAGATTCATCGGCCCGAACGACACGTCCTGGCCGACCGAGGCCGCGAAGAGCTGGTCGTCCGGGTCCTGGACGACCAGCTGCACGGTGGTCCGCAGCCGGGTCAGCCCCTTCCGGTCGTACGACACCTCCTCGCCGTCCAGCCGGAGCACGCCGCTGTCGCCGCGCAGGCCCCCGCTGAGCAGCCGCAGCAGCGTCGTCTTGCCGCCGCCGTTGCGGCCGAGGAGGGCCATCGCCCTTCCCTCCGGCACGGCGAAGCTGACGTCGTCGAGCACGACCGGCCCGTCCTCGTAGGCGAACGTGGCCTTCACCAGTTCCACGACCGGCGGTGCAGGGCTCACGGCAGGGACCTTTCCAGTACGAGAGTGAGGGCGACGAGACCGGCGAGGAGGCCGGCCGTCGACGCGAGGAACCGGGTCGAGACCGCGGCCTGGGGGACCAGGACCCGCAGGGTCCCGTCGTACCCCCGCCCGGCGAGCCCGGTCTGCAGGCGCTGCGCGCGGTCGAAGGCGCGCACGAACGCGGTCGCTCCGAGCCCCGCGAGCGAGCGCCAGGTCGCCGCCCGGGTGGTGAGCCCGAGCCGGGCCGCCTGCGCCTGCCGGATCTTGGAGATCGCGTCCAGCAGCAGGAAGCTGATCCGGTACATCACCAGCGCCACGTCCACCACGGGCGCCGGCACCCCGGCCCGCACCAGACGGGGCAGGACGTCCGAGACCGGTGTGGTGAACGCGAACAGCAGCACGCCCAGGGAGGCGGCCGAGGTCCGCAGCAGCAACTCGCCCGCATGCAGGGGACCGTCCGACGCGAGGGCGACGAGCCCCCGTGCGCCGCCGACCTCGAACAGCAGGGGGACGGCGCCCGTCACACAGAACCCCAGGGGGATCCGGAACGCCCTCCACAGCTGGCGCCCCGGCACCCCGGCGGGCCCGAGGAGCACGGCGAGCGTGGCCGCGGCGACGAGCACCGCGCCGGGCCAGGGCGGCAGGGAGATCGCGCACAGCGTCAGGCCGAACCCGAGCACGGCCTTCTCGCAGGGGTGACGGCGGCGCCAGCGACTGCTGTGCGCCGCCGCGTCGATCGGCAGCACGGCGCCTACTCGTCGCCGGACGCCGCCCGCAGCGCCCTCGCCTCGGCGCGCGCCTCGCCCTGCTTGCGGCCCCGGTGCACGCCGAAGTAGTACGCGAGCACACCGGCGCCGAGCGCCGCCTGGAGCGAGAACAGCGCCGACTCGATCTCGCCGGACGGCGGCTCGTACAGCGGGCTGAACCACGGCTCGTAGTCGGGGGCGATCTCCGTGATCGCCGCCTCCGCCTCGCCGTCGGCGCCGGCGAACGGCTCCTCCTTGTGGTCGCCCATCCCCAGCACCAGCGGGAGGACGGCCAGGGCCGCCACGACGAGCAGCAGCAGGGTGTTGATCTTCGCGTTCCGGCTCATCAGGCGCTCGCCTCCGCCTTCTCGGTCTTCTTCCGGGACGGGAGCAGGACCCCGAGCCGGGTCAGGTCCCCCTTGCTGGACTGCTTCAGCAGGCGCATCACGAGCACCGTGAGCAGCCCCTCGCTGACGGCGAGCGGCAGCTGCGTGACGGCGAAGATGCCTCCGAACTTGGCCAGCGCGCCGAGCACGCCGCTGCCCGGGTCGGGGAAGGCCAGCGCGAGCTGCACGCTGGTGACGCAGTAGGTGGAGATGTCGGCGACGAAGGCGCCGAAGAAGACGCTCACCATCAGCGGCACGTTGGACCGGCGGAGCAGCCAGTACGTGCCGAAGCCGGCCCAGGGGCCGACGATCGCCATCGAGAAGACGTTGGCGCCGAGTGTCGTGAGCCCGCCGTGGGCGAGCAGCAGCGCCTGGAAGAGCAGCGTGATCGTGCCCAGGACCGCCATCACGGGCGGCCGGAACAGGATCGCGCCGAGCCCCGTGCCCGTCGGGTGCGAGCAACTTCCCGTCACCGACGGGATCTTCAGCGCGGAAAGGACGAAAGTGAACGCACCGGACGCACCGAGCAGCAGGGTGGACTCGGGGTTGGACCTGACCTCACGGGTCAGCGCACGGACGCCGTGGACGACGAACGGAGCGGACGCGACGCCCCAGGCGGCCGCGTGCACAGGGGGCAGATACCCCTCGGCTATATGCATGGTTGGGAGACCCTCTCCAGCACCTCGTGGATGGACAACGCACCTTGGCCGGTCTCCTGGCTGACGGGTCATGCCGTCGCGGCTCCGCCTTCCCACACCGCCGCGGTCTCCCGCGGTGGTCCAGTGGCTTCCCCGGAGGGATGGAGCCGGACTTCCCGATCACAGTGGCGAGGGCCGCACCGGTTCCACACCGGTTTCCCGTACACCAAGGCGGTGTGACAGTAGTGGGTTGACCAGGCGCATCACAACACGGAGGCGTCGTGGGACGGTGTGTGACAGATCTCGCGCGCGCCCCCCTCACTCCTTTCGATACGTGTACGCCTCCGACGCGGCGGCCGTCACGGCGGCCAGATCCCCGCCCGCGCTCGCCGTCACGAGGGCGGCGACAGCGCCCTCGACGAACGGCGCGTCCACGAGCCGGGCGCCCTTCGGCAGCTCGTCCTCCTCGGCGAGGAGAGCCTTGACCGTCAGCACGGCGCTGCCGAGGTCGACGAGCAGCGCCACACCGGCGCCCCGGTCGACCTCGTGCGCCGCCGCGGCGATCAGGTCGGAGCTGGTGCCGAGAGCGCCGTCCGGTGTGCCGCCCGCGGGGGCGATCGGCGCGGTCGCCCCGCCGCCCGCGAGACCCCGGGCCAGCGAGGCGACGGCGGCGGCCACCTCCGCGCTGTGCGACACGAGGACGATCCCGACCGGCGCGGTCATGCGGCGGCCTCGGCGAGGGCGTCGACCAGCAGCGCGGACGAGGTGGCCCCCGGGTCCTGGTGTCCGACGGAACGCTCGCCGAGATAGCTCGCCCTCCCCTTGCGCGCCCGGAGCGGCACGGTCGCGAGGGCCCCCCGCTCTGCCGCCTCCCGGGCGGCCGCGAAGGACTCGCCGAGCCCCTCGGCCGCCGGAACGAGCGCGTCCAGCATCGTCTTGTCCCCGACGCGCGCCCCGCCGAGCTGTCCGACGGCGGCGACCCCCGCGGTCAGCGCCGCGGCCAGCTCCTCCCGCGTCACGCTCGGCGCGTCGCCGAGGGCCTTCCCCGTCCGCCGCAGCAGCGTCCCGTACAGCGGACCGGACGCGCCGCCCACGGTCGAGATCAACTGCCGCCCGGCGGCGACGAGTACGGCCCCCGGCGTCGCGGGCGGCTCCTTCCCCAGCGTGTCCGTCACGGCGGCGAAACCGCGCCTCAGATTGGCCCCGTGGTCGGCGTCGCCGATCGCCGAGTCGAGCTCGGTGAGACGGTCGGCCTCGCGGTCGACGGCGGCCGCGGCGACGGACAGCCAGCGAAGGAAGAACGCGGCGTCGAGCTCGTTCGTCCCGGACACCCGGCTCACCGGCCCCAACGCAGCGCGGGCGTCTGCACGGGCGCGTCCCACAGCCGCAGGATCTCCTCGTCGGCCTCGCACAACGTGACGGAACAGCCGGCCATGTCGAGCGAGGTGACGTAGTTCCCCACCAGGGTCCGGGCGACCGGCACCGCTCGCTCGGTCAGGACGCGCTGGACCTCGGCGTTGAAGCCGTAGAGTTCGAGCAGGGGAGTGGCGCCCATGCCGTTGACCAGGGCGAGGACGGGTCCCGACGGCCGCAGATCCTCCAGTACGGCATCGACGGCGACGTCCGCGATCTCCCGAGAGGTCATCATCGACCGCCGCTCACGCCCCGGCTCGCCATGGATCCCGATGCCCAACTCCAACTCACCGGGCGGTAGTTCGAAGGTCGGACTGCCCTTGGCCGGGGTGGTGCAGGCGCTCAGGGCCACCCCGAAACTCCGCGACCGTTCGTTCACGCGCCGGGCGATCGCCTCCACCCGCTCCAGCGGCGCGCCCTCCTCGGCGGCGGCCCCGGCGATCTTCTCCACGAAGAGCGTGGCCCCGGTCCCGCGCCGCCCGGCCGTGTACAGACTGTCGGTCACCGCCACGTCGTCGTCGACGAGCACCCTGGCGATCTGGACGCCCTCGTCCTCGGCGAGCTCGGCGGCCATCTCGAAGTTGAGGACGTCCCCGGTGTAGTTCTTGACGACGAACAGCACCCCGGCCCCGCTGTCGACCGCGGCGGCGGCACGCACCATCTGGTCGGGCACCGGCGACGTGAAGATCTCTCCGGCGCATGCGGCCGACAGCATCCCCGGCCCCACGAACCCCCCGTGCAGGGGCTCATGCCCGGACCCGCCCCCGGACACCAGCCCCACCTTGCCGTCCACGGGAACGTCACGACGGAGCACGACGCGATGCTCGACGTCGACGGTGAGTTCGGGATGCGCGGCGGCCATCCCCCTCAGCGCGTCGGCGACGACGGTCTCCGGAACATTGATCAGCATCCTCATGGGTACCTCCTGGCGAGATCGGCAGGCGAGCCACTGAGCCGGCTGGTCGCATTATCGACGCAGGGTCGGCGGCGCGCACGGGTGCCTCGCGGGTCTGATCCGGCCAAGCCCTGCCACGGCTGCGGTCACGGCGGGACGAGTGGGGGAGGCCGTCGCTTCCGCTGAGCCGAGGCGGCGGGCGTAGGCCGCGGCGGCGGGGGCCGATGGCGCCGAGGCCCTGATGCGCCGCCACGTCCGCGGCATCCGGGTCGAACGCTCCGACACATACGGCAGCGTGATGTGGGTAGCCGCGTCGCAAGCAGGTGACCGGCTCACCGGCCGGGCACCCGTCGCATGCCCGTGGAAGAGCCGCGAGCGTCGCCCCTCCTGCCCAGGGACTGCGCCCCTCGCGTCCAGGGACCGACCGAGCGGCCGTGGCCCCGGGACGCCCGGAGACACGGCGAGGCAGCCGAGCGGGACTTCGGCTCATCCGTTCCACCGCAGGTGGGCCCGGCCGATTGTCGGCGTTCCGCCACACACCCTGAAAGGCAAGGCCGTGAGCGACAACGACATCTGGGTCTACCATCCCGCCTCGGGGCACCAGCGAGGGATCGACCTCGTCGGTTACAAGGTCGAGGCGACCGACGGCGGCATCGGGAAGGTCAGCAAGCATGCGGACGAGGTGGGCTCGGCCCATCTCGTGGTCGACACGGGTGTGTGGATCTTCGGACGACACGTTCTGCTGCCGGCCGGCACGATCAAGCAGATCGACACCGCCACCGAGACGGTCCACGTGGCCCGGACGAAGGAACAGATCAAGGACGCCCCCGAGTTCGACGAGATGAAGCACGCGGAGAATCCCGGCTACCTCGAGCAGTTCGCCCGGTACTACGGCCAGCCGCACATGTAGCGGTACGACCGTGCCGTCAGTAGCCGCGCCAGATGTTGTCGAACGCCGAGTCCTCGATCGCCCTGCGCTGTCGCACGGCCCCCAGCTCCTGGACCGCGTCCCCGACGGCGGCCAGCACCGTGGCGACCGCGTCACCCGCGAGCTCCGGGGTGTCCTCAGCCGGTGCGTCGCGCATGCCGAGCACGGCCGCCAGGGCGGCGAGCACGGGTTCGCCCGCCGACCAGCGCTCCTCGGCCCGGCGCCGTGCCGACGCGTCGACCGGCTGCGCCGCCCCGGCCCTCAGCGGGTTCCGGCGGCGTGGCGGGGGCGTCAGGCCCGCCCGCGCCAGGTCGTCCGCGTAGGCCGAACAGAGCCCGCGGCCCCTGCGCCACAGCCAGTCCTCGACCGACTCGTACGGCTCCTGGCGCCTGAGCGCCACGACGGCTTCGTCCAGCAGCCCGTCCCCGGTGGGAGCCTGGGCCCCCGGCAGGATGCGGTCGCCGTCCACGACCAGGGCCTCGGCTTCGACGAGGTCCACCACCTCGGCTCCGGCCAACGCCAGTGACAGGTCGCCCCGCTCCACGGGGCGGTCGGGCGTCACCGCCAGAGCGACGATGGCAAGGTCCCGTGCTGTGGTCATGAGCGGCTCCACGGTCGGTCGGCCGAAACGGGGGAGCGCCGGGCCGTGCCGGGCGCCCCCGGTCGATTCTCGCCGGACTCACGCCGTCGTGCGCCCTGTCGCGACCGTTTCCTTCACCGGATCGTCAGACGCACGCCTCCGCGCCGTGCCCGCCTCAGCCGCCGTGAGCGGCGGCGTAGTTGCGGAGGAAGAGCGCCTCGACCCGGGCCATGTGCTCGATCTCCGAGGGGTCGACGCTCTCGTTCGGCGCGTGGATGAGGCACCGCGGCTCCTCCACCCCCATCAGAATGATCTCCGCCCGCGGGTACTGCTCGGCGAGGATGTTGCACAGCGGGATGGAGCCGCCCTGCCCGAGGAAGGCGAGGGGCTTGCCGTAGACCTCGCTCATCGCCTCGCCGAGGGCCGCGTAGGCCGGCCCGTCGGTCGCGGCCCGGAACGGGGCTCCCGAGCTCTCCGACTCGATCGACACCTGGACGCCCCACGGCGCCGCGTCGTCGAGGTGCCTGGCGAGCGCGGCGGATGCGACGGGCGCGGACATGCCGGGCGGGATCCGCAGGCTCACGCGGGCCCGCGCGGTGGCGGGGACGGCGGCGGCCGACCCGACGACGGGCGGGCAGTCGATGCCGAGCACGGTGACGGCGGGGCGTGCCCAGAGCCGGTCGGCCACCGAGCCCGTTCCGGTCAGACCGACCCCGTCGAGGACGCCGGCGTCCTCCCGGAACCGCTGCTCGTCGTAGCCGACTCCGTCCCAGACGCCTTCGCAGTCGAGGCCCTCGATCCTGGTGGCCCCGGTCAGCGGGTCCCGGAGCGTCGAGAGCATCTGGACGAGGGCGGCGAGCGCGTCCGGTGCCGGGCCGCCGAACATCCCGGAGTGCACCTCGCCCCGCAGGGTCTCCACCGTCACGACGACGTTGGCGAGGCCCCGCAGCGTGGTCGTCGCGGTGCCGACGCCGACCTCGGCGTTGCCGGTGTCGCAGACGAGGAGCGCGTCCGCGGCGAACTCCTCCGGGTGCTCGGTCACGTACCGTTCCAGTCCACCCGTCCCCTGCTCCTCCGAGCCCTCGGCCACGAACCTCAGCCCGACGGGGATGTCGTCGCCCAGCGCCCGCAGCGCGGTGAGGTGCATGACGATGTTGCCCTTGCAGTCCGCCGTGCCGCGCCCGTACCAGCGGCCGTCGCGCTCGGTGAGGGTGAAGGGCGGTGTCGTCCACGCGGCGTCGTCGAGCGGGGGCTGGACGTCGTAGTGGCAGTAGAGCAGCACGGTGGGCGCGCCGGGAGGCGGTGGGCGGTGCCCGAGGACCGCCTGGCTCCCGTCGGGGGTCTCCACCAGGCGTACGTCGCTCAGCCCGGCCGCGGCGAAGGCGTCCGCCACCCACCGGGCCGCCCTGCGGCACTCCTCGGGCGGGTACTGGCGGGGGTCGGCGACCGAGGGGATGCCCACCAGCTCGGTGAGGTCCGCCTTCGCCCGGGCCATGAGGTCCGAGATCCGCGCCGCGAGGCCGTCGTCCGCCATGCTCAGCTTCTCCGTACGGTGTCGTCGGTCTTCAGGTCGTCCAGGCCCTCGTCGAAGTCGTCGAGCTGGTCGGGGCAGTACACCTCCAGCACGATCCGCTCGATCGCGACCGCCTTGGTGTCGGCGATGACCGGGCGCGTGCCCGGGCCGGTGGCGCCGTTGGAGAGCTGCTGGACCTTCCACAGGGCGTTCCTGAGAGCGGCGCCCGGGTCCTCGCAGACCGGACCGCCGTCCGTCCCGAGGATGCTCTCGGTGATGTCCGTGTCCGGCGCGGGATAGCCCGCCGCGACGAGCTTCTCGCTCAGCTCGTTGGCCTTCTCCGCCGTCTGGTTGTTCTTCCGGACGGCGCTGTACTGGACGAGTCCGACGATCACGAGACCGACGAGGACCACGATCGCGCCGATGTAGATCCACTTGTGCTCGGAGGCGAACCGGGTGGGGCTCACGACACCTCCTCCTTCGCGGCGTCCGTGCGCCATTCGGGCTTGCGGAACCTGAGGAACAGCCAGGGGATGAGCAGCCCGAGGACGCCCAGGCCGCAGCCGATGAAGAGGACGTACGACCAGACGCTGCTGCCGCCGAACTGCGAGGGCGGGATGAACCCGATCGCGAGCGCCGCGAGCGACGCCAGCAGGCCGACGGTGCAGATCAGTCCGAGCGCGGGCGCGCGGTATCCGCGGGGGTGGTCGGGCTGCGTCTTCCGCAGCCGGACCGCCGCGACGAACATCAGCAGGTAGACGATCAGATAGACCTGCGTGGTGATCGTCGAGAAGATCCAGTAGACGCTCGACACGTTCGGGATGAGGGCGTACATCAGCGCGATCACCGAGGTGACGACGCCCTGGGTGACGAGGATGTTCTGCTGGACTCCGTACCTGTTGAGCTTCTGCAGGAACGGCGGCAGGTAGCCCTCGCTGCGCGAGATCTCGAGCAGGCCCTTGGACGGTCCGGCCAGCCAGGTGAGCATCCCCGCGAGGGAAGCGGAGATCAGCATGACGGCGGCGATCGGGGTCATCCAGCCGACGTCGAAGTAGGAGAAGAACGCCTCGAACGCCTGCATCACACCGGCCGTGAGGCTGAGCTGGTCCGCCGGCACCACCCAGCTGATCGCGAGCGCCGGGAGGATGAAGATCAGCAACACCAGGATGACCGCGAGGAACATCGACTTCGGGTACTCCTTCGCCGGGTCCTTCAGCGAGGAGACGTGGACCGCGTTCATCTCCATGCCCGAGTACGACAGGAAGTTGTTGACGATGAGCACGAGGCTGGCCAGGCCCGTCCACTGGGGGAGCAGGTGGTCGGCGTTCATCGGCGCGGCCGAGGGGTTGCCCTGGCCCAGGAAGACCATGCCGAGGACGACGAGGATGGTGCCGGGGATCAGCGTCCCGATGACCAGCCCCCAACTGGCCAGTCCCGCCAGGGCCTTCGTGCCGCGTGAGGAGACCCAGACGCCGGTCCAGTACAGCACCATGATGACGATGGCGGTGTAGACGCCGTTGGAGGCGAGGGCGGGGTCGATGATGTACGCGATCGTGGAGGCGACGAAGGCCAGCAGGCTCGGATAGTAGAAGATCGTCATCGCGAACTGGCACCAGACCGCGAGGAAGCCGAGCGGCTTCGACAGCCCCTCGCTCACCCAGCGGTACACGCCGCCGGTCCAGCCGGACGCGAGCTCGGCGGAGACCAGGGCGGTCGGCAGCAGGAACACGATGGCCGGGACGAGGTAGAGGAAGACACAGGCCAGTCCGTACACGGCCATGGTGGGGGCGGCACGCAGACTCGCCACGGACGCCGTCGTCATCAGGGCCAGCGTCACCCACGTCATCGTCGGAGCCGTCGCGGTCCTCGTGCTCTCACGGGCCACCGGCCTGGGCGTGTCCGCCGGTACGTCCATCGAACTCATAGATCCTCCCGCACGGGCGACTCGGGTGCCGCCAGTCTTCGCAGGGGAGGGGCCACGCGCACCACGGGTCGGCCATCGGAGTGACCCCCGGGGGCCCGGGAGGCCGGAGGTACGGCCTCCGGCCTCCCGGGCCGGAGTCCCGCCTCGGACGGCCCGCTATCCGGCGGCGGCGACGACGGTCGGCGCGGCACCGGCCGATGCCGGGCCGGCGCCGGCCGCGTCCGGCCCGGCATCGACCGCATGCGGCCCGCCATCGACCGGCGTCGGCCCGGCATCGGCCGCGTCCGGCCTCGCCCGCCGCGCCTCCTCCTCGAAGGTTCGGAGCAGATCCGCCGCCACGCTCACCGCGATCGTCGCCGGTTCCTTGCCGGTGATCCCGGCGATGCCGATCGGGGTCTTGATCCGGTCGATCACGGCGTCGTCGTGGCCGCCCTCGGTGGCCAGGCGGTGCCGGAAACGCGCCCACTTGGCCGCCGAACCGATCAGTCCGATCGAGCCCAGGCCGGGGGTGCGCAGCGCGGCGTCGCACAACGCGGCGTCCTCGGCGTGGTCGTGGGTCATGATCAGGGCGTGGGTGCCCGGCGGCAGCTCCGCGAGCACCTCCTCGGGCAGCAGCGGTACGTGATGCACGTGGACCCGTGCCACCGCGTCCGCCAGCACCGCGAGCCGTTCCTCGGTGAGCACGTCCGGGCGGGTGTCGACCAGATGCAGGTCGAGGTCGTGCCGGGCGAGGATGCGGGCCAGCTCCAGCCCCACGTGCCCGACCCCGAAGACCGCCACCGCCTGGACCACCGGGAGCGGTTCGAGCAGCACGCCGACCGCTCCGCCACAGCACTGCACGCCGTGCCGGCCGGTGACCTTGTCGTTCAGAGCGAACTCGATCAGCTCGGACTCCGGGCCGGGCGAACCGATCAGCTCGCGCGCCCGGTCGATCGCGACGGCCTCGATGTTGCCGCCGCCGATCGATCCCCAGGTCTCGGTCCGGCCCACGACGAGCTTGGCGCCGGCCCGACGGGGCGCGTGGCCGCGCACTGTCGCGACGGTCACGAGCACGCCGGGTTCCCGGCGAGCCCGCAACCGCGCGACCGCGGTGACCCAGGTCATGTCAGGCATGACTCAGAGCACTCGTGCCGGTGGGGACCTCGCCGTCGCCGCGAACGCGGCCGTTCCCGGCGCTCCCGCGGGCCGCCTCGACGGCCCAGTACACCGCCTCCGGTGTCGCGGGGGAGGCGAGTTCCACGCTGACACCCGCCGGTCCGAACGCCGCGGCGGCCTGCCGCAGCGCCTCCCGCACCGAGAACGCCAGCATCAGCGGAGGCTCACCCACGGCCTTGGAGCCGTAGACCGCGCCCTCCTCGGTCGCGTTCTCCATCAGCCGCACATGGAACTCCTCGGGCATCTCCGAGAAGCTCGGCAGCTTGTACGTACTCGCGGCCTGGGTCAGCAGCCGGCCGCGGTTCGGCCCCTCACCGGTGTCCCAGCGCAGGTCCTCGAGCGTCAGCCAGCCCGCGCCCTGCACGAAACCGCCCTCGACCTGGCCGATGTCGATCATCGGGGACAGACTGTCGCCGACATCGTGCACGATGTCCACGCGCCGGATGCGGTACGCGCCGGTGAAGCCGTCCACCTCCACCTCGGTCGCGGCGGCGCCGTAGGAGAAGTACTTGAACGGCGAGCCCTTGAACGACTTCACGTCCCAGTGCAGTCCCTCGGTCCGGTAGAACCCCGCCGCCGACAGCTGAACCCGCTGGAAGTACGCGGTCCGCACCAGATCGTCCCAGGCCAGCTCCGCGTCACCGCCGAGGACACGCGCGACACCGTCGACGATGCGCACGTCCGAGGCGTTCGCCCCCAGCCGGGTGCCGGCGACCCCCAGCAGTCGGTCGCGCAACTGCTCGCAGGCGTTCTTCACCGCAGCGCCGTTGAGATCCGCACCCGAACTGGCGGCGGTGGCCGAGGTGTTGGGCACCTTGTCGGTCCGCGTCGGAGCCAGCCGCACCTTGTGCGGCGGGATGCCCAGGGTGGTCGCCGCGACCTGCAGCATCTTGGTGTGCAGACCCTGCCCCATCTCGGTGCCGCCGTGGTTGATGAGGACCGAGCCGTCCTTGTAGATCAGCACCAGCGCGCCGCCCTGGTTGAAGGCGGTGAGGTTGAACGAGATCCCGAACTTGATGCCGGTGACGGCCAGCGCCCGCTTGGTGTGCGGGTGCGTGGCGTTGAACGCCGCGATGTCGCGGCGGCGATCGGCGACGCCGCCGTCGTCCTGCACCTGCTTCCAGAGGGCGGAGATCCGTTCCGCGTGGGTGACGGGCTGTCCGTACGGCGTCGTCTGCCCCTGCCCCTGCCGGTAGAAGTTCCGCTCCCGCAGCTCCATGGGATCCAGTCCGAGCAGGGGAGCGCAGCGACCCAGGATGTCCTCGATCACCAGCATGCCCTGCGGGCCGCCGAAGCCGCGGAAGGCGGTGTTGGAGACCTTGTTGGTCCTCGCGATGCGTCCGACGACGCGCGCGTGGGGAATCCAGTAGGTGTTGTCGATGTGACACAGCGCGCGGGCCACCACCGGCTCGGACAGGTCCAGGCTCCAGCCGCCGTCCGCGGTCAGGGTGGCGTCCAGGGCCTGGATACGGCCGTCGGCGTCGAAGCCGATCCGCCAGGCGGCGTGGAACCCGTGGCGCTTGCCGGACATCGTCAGGTCCTGGGTCCGGTTGAGCCGCAGCCGGACGGGCCGGCCGGTCAGTCTGGCGCCGAGCGCGGCGACGGCGGCGAAGCCGTGCGGCTGCATCTCCTTGCCGCCGAAGCCGCCACCCATCCGCAGGCACTGCACGGTCACCTCGTGACTGTGCAGGCCCAGCACGTGCGCGACGATCTCCTGGGTCTCCGACGGGTGTTGCGTGCTGCTCTGCACGAACACCTGCCCGCCCTCGTCGACCAGCGCGAGCGCCGCATGGGTCTCCAGATAGAAGTGCTCCTGGTCGGAGAAGTGGAACTCGCCGGTGAACACGTGCGCGGAGTCGGCGAAGCCCGCGTCGACGTCGCCCGTCGCCATCACCGGCCGCGCGCCGTGGAAGCTGTCGGCCGCGATCGCGTCCCCCAGGGTGATCAGGGAGGGGAGCTCATCGAGTTCGACCTCGACCGCCTCGGCGCCGAGCCTGGCGGCCTCCAGCGACTCGCCGAGCACCCAGGCGACCGCGTGGCCGTGGAACATGACCTCGTCGGGGAAGAGGGGCTCGTCGTGCTTCATGCCGGCGTCGTTGACACCCGGCACGTCGGCACCGGTCAGGACGCGCACCACCCCGGGCACGGCGAGCGCGGGCTCGGTGCGCAGCGCCGTGATCCTGCCGTGGGCCTTCATGACCTGCACCGGGTAGGCGTGCAGGACGTCCTTGGTCCGGTGGACCAGGTCGTCGGTGTAGAGCGCGGTGCCGGTGACATGCAGACCGGCGCTCTCGTGCGGCATCGACAAACCGACGACGGGCCGTTCGGGACGCTCGGACAGATGGCTCATGACGAGACCGCCTCGGTGGAGTTCGCGTACAGCTTCAACAGGCTCTGGCCGAGCATCGCGGAGCGGTAGCCGGCGCTGGCACGGTGATCGTCCATGGGCGTGCCCTGGGCTCGCAGCACCCCGGCCGCCGCCTCGACGGTCTCCACCGTCCATGGCCGGCCCTCCAGCGCGGCCTCGGCGGCGAAGGCACGGATCGGAGTGGCCGCCACGCCGCCCAGGCCGATGCGCGCCGTGCGGACGATGCCGTCCTCGATGTCGAGCGCGAAGGCGACCGCCACGCTGGAGATGTCGTCGAAGCGCCGCTTGGCGATCTTGTGGAAGGCGGAGACGGGCGACAACGGCAGCGGGATGCGTACCGCGCGGATCAGTTCCCCGGGCCGGCGCACGCTCTGCCGGTAGCCGGTGAAGTAGTCCGCCAGGGGGACCTCCCGTTCGCCGTCGGCGTCGGCCAGCACCACGGACGCGTCGAGCGCCAGCAGCACCGGCGGACTGTCGCCGATGGGCGAGCCGGTCCCCAGATTGCCGCCGAGCGTGGCGCTGTTGCGGATGAGCCGTGAGGCGAACTGCGGGAACAGCTCCGCCAGCAGGGGAATCCTGCCGTCGAGGCGCCGTTCGATCTCGGTGAGCGTCTGCGCCGCCCCGATCTCGATGTGGTCCGATGCCACCCTGAACTCGCGCATCTCGGGCAGCCGGTCGACGGCGATCACACAACCGGCCCTGCGGGAGCGGATGTTCACCTCCACACCCCAGTCGGTGCTGCCGGCGACCACCACCGCGTCGGTCCGCTCGCGCAGCAGCCGCAGCACCTCGGCCAGGCTGCTCGGTCGCAGGAAGGAGCTGCCGTCCTTGACGTACGCGGTGGCGACCGGCTCCGGCGGGGACTGCTCGCGCCGCTGTGCCAAGGGGTCGCCCTCGGCGGGCGTACCGACGGCGAAGGCGGCGTCGCGGATGGGGCGGTAACCGGTGCAGCGGCAGAGGTTCCCGCTCAGCGCATGCAGATCGAAGCCGTTCGGACCGTGCTCGGAGTCGGAGTCCTCGGCGGAGCCGGTGTGCGCGCAGCGGTCCGGCCGGTAGTACTCGGCCGCCATGCTGCAGACGAACCCCGGTGTGCAGTAACCGCATTGGGATCCGCCGCGGACGGCCATCTCCTCCTGGACGGGGTGCAGTACGGGCGCCAGGCCGGGTCCGGACGAGGTGGCGAGACCCTCGGAGGTGACGATCTCCTGGCCGTCGAGAGCCGCGGCGGGCACCAGACAGGCGTTGACCGCGACCCAGTCCGTGGGCTTGTCCACACCGGGTCGGGCCACCAGGACCGAACAGGCGCCGCACTCACCCTCGGCGCAGCCCTCCTTGGTGCCCGTGAGCCCGCGCTCGCGCAGGAAGTCCAGGACGGTGGTGTGGGGTGTGGCCGGTGCGAGCGGGGTTTCCTCCCCGTTGACCGTGATCCGCGCCGCTACCATGGCACATCCTCATTTCGGAGCGCGGTCGATCCAATTGTCCAAGTCGCCATTTCGGGAGCCTTCTGTTTCGGTGGCGCAGCTCGAGAACCCGGCGGGTAGACCGGCACGCGAGGGCATGCCGGAGCCGGTGAAAGAGATCTGGAAGGTGCCGGGGCCACGAACGGGCACACCGGTCAGGGGCTGTTCAGCAGCCGTGTGCCACACGGCCGGGGGCCCAGGCGGTCTCGTGAGCGAGGCGATGCGCTTCGGAGAGGGTCGACATCCGAATGCGCCTCCTTCCATGAGCTCACGATCCGGGTGCGCTCGAAGCTACGACGCCGCAGGTCCACTGGTCAAGCACCGCTGGACGTCGACCGCGGGAATCGGGAGAGGGGAGACGGTGACCGGGGCGGCTCCGGTGGCCCCGGAACGACGGGCGGGGCCGACGGCGCCACCACCCCCTGGTGGTGACGCCGTCGACCCCCTAGAGCGGGCGTCGGCGCGGTGTCACTTGCCGTACCACGCGTTGTGGATGCTCAGCGTCGACGTGTTGCCCTGCTTGTCCGTGACCACGGCGGAGAGCGAGATCCCCTTGTCCTTCGCCGGGTTCGTCACGGAGATCCCGCCGTTGTGGACCCGCACGGGCCGCCAGGTGCTCCCGCCGTCGTAACTCACCGACACCTGAAGCGACGCGAGGTTCTTCCCGGCCGCCGAGCCCTGCACGGTCACGGGGACCACGACCCGTGCGTGCTGCGGGGCGCGAGAGGCGAGGTCGACGGGTGCCGCGAAGCGGACCGTGGACACCGGCAGCGCTGTGGTGGCCGCCACCTGCTTCGAGCGGAACGTGAACCCGGTGTCGACGCGGGTCGATGCCGAGGCGGTCTCCGCCGCCCGCTCCACCGAGGTCACCAGCCGGTACTCGGCGTCGGCGGCGTCGACCGTGAAGGGCCGCGAACCGCTCAGCGGGTCGTCGTGCTCGCCGACCCTGACGCCGTCGCGGTACAGCGTCGTCGTGGCCGAGGTGTACGGCGTGGACCCCGAGTGGCCCGCGCCGTCGGCGAACAGGGGCACGGCGCCGATGATCTGCTGCTCGCCGGTCGCCGGGTCGGGAGCGGTACGGAAGACACCGGTCCGCTCGCCCAGGAGGGGACCGAAGACGCCCGTCGCGAACGTCTCCCGGTACGTCCCGCCCGCCTCGTAGCGCTTCGGCCGGACCATCTCCCAGCGCCCCTCCCAGGCCGGGTAGCCCCATTCGTCCGGCTTGCCGAGCTGGTCGAACCTGGTGAGCCACTCGACGCCGTCGGCGGTGGAGACGAGGAAGGTGCGCGTGCCCGGCGCCGCCTGCGGGGCGGAGAAGCCGTTGCCCTCCGGCGTGCCCGGGATGTGGGCGAACGGGGAGGCGAGAGCGGTCTTCCCGGGCGCGGAGGCACCGAGACCGACCTTGAGCGTGGCCAGCTCGTCGGCCTTCACATGCTTGGTGTAACCGGTGGTGACCCTGTCCGTCCTGCCGCCGAAGGCCACGGAGTACTGGGTGGTGGCGTCCTTGAGGAAGTGCGCGTCCCAGGTCTGCAGGAGCGAGCCGTCGGTGACGGTCGGACCCATGTGGGCGGTGCGGAAGCCGGTGAAGCCCCTGAGGACCCAGCCGTTGCCGACGCGACCCATCTCCTCGGTGGCGATCTCGTAGTACGTGCCCCCGTAGTCCGCCCGGTCGAGGCCGGGAACGGTGAGGTCCACCGGCTTCGTGGTGCGCGCGTCGGCGACGACCGTGGTGTCGCCGGTGACGTCCAGCCGCGGCTGGGCGATCCAGTCGGTGCCCTTGGTGAAGTCCGACGGGTCCTGGTAGACGGCCGTGTTCACGGTGTACGAGCCCTTGGGGACACGGATCGTGTGGCTCCCCGGTTCGTTGTCCACGCGGGCCGAGAACCCGGCGGCCGGGCCGGAGACGCCGGTCAGCGTGGTGGAGAAGGTCGCGGCGTCGGCGCCGTCACGGCCGACGGTCCTCAGTGTGAGGTCGTACGACTCCGCCTCCCGCTCGGCCACCGCGGCCAGGCGGACCGACTGGCCCGCGCCGGTGGCGGTGACGTGACCCGAGTAGACGCCGTCGGCGTCGCCGATCCTGGTGTCCGCGACGAGGTCGACCTCGGCCCGGCCGCCGGCGGGCACGGTCACCTTCGGTGCGCCGAGCGTGAAGAATCCGGCCGGCGCGGGCTCGCCGTTCGGGCCCAGGGCGGACACCGACAGGTCGAGGGTGACGTCGGTGGCTCCGAGGTTGCGGTAGGCGACCTTGCGGGTGACCGGCCGGTCGTCGGCGTGCGGCCAGCGCGCCGCGCCGAAGTTCAGCGAGACCGGATCGGCGATGACGCTCTGGGCCAGCGCCCTGTCGACCTGGACGCGTCCCGTGCCCTGCTGGAGGGCGGTGTGGTCACCGCCCTCGGCGGACGCGGTCAGCGCTCCCTTGAGCTCGGCCGACTTCCACTCCGGATGCCGCTGCTTCAGGATCGCGGCCGCTCCCGCGACGTGCGGGGTGGCCATGGAGGTGCCGTCGAGCTGCAGATAGCCCGGTGCGGGGTGCGGTGTGCCGGGGCGCGTGTCGAGGGCGCTGCCGGGTGCGGCGGCCGCGGTGATGGCCACGCCGGGTGCGGTCACGTCCGGTTTGAGGGCGCCGTCGCCGACGCGTGGTCCGGTGCTGGAGAAGGGGGCGAGCCGGTCGTCGCGGTCGACGGCGCCGACGGTCAGCGCGGCGTCCGCACTGCCGGGTGAGCCCACCGTCGACCCGCCGGCCTCGCCCTCGTTGCCCGCCGCGACGGCGAACAGGATGCCCTTCTCCGCGGACAGCCTGTCGACCGTGGCTTCCAGCGGGTCGACACCGGGGCTGTCGGCGGCGCCGAGACTGAGGTTGACCACGTCCGCGCCCTCGGCGGCCGCCCACTCCATGCCCGCGATGACGGCGGAGTCGTCGCCGCAGCCCTCGTCGTCGAGGACCTTCCCGCTGATCACCTTGGCGCCGGGGGCGACTCCCTTGTACCGCCCACCGGACCTGGCGCCCGTGCCCACGGCGATCGACGCGACGTGGGTGCCGTGTCCGACGCGGTCCACGGCATCGGGGGAGGCGGAGAAGTTCTTCTCCCCGACGACCTGCCGGGCGAGGTCGTCATGGGTCCTGTCGACGCCCGTGTCGAGGACGGCGATCGTGACGCCCGTGCCGTCGTAGCCGGACGCCCACGCCTTGTCGGCACCGATCTGCCGGACGCTGCCGTCCAGGCTCGCCGCACGCACCCCGTCCAGCCAGACCTTGCCGATGCCGGAGGCGGTGGCGCGTGCTCCGCTCCGCTGCCGGTCCGTCAGCGCGTCCCACACCGTGGTGAGGTCGTCCCGGGAGGTGCGGATCGCCTCGGCGTTGATGGTCGGGAACGAGCGCCGCAGCCGGGTGTCACCGGCCGCGCGCACCTCGGCCCGGGCGGTGGCGGCTCCCCCCTCGTACTGAACGATCAGCTTGAGCCCGTCCCGATGGCTCGCGCGCAGTCGCGCGTCGGTGAGCACGGAGAGGTCGAAGAGCCGCTGGTCCAGTCTTCCGTCGGCGATCAGGCGCTGCGCGTCGCTGGGAACCACGAGGGTGTGGCCCTTGAGGCGCTGCACCTGTACGGGTATGTGTTCACGGCCCTCGGCGGGCTCGAAGCCCACCATCCGGCCCTTGCCGTTCACCACCACGTGGTCGCCCGTGACCAGCGGGATCCGCTGGCCACCGTCGACGCGGGTGATGTCCGGCGCGGCCGCCGCGGCGGCGACGCTCGCCGTCGCGGGGCCGGTCATGCCTGCCACCAGCGCCACCGATGTGGCCGCCGCGATGGTGAAGGCGCGTGCTCTGTGCACGTGTGCGCGCAAGTCTCCCCCAGGAGCTAGGGATGAGGTCGAGTGGTCGAATCCGGCCGGGCGCGCCACGGCGCCCGTCGCCGGTCAGCGCAGTATGTGAGGTGATCAACGGCCTTGCGGGCGGGAGGGATTCGAGGACGCGGTTTCCGGCCATCCGGATCGCCTCGCGTGCGATGGGGCCGCGACGGCTCCATGACGGGACCGTGACAGCCGGGCGATCCTTGCGCGACAGCGGTGCCCGCCGGCTCTCCGGATCGCAGTCCCCAGGCGCCTCTCGGGTGTTCCCGGCCTCAAGGACGGAGCGTGTCCTTCCAGTTGGCCGTTTCCGTACCCCGCGGGAACGGCCCTCCACCGGGGCGACAAGACCGACGCCCGCCGAGGGGAAGGCCCTAGGGTGGGGCGATGCGCGCACACCGTATCGACCGTCCGGCAGATCTCGACGTGGTCCGCGAGTCCTATGACCGCGTGGCCGACAACTACGTTCACATGGTGCTGACGACAGGAATCGGCGACATCCGTCGGCATCCGTGGCTCAAGGCGTCGATCGACGCGTTCGCCGACACGGTGGGCGGGCTCGGGCCCGTCCTCGACGTCGGCTGCGGACCCGGCACGGTGACCGCCTACCTCGCGGAACGCGGACTCGACGTGTCGGGAGTCGATCTCTCGCCCCGCATGATCGAGAACGCGCGCCGCCTCCACCCGCAGTGCCGCTTCAGCGTCGCCTCGGCCACCGACCTCGACCTGGAGGAGGCATCCCTGGGCGGCGTGCTCGGGTGGTGGTCGCTGTTCAACCTCCCCCGTGACGTGCTCCCGCAGGTCCTCGCGCGATTCGCGCGTGCCCTGAAGCCGGGCGGCCACTTCATCACCGCGACGCACGTCGGCGACGACGACTTCCAGCGCACCGAGGCGTACGGAGGAGTGCCCGTGCGCTGGACCACCCACCAATGGCGGCCGGAGCGACTCGTGGACCTGATCGAGCGGGCCGGACTGCGCACGGTCGCCGAACTCCGGCTCCCCGCGGACGAGCAGACCGGCCCGGGCGTGGTCGTCATGGCGCAGCGCCCCGCCTGAGGGCGCCCGGGACGGTGACCGCCCCGGGCCCCGACCGGGCGTCATCACCGAGCGGCCCCCGGGATCGGGTCACCGGGGCACCGACGCGTTCGTGGGTGCGCTCAGCGCGCGTCCTGGCCGGCCGGTGCGCCCGCACCGGCCGAGCGGTCCCGGTCCCCGGGGTTCTCCGGCGCCGCCGGTCCGCCGCTGTCCGCCGTGGCGCTGCGGCGCAGCGTGCGGATCGCCGGGATGGCGAGCAGTGCCACGCAGCCCGCCAGACAGGTGCCGCCCGACACCAGCAGCAGCCGTGCCGGGGAGGCCAGCCCGGTGGCCGGGCCCGCCAGAATCTGGCCGAGCGCGATCCCCGACACCGAGCCGGCCAGCTCGTAGGCGGTGACACGGTTGAGCACCGCGGGCGGGGTGTGGGTCTGCACGCTCGTCGCCCACATCACCGACCAGAACGCCAGGCCGCCGCCGCCGAGCGCGTGGCAGAGCAGCAGCACCGGCAGGTCGGCGCCCAGCCCCACGGAGAGCGGCAGCAGCGAGTACAGCGCCATCGCCGGCGCGCCGGCGGCCAGTGGCCGGGCCGGGTGCAGCCGCAGTGCCAGCAGTCCGCCGAGCACCGTGCCGACGCCGAGGAAGGAGACCACGAGGCCGTAGGCGTTCGGCCCGAGCCGGCCGCCGATGAGCGTCGAAGCGAGCGGTACCAGCGGGCCGAAGAGCAGGACGCCGTACACCACCCAGATCAGGATCACCGCCCACATCCAGGTGCGCGCGCGGAACTCCTGCCAGCCCCGGCGCAGGTCGCGCCGGAGTGAACCACCGGTACGCGCGGAGGATTCGGGACCGGCCCCGGCCTCGGCCGTCGCGGCCGGAGAGAGCCGGATCAGCGCGAGGCACGCGGCGCTGAGCAGGAAGGTGCCGGCGTCGATGGCGTACACGGCCGCCGCCCCGGTCAGGGTGATGAGCAGTCCCGCGAGGGCCGGGCCGAGCAGGTGGGCGAGCGCGTCGGCCACCTTCAGCGTGGCGTTCGCGCGCTGCGGCTCGCGCGCGACCAGCGGGACCATCCCGTTCACCCCGGGCAGGAACATCGCGACGGCCGCGCCCGCCAGCGCGGCCATGGTCGCCAGCAGCCAGAACGGTGGTGTTCCCACGAAGAACGCGACCGCCAGCGCCCCCTGGGTGAGGACCCGGACGAGGTCCGCGCCGACCATCATCCGGCGCGCGCCGAACCGGTCGGCGAACACCCCGCCGAACAGGACCAGGAGGACGAACGTCCCGGTCCAGATGCCGAGGACGAAGCCGACCCCGGAGATCCCGTACAGCGGGCCGACCGCGAGCGCGGCGGCCACCGGCATCATGGCGTCGCCGAGCAGCGACACCGCGCGGGCGGTGAAGTAGAGCGTGAAGCGCCGGTCCCAGAGGGGTGACCGCGTGGGCGGCGGCGTGGTCGGCGGGTCGGTCCGGGGCGACGTGTTCGTCTGTGCGATGGTCACAGGACCGATGCTGGACTAGACCAATGCGCTCATCCCAGTGTCCTGAACGACATGAAGGGGTACTTTCGCGCCATGACACCTCGTTCGCTGCCCGGATCCCCCGCGCTCCACCGGGTCGTGGCCCTGCTGCAGCCGCCCCAGTCGACGTTCCCGCTGGCCTGCGCGGCCGAGGTGTTCGGCGCCCACGACCCGGCGCTCCCCTCCCGCTATGCGTTCGAGATCTGCGCCGAACACCCCGGCCCGCTGCGCACCGAGGCCGGCTACGACATGCTGGTCCCGACGGGCCTGGAGGCGCTGGAGCGCGCGGACACGGTGCTCGTCCCCGGCTGGCGGCAACCGGACGGCACCTCGGTGCCGTCCGCGGTGGTCGCGGCGGTCCGCGCGGCGCACCGGCGCGGCGCTCGGATCGTCGGCATCTGCTCGGGCGCGTTCGTGCTCGCCGCCGCCGGGCTGCTCGACGGCCGGCGGGCCGCGACCCATTGGGCCGGTGCGGCCGAGCTGGCGACCCGGTTCCCACAGGTCGAGGTCGACCCCGCGGTGCTGTACGTGGACCACGGCGACGTCGCCACCAGTGCCGGATCGGCGGCCGGTGTGGACCTCTGCCTGCACCTGGTCGGCGTCGACCAGGGCGCCGCGTACGCCATGCGGATCGCCCGCCGGATGGTGATGCCGCCGCACCGCGAGGGCTGCCAGCTGCAGTACGCCGAACTGCCCGCCGGCGGACCGGTCGCCGACTCCCTCGCCCCGCTGCTGGACTGGCTGACCGAGCGCCTCGAACAGCCGGTCACCGTCACCGACATGGCGGCCCGCTCGCGGGTCTCGGCCCGCACGCTGACCAGACGCTTCACCGAGCAGCTGGGCATCAGTCCAGGGCGCTGGCTGCTCGACCGGCGCATCGCCGCCACCCGGGCGCTGCTGGAGGAGACCGACCTGCCGGTCGAGACCATCGCGCGCCGGGTCGGCCTCTCCTCGGCCGTCAACCTGCGCCGACGCTTCCACGAGGCACTGCGCACCACACCCGCCGCGTACCGGCGCGCCTTCCGCGCGGGCCAGGCCGCCGGAGCCGACCCGACGGCCGACGGCCGACGGCCGGCCTGAGGCCCCTGACCGTCCGGCGGTTCGGAGGCGTTGCCTTCCGGTGGGTCGCAGAGGTGGCCTTCCGGCGGTTCGGAGAGGTCCGTTCGTGGAGCGGTGACCGCGCCCGGTGGCAGAACGGAGGCGAGGGCGGGGTGTGGGGAGGCGAACAGCATCAACTTGGCCGTTTTGGCCGCCTTCTGACACGAAGGTGATCACAATGTGAAGGAACTGTGCCGGTGTCCGGAGTGGCAGGTCACCCCGGGGACCGGCCACGGCGCTGTCTTCGGCTCGTATCGAGGGGTGAAGTCAGCTGTCCTGTAGTCGAGTTGATCTGGAGTAGGCGTGACGTCTTCGCACCTTCCTGCCGCGCAACCGGACCCGACCGAGGCCGCCTTCGGCACCGGCAGCGCCTTCGACATGGTTCCCGACCTCGACGGGGAGCTCCGCCTCGACCGGGCCGCCCTCGACGCCGCGTCCACCGACTTCGGCCGTCTGGTCAGCCGACCGCCGGCCGCCGTTCTCAGACCCGGCTCGGCGGAGGACGTCGCCACGATGGTCCGCCACTGCCGGGAACGCGGGCTGCGGGTCGCCGGAAGAGGTCAGGGCCACTCCACCAACGGACAGGCGCAGGTGCCCTCCGGGCTCGTCGTCGACCTCGGTTCGCTGGACTCCATCGAGATCCGCGAGGACACCGCCGTGGTCCAGGCCGGGGCCCGGTGGAGCACCCTGGTCCAGGCCACCCTCGCCACGGGGCTCACCCCGCCGGCGTTCACCGACTACCTCGAACTCTCCGTGGGCGGCACCCTGTCCGCCGGTGGCCTGGGCGGGCAGATCAGTCGCCACGGCACACAGGCCGACAACGTGCTCGAACTCCAGGTCGTCACCGGCGAGGGCGAGCTCACGACCTGCTCACCCACCGAACGCCCGGACCTCTTCCGGGCCGTCCTCGGCGGCCTCGGGCAGTGCGGGATCATCACCCGGGCCACCCTCTCCCTGGTCCCCGCACCCCGCACCGTGCGGCACTACGTCATGTTCTTCGGGAGCGTCGCCGCCCTCACCGAGCAGCAGGCCGGGCTGATCGAGGACGGACGGTTCGACTATCTCGTCGGTCAGGCCCTGCCCACCCCGGACGGCTGGACGTACATGATCGAGGCCGCCGCCTACGACGGGGTGCCGGCCGACGACGCCCGGCTCACCGGCGACCTGCGGCACACCTCGCTCGACGTCCAGGACGTTCCCTACGTCGACTTCGTGAACCGGCTCGCCCCGGCGGTGGAAGCCTTCAGGTCCATGGGGGAGTGGGCCCGGCCGCACCCCTGGTACGACAGCCTGCTCCCCGCCTCCACCGTGAACGCCGTCGTCACGGAGACCCTCGCCGGTCTCAAGGCCGGTGCGCTCGGCACGAGTGCGGTCGTCCTGCTGTACCCCGTACCCACCGCCCGGTGCCGCACCCCGCTCCCGGTCATGCCGGACGAGGAGCTCGTCTACCTCTTCTCCCTTCTGAAGACCGCCTCCCCGGGCGCGGATTCCGCCGAGGAGATGGTCGCCGCGAACCGGCGTCAGTACGACGCCACCGTCGCCGCGGGCGGCTGCTGGTACCCCATCGGATCGGTGCCGTTGACCCGGGACGACTGGGTGCGCCACTTCGGCCCTTTCTGGCCCGAACTGGAGGCCGCACGACACCGGTACGACCCCGACGGAATCCTCACGCCTGGTCAGCGCATCTTCTGACCCGGGCGTGGATGCCGCCCCAGGGGGCCGGCCGGAGCGTCGGGGACCGCACGCCCTCGCCACGCCGGCCCTGCCGGACCGGCTCGGCCGGCTGGTCCGGGGGACCGGACCGGCTCAGCCGCGCTCGCGGAGGTAGGTGTCCAGTTCGGCCGCCCCGGTCAGCATCGCCCGTCCGCGGGCGGACAGACGGCCGTGCCAGTCGTGCAGTGCCGCCTCCAGCGGCTCCAGCCCGCCCGCGGCGCGCACCTGGGCGATCAGCGGGGCGATCTGCTCCAGCAGATGGCCGCCCCGCCTGAGTTGGTGAGCCAGTCGGGCGTCCCGTACGGCGGCCTCGTCGTAGACGCGATACCCGGTCCGCGGATCGCGGCGCGGGCGCACCAGCCCCGCGTGTTCCCATGCGCGCAGCGTCGCGGGACGGATTCCCAGCTCCCGCGCCAGCGCCCCGATGAACAACTCGTCGGCGCCGGAACCCACCGGCGCGGCCACCCCGCCCTCCAGGTCCCGCAGGGCGTTCTCCACGGCGTGGAGGGTCCGGCGGTCGTCGAGCAACTGGGCGTGGCTCTCGTCGATGAGGCGGAACGCCTCCTCGCTCGCGCCCTCGTTCACCGCCCGCATGATCGACGTCGCGGTCCGGTGACCATGGGCGGGCGCCAGCGCGAGGAACGCGCGCAGAGCCCCCGCGTGCAGCGCCGTATATGTGCGGTAGCCGTGGGGGGTTCGCGCGGCCGCCGGGAGGATGCCGGCCTCCTCGTAGTTCCTGATCGCCTGCGTGGAGAGGCCGTGCCGACGCGCGAGATCGACCGGCCTCAGTCGATCCCCGCTTTGAAGGTTTCGCCCCATGATCCCGTCGAAATCGTCGAAAAGTCTCAACCGTGTGTTCAACGATAGCGTTGAAGGCATGGCAATCGACATCGAGGACACCACCCATGCCGTGGAGGCCGCCGCCGTCATGGGGCTGCTCCCGGCCCGGCCGCGGGTGCTGGCTCTGGGCGAGCCCACACACGGCGAGGACACGCTGCTCGACGTGCGCAACGACCTCTTCCGGCAGCTCGTCGAGAAGGAGGGCTACCGGACGATCGCGATCGAGAGCGGCTGCCTGGCGGGCCTGATCGTGGACGACCACATCACCTCGGGCGAGGGGAGCCTCGACGAGGTCATGGAGCACGGCTTCACCCACGGCTTCGGCGCCTCCGCGGCCAACCGCGAGCTCGTGCGCTGGATGCGGGCGTACAACGACGGGCGGCCCGCGTCCGAGCAGCTGCGCTTCGCCGGTTTCGACGGCCCGCTGGAGATCACCGGCGCCGAGAGCCCACGGCAGGCCCTCACCGCGCTCCACGCCTACCTCGCGGCCGGCGTGGACGCGGACCTGCTCCCCTGCACCGCGGAGGCACTCGACCGCCTGCTCGGGCCCGACGGCAGCTGGACCGAACCGGCCGCGATGAGGGATCCGACCCGATCCGTCGGCCGGTCGGCCGCGGCCACCGAACTGCGGTTGCTCGCCGACGATCTGGTGGCGCTGCTCGACGAGCGGACGCCGCACCTGATCACCCTGACCTCGCGGGAGGAGTGGCACCGGGCGCGCCTGTACGGGCGCACCGCCACCGGCCTCCTCCGCTACCACTTCTGGATGGCCGACACCTCGCCGAGCCGCATGGCGCGGCTCGTCGGCCTGCGGGGCCGGATGATGGCCGACAACGTCCTCGCGCTCGCCGAACGGGGGCCGGTGCTGGTCTTCGCCCACAACGGCCACCTCCAGCGGAACAAGAGCACGATGACACTGGGCGACCTGCGGCTGGAGTGGTGGAGCGCCGGCGCGCTCGTCAGCGCGCACCTGGGGGAGCGGTACGCGTTCCTGGCCATGGCCCTCGGCACGATCCCGCACCAGGGGGTCGACACCCCGCCGCAGGACACCGTCGAAGGACTCCTGTACGCCCAGCCGGAGGACCGTCACCTCGTGGACGCTCCCCGCCTCGCCGCCGCCTTGGCCGACACCCGGCCCGCGCACCGCGTGTCCCCCTGGTTCGGCTACTCCCCGCTCGACCCGACCCACCTGGCGGACAGCGACGGCATCGTCTTCGTCAAACACGTCCCGAGGAGCCCGAGCGGTGGGCCGGGAGCCTAGGGCAGCGGCCGACCGCCGAGACCCGTCCGATGGAGGCCGCGAGGCGAGAACGTCATCGGGCCCAGCCATCCCTGGCGGACGACGGCGATCTGGGAGGGCAGCGGCGACACCGGGTCGATCGCCCTGCCTCGGGCCCAGTTCTCGAACAGCCCCTCGGTCGTGTCGACGGCCGCCACCACCATGGTCACCTTCAGGTCCCCGTCGCTCCAGGTGTTCCACAGTGCCCAGCCCTCTGGCCGGGGTGCGACGCCGATCCGTCCACACACGTCCTCGTACGCCTCGTCCACCCCGGCCGGCATGGCGCCCGGCTTCAACACCGAGGCCCCGACGAGGCGGACCAGAGGCCGGTCCTCCTCCTCCAGGCAGCCGTCGCCCGCGAAGTGGTCATGGCGCAGGGCCCGAGCCAGCGCGTTCACGCTGCGCTGGAGCGGTGTCGCCGCTTCGGGGTCCGACGGGAACGAGAGCCATCCTTCGTTGGATTCCTCCACGCTGACGCGGTTGGCGAGGCGCTCGATCTCCCGGAGATAGTCCAGGTCGCTGAGCTCGGGTGAGGCCATGGCCCGGAGTCTCGCACCGCGCGGCCGCGGCCGACACCGGATATCGATCGGCCATCGAGCATGCCGCCGGCGCACCTCCCGGAGACAGGCACCGTGCCCGCCGGCCCTGCGGCTCGCAGGGTCTCCGGGAGCGCGTCACCACCGTCGGTTCACGGTGGCCTTCGGGCCGGTCACCAGGCTCGCGGCGGGAACGTCGTCCGCCACGACCGCGCCGGCGGCGATCACGGCGTCACGGCCGATGCTGACGCCGGGCAGGATCGTGGCACCGGCGCCGATCCACACGTTCTCGGCGACGTCGATGGGAGCGCCGGTGAGGTACAGCCGTCGCTCCTCGGGATCGACCGGGTGCCCGCTGGTGATGAACGTGACCTTCGGGCCGACCATCACGCGTTCGGCGAGGCGGATGCCGGCGTAGTCCAGGAACGTGCAGTTCTGATTGATGAACACGCGCTCGGCGAGTTCGAGGCGGAGTCCGTGGTCCGTGTAGAAGGGCGGATAGACGGTCACCCTCGGCGGCAGCGGCCTGCCGAGGATCTGTTCGAACAGCTCGGCCTTGCCCGCCTCGTCCTCGAAGGGCAGGACGTTGAGGCGTGAGGTGAGTTCCGTGACCCGCAGGACCCTCTCGGCCATGGCCTGGAACTCGTCGCTGTGGATGCGCAGGAGACGGTCGCTGGACATGCCGCGATCCTTTCGCGCCACGTGTGCCCGTACAACATCCCCTGAGGCGGCGATTCCCCGAAGCACGCCCGGAACACGAGCCGCGGGGCCGTGCCCCGGCTCACGGGGCCAGCCGGTGGCGGACGTACTCCGGCCGGGCGGTACCGACCTCGATGTGGTTCTCGTCGAGGCCGTTGACGATCCGCAGGCGGCCGGTGTCGAAGGCGAACTCCACCGCCACCGTCCCGGCCGCCAGGTCCCGGCCCGCCGGTCGATACTCGAGCAGCGCGACCTCGTCGAGCTGCCGACCGACGAACGCTTCCAGGCGCTCATCACGGTGAGACCACTGGGGTGTGAGCTCGAACCACTCCCACCCGGTGATCGCCGCCGTGGTGTCGATCGAGTCCCAGCCGACCGAGAGTTCGTCGAACCTCGTGTGACAGACCTCCACCCGCACGCCATCGAAGTCCAGCACCACCGGGCAGTCGGCGTACCAGTCTCCGTCCTCCGCGAAGCGCACCAAGGCGAACCCCGTCAGCCGGCGGCCGGTGAGCCTCGCCAGACGTGGTCCGTGCGCCTGCCGAACCGCCTCGATCCCGACCAGGAAGGACGGTTGGAAACCAGAGATGCCCACGTTCACAGCACCCGAGTCTCCCGGCCCCTGGCCCGATCTGCCACCGCATACGCGAGCCCGCCCCGGTGTCGACCGCAGGCTGCGTAGGATCGCCGGATGGCGTTGCGACCGGTTCACCTCAACATCAAGGCCGTCGATCCCCCGGCACTGGGACGGTTCTGGGCGGAGGCGCTCGGGTGGAGTGCCTACGATCGCGGCGTGACCGCCTACGTCGGACCCGGCGGCGGGTTCGTCTGGCCCGACCCGGTCGTCCTCGGCATCGACGTCGTTCCCGTCCCGGAACGCAAGTCCGCGGTGAAGAACCGCATGCACCTCGATCTCGCCACCGCCTCCGCGGCCCATCAGTCGGAGTTGGTCGATCGCCTCCGGGCTCTCGGCGCGACACCCGTCGACGTGGGCCAGGGCGACGTGCCGTGGACGGTCCTCGCCGACCCGGAGGGCAACGAGTTCTGCGTGCTGGAGCCGCGGGAGATCTACCAGGACACCGGGCCGATCGCCGCCGTCGTGGTCGACTGCGCGGATCCGCGGGGCATGGCCCGGTTCTGGGGTGAGGCTCTGGACTGGAAGCCGCACGAGGTGGCCGACGGCCATGCGGCGTTCCGCTCCGCCGAGGGAGTCGGACCGTATCTCGAATTCCTCCGTACGCCGGACGTGAAGACCGCACCGGACCGCGTCCATCTCGACCTGCTGCCGTACCCCGGTGACGACGCGGCGGCGGAGGTGGCCCGCCTGCGGGCCCTCGGCGCGACCGACCTCGACCTCGGCCAGGGCGACGTGCCGTGGACGTGCCTGACCGACCCGGAGGAGCATGAGTTCTGCGTCCTCGCCCTGCACTGACGCCGTACGGCGTCGGCGCGGAGGCGCGGGTCCGTACGGACGGGCAGGTCAGCGGCCGGTCACCCGCACCCGGAGGACGTACGGGGTGCCCGTACTGATCGCCTCGGCCTGCTCGCGCAGATCGGCCGGGGTGAAGCCGAGCAGCGCATGGTCGGCGGCCACGCGCAACAGGGGCAGGATCTCGCCCGGGGGCCTGCCCCGATGCGTCGCCGCCAGCTCGGCGAACGCGCGCTGATACGGAGATCCGTACGTGCTCGCGCTGTCGGCCAGGAGATGATCCAGATGCTGCCGGTCCACGCTGATCTCACTCACGACCCGCTCCCGTGCGTCAGTGGCCGGCAGGACCCGGCCTGGTACTCACGACGGTACGAGTGGGGTCTGACAACGACCCCGTCCGCGCGCTGAGCCCCCGCTCCGACGACCTGGTGCGCGATTGCCTCGCGCCCGGTCGCCCCGCGACCTACCCTCGCGGCCATGACGTCACACGATGCGCCTACGGGCTCCCGTATCGACAAGAGGGCCCACGTCATTCACGGCGCCGTCACCGTCGCAGCCATTCGGCTCTGGCTCCGGTCCCTGTCGGTGTGAAGGAGCCGGCACCCGTCACGAGAAGATCGCGTGCACCTGATCGACCGCTTCGGGGCCGTAGCCGACCGTGCCCACGGGGACTGCGCCGTTGATCGCCTCGATCACACGCCCGGCCCACACCGGCCCGAATCCCCCGCACAGTTCAATCAGCTGCACGCCCTCGCCCACCAGGCGGCGCGCGGCCTCGATGCCCTCCTCGGGCTTCGCCACCCCGACGAACACAGTGCGGCACGTACCCGTGTCCACGAAGCTGACGTCGCCACCTGCCGCGCTGCCGTCCGCCGTGTAGATGAACCCCCAGTGTGTGAGCGCCATACCTATCGACCTCCTGTGATCGTCAGAGCCATCAGCCAAGCAGAGCCAGGGCGGGAATGGCCTGGAACGGGGACAAGCCGTGAGTGATCTACGCCGCACTCCGGATGCCCGCACCGTCCGAACCCTGTCGTGTTGACCGTCTCCGGCAGGCCGTGCTGGAGTCGGCGCGTGGACAGCATCCCCGCCAACCGGCGGCTCTGGAACCGGATCAGCGGCGACTACCAGCACCGGCACGACCCGCGCATCGGCGCCGCACCCCGGCTGTGGGGCATGTACTCCATCCCCGACGCGCACCTGCGCGCCCTGGGCGACGTCACCGGCAAGCGCGTCCTCGAACTCGGCTGCGGCGCCGGCCAGTGGTCCAGGGCGCTTGCCGCCGAGGGCGCCACCGTGATCGGGATCGACCTGTCCGAGGCCCAACTCGCCGCGGCGGCCCGTGCGATGGGAGCGGCCCGCTACTCACTGGTGCAGGGCGCCGCCGAGCGACTCCCCTTCGCCGACAACAGCTTCGACCTGGTGTTCTGCGACTTCGGTGGGCTCAGCTGGGCGCCTCCGCACCTGGCCGTCCCGCAGGCCGCGCGCGTCCTGGAGCGAGGCGGGCGCCTGGTGTTCAACGTGGCCAGTCCGTGGTTCGAAGCGTGCTACGACGAAGCCGCCGGCCGTGTGACCACGACGCTGCGGCAGGACTACTTCGGGCTGAACACCATCGCCGAAGGCGACGGCGCGACCAGCTATCAGCTCACCTACGGCGACTGGGTCAGGGTCCTGCGCGGCGCGGGTCTCGTCGTCGACGACCTCATCGAGCCGCGGCCCGAACGCGGAACGGTCAACGGCTACAACGTGACCGACCCACCCGACTGGGCGCACCGCTGGCCGGCGGAACTGCTCTGGGTCACCCACAAACCGTAGGCTCCGCCGCGCCGGGACGTGCAGGCATCGCCCCGCCGGACGCCGCCTGGACCACGCCCTGGTCGTCCGCCGAGACGTGCGGGCAGACCCCCTCGAACGGACACCCCCTGGACCACGCCCTGGTCAGCCCCCCCACCACCCGCCGGGCCGACAGGCCCCCGCCTCGACCGCGATCGTCGTCGTTAATGGTTTGCCCCCGGCCGACCGGTCGGATAGGAATCTTGCATGCTGAGGGGTAGCAAGGTCGGGCTCCGGGCCCGGCACGAGGACGACATTCCGGTTCTGCAGGCCGAGCTCTACGACGACGTGGTCACGCACTCGCGGGCCCAGGGCCGGCCGTGGCGGCCGATCACACCCGGCTCGGCGCACTCGCCGCTCATCGTGGACGACACCGAACAGGGGCATGTGCCCTTCTCCGTGGTGGAGCTGGACGGCGGCGCGCTGGTCGGCACCGCGGTGCTGTGGGGCATCGACAACCACAGCCGGTCCGCGCACATCGGGCTCGGACTGCTGTCGTCCGCCCGCGGCAAGGGATACGGCACCGACGTGGTCGCGGCGCTGTGCCACTACGGCTTCGTCGTTCGCGGCCTGCGTCGGCTGCAGATCGAGACGCTGGCGGACAACACCGCGATGCTGCGCTCCGCCGAGAGCAACGGCTTCGTCCGCGAGGGTGTTCTGCGCTCCTCGGCCTGGGTGCTGGGCGAGTTCCTGGACGAGGTCCTGCTCGGGCTCCTGGCCGACGAATGGAAGCCGGACCCGAAGGGTTAGGCCGCCGCACCCGCTCGGCGGCGGCTGCGGCCGGCCCGCGCCCGGCGGACCGCACCCGTACCTCCCGCGTCCTCACCGCAGGCGCGCCCGCGGCCACGCGGTGGAGCCCCGGACCACTGACGGTCCGGGGCTTCGTGCTGCCGGGAGCCGGAGCGGGCGTCGAACCATCGTCTCGGGTGACATCGGAGCCCTCCTCTGGGCGGCCTGAGCCGTCGGGAATCGGCCAGCGGCAAGGCCCGCCGGGCACATGGTCCGGGTGCGGATGAAGGTGATCCGAGCACGTACGGACTCCTCTGCGCAAGGGCTCGTACGTGCTCGCCTTCATCGTCCACCGGCCGGCGATGTCGGCCGGTGCTGGTCAGGTGCGGGAAAAGCGCCTGGTCAAGGCCGACTTGGCACTCCTTCGGGGTGCCGGCCGACGTGGGTGATGGCAACAAATTCGGGGTGACCCCCTTGCCAGACCGAGATCGTACGTGCTCGGATTAATCCCGTCGGCGGCGCTTCGAAGCGCCGCGCTCCCCGACGTCGGTCCCCCTTCGCATGGCTTGATCCATGCCTTCACGCGTCTGTCCGAACCGGCGACCACCGTCTCACCGACCTCCCATCCCTAGGAGCGAGACATGTTCGACCTCACCTCTGTGGATCTGCTCGACGCCTTCACCCGCGAGCTGAAGCTGTGCAAGCTCACGCCCGACGAGCACGTCGTCGTCCTGTCCGAACCGAGCAGCCGCGGTGACTACGTCGCCGCCGCCTTCGGCGCCGCGAAAGCCTGCGGCGCCCACGTCATCGCCGCCACCGTGCCCGGCGGCAACCCCTCTCCCACCGACAGCACCCACACCGGCGCCGGCCCCGGCCTGACCGCGGTGCTGAACGACAGCACCGCCCAGGACCTGCTCAAGGCCGCCGACCTCGTCGTGGACCTCACGCGGGAGGGCTTCATCCACGCACCCCTGCAGCAGGAGATCCTGCGCACCGGCACCCGCATCCTCTTCGTCTGCGACGCCCCCGACGTCCTCATCCGCAACCTGCCCAAGCCGGAGGACAAGGCCGAGGTCCTGCGGGGCGTCCAGCTGGTGAGGAACGCGTCCGTCATGAGGGTGACCTCCGAGGCCGGAACCGATCTCACGGTCGAACTGCCGGGCTCCAAGCCCGAGTTCCAAGTCGGATTCGCCGACGACCCGGGCCGCTGGGACCACTGGCCGAGCACCATGGTGCTCTGCTGGCCGCAGTTCTCCGACGGGCGGATCGTGCTGGCCGAGGGCGACATCCTGCTGCCGTTCAAGGAGTACGTGCGCCAGCCGGTCACCCTCGAGATCGCCGCGGGGCGCATCGAGAAGGTCTCGGGCGGCGCCGAGGCCCATCTGCTCAACACCTTCTTCGACGACGCGAACGACGCATGGGCGCGGAGCCTCTCCCACATGGGATGGGGGCTCATGCGGACCGCGGACTGGTTCGCCACCGCCCTCTACGGCAAGGAAGAGCTGATGGGCATGGACGCCCGGGCGTTCGCCGGCAATTTCCTATGGTCCACCGGGCCGCACCCCGTACTCGGCCGTGAGTCGTACGCGCACCTCGACATCGCCATGCGCGGCTGCACCGTGTCCGTCGACGACCAGGACGTCGTCAGCGCGGGCCGCCTCGTCGACTTCTGATCTCGCCCGCCGCACCCGCATCTGGAGAACACATGGCACCCACCCAATCGTTCGACGTCGTCATCGTCGGTGGCGGGCTCGGCGGGATGACGGCCGCGCTGGCCCTGCGGCAACGGGGCCTCGCGGTCACCGTGCTCGAACAGGCGCCGCGGTTCGGCGAGATCGGCGCCGGTATCCAGACGGCGCCCAACGCGAGTCGGATCCTGTTCGGCCTCGGCCTGCGCACGCAGCTGGAAGCCATCCACACCGAGCCCCAGGACCAGGTGCGGCGCAGGTGGAAGGACGGCAGCGTCATCGGGCTGACCCAGCTCGGCGACACCTGCAAGCAGCGCTACAACGCCCCGTACTGGCACTACCACCGCGCCGACCTGCACGGCGTCCTCACCGACGCCTGCGTCGACCCGGCCGGTCCCGGGCCGGTCGTCACCCTGCACACCGGGAGCACGGTCACCGCACTGGACCGCAGCGACCCGCGCCGCCCCGCCGCCGTGACCGAGGACGGCCGGCGGTTCGAGGCCGACGTGCTGATCGGAGCCGACGGCATCCGCTCCCGCGTCCGCGACCTCATGGGCCTCCCGGACACGCTCCGGTTCTCCGGCGAGATGGCCTTCAGGGCACTGATCCCCGGCGACCTCATCGCCGCCGACCCTGCCACCCGATTCCTGATGGACCGCTTCCAGAGCACGATCTGGTACGGCCCCGAACGGCACCTGGTCCACTACATGATCCGCGGCGGCGAGTACCTCAACGTCGTCGGCTGCGTCCCCTGCACCGACGACGTCGCCGAGAAGTGGACCGCCCGGGCCGGCGCCGACGAGCTCGTGAACGCCTACCCCGGCTGGGACGACCGCGTCGCCGCCATGCTGTCCAAGGCCAAGGACGACGTCATGAGCTTCGCCCTCTACCACCGCCGCCGCGACCCGGTCTGGGTGGACGGCCGCGTCGCCCTCCTGGGCGACGCCTGCCACGCCATGCTGCCCTACCAGGCACAGGGCGCCTCCCAGGCCATGGAGGACGCCGCCGTCCTGGCGGAGGAACTGGGTCGAACCACCGTCGACGGCACCGAACTCGCGCTGCGCCGCTACGTCGACCGGCGCGCCAAGCACGCCGGAATGGTCCAGGACGCCTCGCTGCGGAACAAGACCTTCTACCACTACCCGGACGGGGCCCGTCAGGAGGCTCGCGACGAGCTGCTCAGGCGCGGCTTCGACGGAGAGTCGGACGTCTCCTACGACTGGCTGTGGAGCGGCACGCCGCTCAACGACCCGGATCTGGGCGCGTACGACTACCGCTTCGCCCGCTGACCCGGCCGGCCGGGCCTGCCTCCCCGACCCGGCCGCCCCGGCCTTCCTCCCCGACCCCGCGTCACCCTCGCCACGACCCCCAGCCCCGCTCTTCCACCCCCGGTGTCCGCCCCGCGCGGGCGCGTCCCCCTCGAACACCCCCGTGGAGCGAACGTGAAAACAGGCGACCAGATTGTCCAGGACCTCCCGTGGAGATGGGGAGTCCAGGGCAAGATCTTCATCATCGGCGGCCTCGGCTACCTCTTCGACGCGTACGACATCGCGCTCAACGGCTTCCTGATGCCGCTGCTGGGCGAGCACTTCGATCTGACCCTCTCCCAGCGCGGCCTGGTGGCCACCGCCAACCTCGTCGGCATGGCGCTGGGCGCCGTCGTCTGGGGCGCGATCGCGGACCGCATCGGCCGCAAGAAGGCGTTCAGCGTCACCCTGCTGATCTTCGCGCTGTTCTCCGTGCTCGGCGCCTTCGCCCCGAACTACGCCGTCTTCCTGGCCCTGCGATTCGTCGCCGGCGTCGGACTCGGCGGCTGCATCCCCGTCGACTACGCCCTGGTGGCGGAGTTCTCGCCGAAGAAGTACCGCGGCCGCGTGCTGACCGCACTGGACGTGTGGTGGCCGATCGGCGTGACCCTGTGCGGCCTGGTGGCGACGATGATGCTGACGCTCGACGACAACTGGCGCTGGATGCTCGCCACGATGAGCCTTCCGGCGCTGCTGCTCTTCTGGGTGCGCAGGGGCATTCCGGAGTCGCCCGTCTACCTCAGCAAGAAGGGCAGGGAGGCCGAGGCCCGCGCCGTCATCGACGATCTCGTCGCCCGCACCGGAGCGCCGGCCGAGCCGTACGTCATCCCCGCCCCGACGGCGCGGACCGGGTCGAGAGGCCCCCGAGCCGCCTACGAACAGCTGCGGGACGTCTGGAGGTTCAGCCCCCGGATCACCTCCGCCGCCTGGCTGCTCTTCGCCAGCGTCATGCTCGTGTACTACGCGGCGCTCAGCTGGATGCCGTCCATCCTCAAGGAGCAGGGCCTCGGCGACACGGCCGCCTTCATGAGCACGACGCTGATGAGCGGGGTCGGCATCCTCGGCGTCCTGGTGTCCACCGCCCTGGTCGACCTCGTCGGCAGGAAGTGGCTCATCGGAGTCACGGCCCCGCTCGCCGCGCTCGCCCTGGTGGCGTTCGCGCTGATGCTGGACATGCCGACGGGTTCCGTCGTCGCCATCGCCGTTTTCGGCTTCCTGATGCAGCTGACGATCCCCGCCATGTACGCCTACGTGTCCGAGCTGTACCCGACCCTGCTGCGGGCCAGCGGCTTCGGCTGGGCATCGTCCTTCAGCCGGGTCCTGACCGGCTTCGCCCCGCTGCTGTTCGGCTCGGTCATGTGGCCGCTCCTGGGGCTGCCGCTCACCTTCGCCGTGCTGGCCGTGGCCGTCGTGGGCTCCGTCGTCTGGACGGCGCTCGCCGCCCCCGAGACCAAGGGGCGGGCGCTCGACGGCGACGAGGAGGAGGACCGCGAGCGCGCCACCGGGCCAGCCCCGGGACCCGAGCCCGTCGAGGTCCCGGCGCAGGCCCCCGGTCGGGCGGTGCTCTGACGGCTCGCCCGACCGGGCCCACCCGCCCGTACGACTCCGTGCGACCCCGTACGACTCCGTGCGACCCCGTACTCCGTGCGACCCCGTACGACAGGAGAGACATGAAGCCCGCTCCCTTCCGCTACCACCGGGCGCGCGACGTCGAGGGCGCCACGACGCTCCTCGCCGAGCTGGGCGACGAGGCCAAGGTCATCGCCGGCGGCCAGAGCCTGGTCGCGATGATGAACTTCCGACTGGCCCGGCCGGCCCATCTGGTCGACATCGCCGGACTGCGTGAGCTCGACCATCTGGGCGTCGACGCCGACGGCGGCCTGCGCATCGGGGCACTCACCACCCACCACACGGTGGAGACCGCGCCACCGGACGGGCTGGGGCCGGGCTTCGACGTCATCCGTGAGGCCATGGCCTGGATCGGCCATCTGCCGATCCGCACCCGCGGCACGGTCGGCGGCAGCATCGCCCACGGCGACTCGACCGCCGAATGGTGCCTGCTCGCCGTACTGCTGGACGCCGAGATCGTGGCCCGCGGCCCGCGCGGTCAGCGTCGCGTCCCGGCCGGGGAGTTCTTCTTCGGCTACTACACGACCGCCCTGGACCCCGACGAGATCCTCGTCGAAATCGTCTTCCCGCGCCCCGCACCCCGTGCGGCGCTCACCGAGTTCGCCGAGCGCCGCGGTGACTTCGCCGTCGTGGCCGCCGCCGTGGACCTGGACGTCGAGGGTTCCGTCCGCGGCGGCCGGGTGGCCCTCGGCGGGGTCGCCGCCATGCCGGTGCGGGTCCCCGAGGCGGAGGCGGTGCTCTCCTCCGGCGGCTCCTTCCGCGACTGCGCCGAAGCGGCGGCCGCCGCGGTGGAGCCGCCGAGCGACGCCAACGGCAGCACCCCGTACCGCAGACACCTCATCCGCACCCTGGTCCAACGCGCCTGTGAGGAGGCGATGTCCCGATGACGTCCACCAAGGACGAGCGTCTGGTCGGCAGGTCGGTGCCCCGCCGCGAGGACCCCCGGCTGCTGACCGGACGAGGCCGCTTCGTCGACGACATCGAGCTGCCCGGAATGCTGCACGCGCAGTTCGTCCGCAGCACGGTCGCCCACGGAGTGATCACCGCCGTCGACCTGAGCGCCGTGCGCCGAGTGCCGGGCGTGGTCGCCGCCTTCACCGCCGCCGACCTGGAGATGGGCGACATCACGGCCCGGCTCGGGCGCCCGCTCTCGGAGTTCGTCCCCACCGCCATGCCGGTCCTCGCCCGCGACCGGGTCCGCTACGTCGGCGAGCCCGTCGCCGTGGTCGTCGCCCGCGACCCGTACACGGCCGAGGACGGCCTGGAAGCGGCACAGGTCACCTACCGATCCCTCCCGCCCGTCACCTGCGAGGAGCAGGCTCTCGCTCCCGACGCCGCCCTGGTCCACGAGGAGGCCGCGCACAACACCCTCGTCGACGTCTCCCTGTTCGCCACCGAGGGCATCGACGACGTCTTCGACAGCGCGGCCTGCGTGGTGCGCGTGGAGACGCGAACCGGCCGGCAGAACGCGCTGCCGCTGGAGACCCGAGGCGTGGTCGCGCACTGGGACGAGCGGGAGGAACAGCTCGTCCTGCACACCTGCACCCAGGTTCCGCACCAGGTGCGCACCGTCGCCTCGCGCTGCCTCCGGCTCGACGAGCGCGCGGTGCGGGTGATCGTCCCGGACATGGGCGGCGGCTTCGGGCTCAAGTGCGCGGTCGGCCGTGAGGAGATCGCCGCCGCCGCGGCGGCGCGGCGGCTCGGGCGCCCCGTGAAGTGGATCGAGGACCGCAAGGACGCCCTGTCCGCCTCGTTCCTCGCCCGCGAACAGCACTACACCGCACGCGCCGCCTTCGACACCGACGGCCGGATCCTCGGCCTCGACGCGGACGTGGTCTGCGACATGGGGGCCTACTCCTGCTACCCGTTCACGGCCGGCATCGAGCCGCTGATGGCCTCCGCGGAGATGCCCGGCGTCTACAAGGTCCCCGCCTACCGCGTGCGCGGCCGGGCCATCACCACCAACAAGGCCCCCACCGCCCCCTACCGGGGCGTCAGCCGGCCGCAGTACGTGATGGTCGCCGAGCGGCTCATGGAACGCGCCGCACGCGAACTCGGCCTCGATCCCCTGGAGGTCCGACGCCGCAACCTCATCACCGAGTTCCCCTACACGGGAGTCAACGGCATCACCTACGACCCCGGCTCGTACCGGGAATCCCTCGACCTGTGCGAGCGGGCCGTGAAGGAGGCCGGCTGGTACGAGCGGCAGGCCGCGGCACGGGCCGAGGGGCGCCACATCGGCATCGGCTACAGCTGCTTCAGCGAGCGCACGGGATACGGCTCGGCCGCCTTCGCCGCCCGCAGGATGGAGGTCGTCCCCGGCTTCGACTTCTCCGAGGTGCGCATGGACACCAGCGGGGCGGTCACCGTCACCACCGGCACCATGAGCCACGGGCAGAGCCACGAGACCACCATGGCGCAGATCGTCGCCGACGCGCTCGGCGTCGACCTCGCCAAGGTCAAGCTCCACCAGGGCGACACCGACCGTGTCACCTACGGATGGGGCAGCTTCGCCAGCCGCTCGATCGTCGTCGGCGGCAGCGCGGTCGGTCTGGCGGCGGGCAGGCTCGGCGACAAGCTCCGCGCGATCGCGGCCGCCGCGTGGGGCATCTCCCCGGAAGAGACCGCGCTGGGGCACGGCCGGGTCCGCCGCCTCGACGACCCCGAGACGACGCTCACGTACGAACAGCTGGCGGACACCGCCTACCTCAAGGCCCATCTGCTGCCCAAGGACATCGAGCCCGGCCTCGCCGCCACCGCGGTCTTCGACGTCTTCGACGACGGCACCTTCTCCAACGCCACGCACGGCGTCGTCGTCGAACTCCACGAGGGCACCGGTCAGGTGGAGATCCTCGCGTACGTCTGCGTCGAGGACTGCGGCGTGGCGATCAACCCGCAGGTCGTGGAGGGCCAGTGCCGGGGCGGCATCGCCCAGGGCATCGCGGGCGCGCTGTTCGAGCAGGTCACGTACGACGACCAGGGGGAGCCCTCGGCCACCGGCTTCATGGACTACAAGGTGCCCACCGCCCACGAGATCCCCGACGTCTCGATCCACCACATCGAGACCCCGTGCGCGTTCACCGAGACGGGCGCGAAGGGCGCGGGGGAGGGCGGCACGATCGGGGCCCCCGCCGCCGTGCTCAACGCCGTCAACGACGCGCTGCGGCCCACCGGCGTCGAACTGGACCACACGCCCGTCACCCCGGAGACCGTCCACCGCGCACTGACCGCGCGAGCACACGCACCCGCAGCACTGGAGCCCACACCATGACCGACACCAGCGCCCTGGGCGACGACGTCCAGCTGCTCACCCTCGACGTCAACGGCACCTCGCACGACGTGATCACGGCGCCGCGCCGCACGCTCGTGGACGTGCTCCGTCACGACCTGCGGCTGACGGGCACCCATGTCGGCTGCGAGCACGGCATCTGCGGCGCATGCACCGTGCTCGTCGACGGGCTCCCGGCCCGGGCCTGCCTGATGTTCGCCGCCCAGGCGGAGGGAGCGCGGATCAGGACCGTCGAGTCCCTCTCCGGCCCGGGCAGCCCCTGCGCCCCCGGCCCCTGCCCCGGAGCCGGCCCCGGAGTCGGTCCCGCCACCGCCACCGCCACCGCCACCGCCTCCGCCTCCGCCACCGGCCCCGCCCCCGCCCCCGCCACCGGCTCGGGTGAACTCGGCGATCTCCAGCGGGCCTTCACCGAACACCACGCCCTGCAGTGCGGCTTCTGCACCCCGGGCTTCCTCATGCTCGCCGAGGGCTTCCTCGCCGAGCGGCCGGAGGCGACCAAGGAGGAGATCAGGGAGGTCGTCGCCGCCAACCTGTGCCGGTGCACCGGCTACCAGACCATCGTGGAGGCGATCGACGCCTGCGCGACCGCCCGGCGCGCCCAACGGGCTGCGTGCTCCGAGGAGACCCCGTGCAACTGATCAACACCGTTCCCGTCAAAGCCGCGCCCGACGCGGTGTTCGCCCTGGTCAGCGACGTCCAACGGGTGGCCTCCTGCATGCCGGGAGCCGCTCTCGAAGGCCGTGAGGGCGACGCCTGGCGCGGCGCCGTCAAGGTCAAGGTCGGTCCGATCACGGCCGCCTACGCCGGCACCGTGCGCTTCCTGGAGGTCGACGCCGAGAAGCGACGCCTGCGAGTCCACGCCATGGGCGCCGATACGCACGGCAGCGGTGATGCCGAGGCCGAGGTCTCGCTGGAGGTGCTGCCGGCCCCCGACGGCGCGCAGCTGAACCTGACCACCGACCTGGTGATCCGGGGCAAGATCGCCCAGTTCGGCAAGGGCGCCATCGCCACCGTCTCTGACCGGATCCTCCAGCAGTTCGCCCAGAACCTCGGCGACCTCCTGCTCGGCCCGGCCGGTACCGCGGGCTCCGCCGCCGCCGTTCCGGCCGGGTCCACCGCCGCGGCCGTCGCGCCCACCGCCGCGACGGCCGAGCTCGACGGGCTGTCGTTGATCGCCGGCCCGGCGCTGAGGAAGTACGGTCCGGTCGGGGCCGCCTTCCTGCTCGGGCTGTTCCAGGGCTGGCTCCTGGGCAGGCGCCGATGAATGCCGGACTCTACGGTGCGCGCACCGACCGCACGTACCGGACGGCCGGTTTCGGCTCCCCGGTCCGGCGGGGCGGTCGCCCCGCGATCGTCGTGGTGGACCTGACCCGGGGCTTCACCGAGGACTCCTACCCCTCGGGCACGGACCTCACCGAGGTCGTGGCCGCGACCGCCCGTCTGATCGAGGCGGGGCGTGCGGCGGACGTGCCGGTCGTCTTCACCGCCATCGCCTACACCGAGGCCGAGGCGACCGGCGACTCGATCGCCTGGCTGCGCAAGGCACCGGGCCTGCGAGGGCTCGTCGAGGGCAGCGACGCGGTGGCCGTCGACCCGCGGCTGCCGATGCGGCCCCAGCACGACGTGCTGGTGGTGAAGAAGGGGGCCTCCGCCTTCTTCGGCACCAGCCTCGCCGGCACGCTGACAGCCCGCGGCTGCGACACCGTCGTGGTGTGCGGGGCCACGACCAGCGGCTGCGTGCGCGCCACGGCCGTCGACGCCGTCCAGTCGGGCTTCTCGGTGCTGGTGCCCGGCGCGTGCGTGGGCGACCGGGCGCAAGGCCCCGCGGAGGCGGCGCTCTTCGACATCCAGGCCAAGTACGGCGACGTCATCGACCTCGAGGACGCCGTCCGTTACGTCGGCAACCCGTCCACGCCCGACACGCGGGCTCGTTCATGAGGAGGGATCCCGTGCCCCAGCGCTCCGTGCCGCAGGCCGCGCTCGCCGATCTGGCCGACGTTCCGGCCACCAGCCGGTGGGTCCGTTCCGGCGCCGTCCGGCTGCACGCGCTCGACTACGGCGGCGATCTGCCTCCGCTGGTCGTCCTGCCCGGCATCACCAGCCCCGCCGTCACCCTGGACTTCCTCGCCCGTGAACTGACCGACCTGGTCAGGCCGGTGGTGCTGGACGTACGCGGCCGGGGACTGTCGGACGACGGCGAGGGCTACGGAGTCGAGGAGTACGCCGAGGACACCGAGGCCCTCATCGACGGTCTGGGACTGGAGCGTCCGCTGCTGTTCGGGCACTCCATGGGCGCGCGGATCGCGGCCGTCGTCGCGGTACGGGCCAAGGCGGCCGTGCGCGGCGCGGTCCTGGCCGACCCGCCGATGAGCGGGCCGGGCCGGGGACCGTACCCCACCGGCCTGGAGACCTTCCTGCGACAGCTGTCCGAGGCCCGCCGCGGAACGGACGCCGACGAGGTGGCCGCCTCCTGGCCCACGTGGCCCCGACGGGAGCAGGAACTGCGGGCGCGCTGGCTGTCCAGCTGCGCCGAGCAGGCCGTCGTCGGCACGCACCACGCCTTCGAGCACGAGGACTTCTTCGCCTGGTGGCCCCGGGTCCCGGCACCCGTCACCCTGCTGTACGGGGCCGACAGCCAGGTCGTCACCGCCGCCGGGGCCGAGGAAGCCGCCCGCACGAACCCGGCAGCCGCCCTGCACGCCGTCCCCGGCGCCGGGCACATGATCTTCTGGGACGCCCCGACGGACGCCCTCGCCACCCTGAGGACGGCCCTGAGCGTCCTCCTCGGTCCGACCGAGACCGGTCCCGGGCAGCCCGGCACCCGCCCCGGTTCCGGCTCCCGGCGGAGTGCGTAAGGGTGGTCGCGCCCGATACCGCACCGGCCGTCGAGGCCGCGGCTCAGGCCCCGGCCGCCCTGACCGCCGCTCCCGGCTACCAGGTGCGCCGGCTCTACCAGGCGTACCTCGCCGCGTGGCTGCGGGAGGTGGATCCCGTACTCACCGGTCCGCAGTTCGCCGTACTCCAGACCGTCCAGGAGTGCCCCGGACGCGACCAGCGGTCCCTGGCCGCCGCCGTGGCGCTGGACACCTCGACGATGGCGGACGTGGCCCGGCGACTGGAGAACCGGCGTCTCATCACACGCCGCACCGCGGCCGACGACGGCCGCCGCAAACTGCTCCACCTCACGGAAGAGGGCGAGCAGCTGCTCCGCGCGGCCGACCACCGCGCACGGGCGCTGGACCGGCGCCTGATGGAGCCGTTCGGCGACACCGCACACCAGACCCTTCTGCACACGCTCACGTCCCTCGCCGACCACTGGGTGGGACTGGCCGACGCCGCAACCGGAGGACAGAACCCATGACGGACCATCACATCGGCATGATCGTGCCCAGCTCCAACCTGACCATGGAGACCGAACTGCCGCGGATGCTCAGCGCCCGCGAGGCCGTCGAGCCCGACGACCGCTTCGTGTTCCACAGCAGCCGGATGCGCATGAAGCACGTCACCCCCGAGGAACTGCGCGGGATGAACGCGCAGACCCAGCGCGCCGCACGCGAACTGGCCGACGCCCGGCCGGACGTCGTGGCCACCGCCTGCCTGGTCGCCATCATGGCGCAGGGACCCGGCCACCACTGCGTGGCGGAGGAAGAGATCACCACCGTGCTGCGCGGCGAAGGCGCGGACGCCCCGGTGGTCTCCAGCGCCGGCGCCCTGCTCAGCGGCATCGGCGCCCTCGGCGCCCGGCGCGTCGCCCTCATCACGCCGTACATGAAGCCGCTCACGGCGCAGGTCGTCGACTACATCGAGGACGCCGGCATCGAGGTGGTCGACTCCCTCAGCCTCGAAGTGCCCGACAATCTGGCGGTCGCCCGGCTCGACCCGGCCGATCTGCGCCGGCACTGGCGGCGCCTCGACCTGAGCCGGGCCGACGCCCTCGTGCTGTCGGCCTGCGTGCAGATGCCGTCCCTCGCGTCGATCCAGCCGGTCGAGGACGAGGCGGGGCTCCCCGTCCTGTCGGCGGCCACGGCGACGGCCTTCCGCATCCTGACGGAGCTCGGCCTGCCTCCCGTCGTACCGAACGCCGGAAGTCTGCTCGCCGGGCGGGTCCCGGCGGCCCGGTCGTGAGCCGAGGGGCGGACGGACCGGCGGGGACGAGAGGATCCGGCTCGTGCGTGACGTGATGGAACCCCTGCTGTCCTGGTGGACCGAGGGCAGGGCGGCGGCGGTGGCCACGGTCGTGGCCACCCACGCCTCCGCGCCCCGGCGCCCCGGTGCCGCGATGCTGGTGGGACCCGCGGGCGAGGCGGTCGGCAGCGTCTCCGGCGGCTGCGTCGAGGGCGCCGTCTACGAGTTGGGCCGGGAGGCGCTCGCCGGGGCGCCGCCGGTGCTCCAGCGGTACGGAGTCTCCGACGGTGGCGCCTTCGAGGTCGGGCTGACCTGTGGCGGCACCCTCGATGTCTTCGTGGAGAAGGTCGACCGCCGGAGCTTCCCGCAGTTGGCCGAGGTGGCCGAGACGGTACGGGCCGGACGGCCGGTCGCGGTGGCCACCGTGATCGCCGGGCCGCCGGAACGCCTCGGCCGCCGCCTGGTCCTCCTGCCGGACCGGGTGGCGGGCTCCACCGGCTCGGAGCGGCTGGACCGTCTCGTACGCCAGGACGCCCGAGCGCTGCTGGAGGCCGGCCGCTCGTCCGTGCTCCGCTACGACGCGCGGGGAGCCTGTCGGGACGGAGACCCGGACGCGGCCGGCGCGGGGATCCGGGTCTTCGTCGAGTCCTTCGCGCCGCCGCCCCGGATGATCGTGTTCGGCGCCGTCGACTTCGCGGCGGCCCTCGCACGGACGGGATCGCTCCTCGGTCACCGGGTCACCGTGTGCGACGCGCGTCCCGTCTTCGCCACCGCTGCGCGGTTCCCCGGCGCGTGGGAGGTGGTCGTCGAGTGGCCGCACCGGTACCTCCGCGCGGAGGCGGAGGCCGGGCGGATCGACGGGCGGACCGCGCTCTGTGTGCTGACCCACGACCACAAGTTCGACGTCCCCCTGCTGGAGGTGGCGCTGCGCCTGCCCGACGTCGGCTACATCGGGGCGATGGGCTCCCGCCGCACCCACCTGGACCGATGGGACCGGCTGACGGCGGCGGGGCTGACCGAGGCCGAACTGAAGCGGCTGTGCAGCCCGATCGGCCTGGACCTCGGAGCCCAGACCCCGGAGGAGACCGCCGTGTCCATCGTGGCCGAGATCATCGCGACGAAGGGAGGCGGCAGCGGACTCCCGCTGACCGACCGGCCGGGCGCGATCCATCCCGATCAGGGACTCTGACCGCGCCCGGCCGCCCCGTCCGCGACGACCACCGGGCCCGCCCGCGACAACCACGGCGCCCGCCCGCGACGACCACCGTGCTCGGCCGTCACCCGCTCTCGCTCGGCGTCGGCCGTGCGTGCTTAAGTAGGCCCATGGCCGACCAGACCCCGCCCGCCGAGACCACCCCGGAGATCCCCGCCGCCCTGACAGCCGCGCCCGGCTATCAGGTCCGCCGCCTCTACCAGGCGTACCTCGCGGTGTGGGCGCGGGAGGTGGACCCGGTGCTGACGGGGCCCCAGTTCGCGGTGCTGCAGACCGTGGAAGCCAATCCCGGCCGTGACCAGCGTTCCATGGCCGCCGCCGTCTCCCTGGACACCTCCACCATGGCCGATGTGGCCCGCAGACTGGAGAACCGCGGCCTGCTCGCCCGCCACACCGCGGCCTCCGACGGCCGTCGCAAGCTGCTGTACCTCACGGACGCCGGCCGCGAGACCCTGCGCGAGGCCAACGACCGGACCCGGTCGCTCGACAAGATCCTCCTGGAGTCCTTCGGCGAGGGGGAGCGCGCACCGCTCGTCGCCACGCTCCAGGCGCTCGCCGACCACTGGGAGGGGCTGGCGGAGGGCTCGTGACCCACGCCGGCGGGCGATGACGGTGTGATCGCGCCACGCCGCGGGGGAGGGGTGGACTTACTAGGACGTCCAACTATATGTTCGTGACAAGCCCGCGGTGCAGGGAAGCCGGTGTGAATCCGGCGCGGTCCCGCCACTGTGACCGGGGAGCGTGCTCTTCAGCAGGTCAGGCCACTGACGGAAACCATCCGTCGGGAAGGCCGGAGAGCGTGCGCTGATCCGGGAGCCAGGATACCGGCCGTGGGGTGTTCCGTGTTGTCCACGAGGATGGAGCAGACACGCATGGCACCGGTACGTGACCACGACCCTGGTGATCCGGCGGAGTACCCGAACCCCGAGGCCCTGTCCCCGCGTTCGTGACTCGACGAGGGCGCCCTCGCCCTCCCCTGTCTCGCGGAAGGACCCGCGTGCGCGCACCCCGATCGGTGCCGTCCTCGCGGCCCTGGCCGCGCCTTCCTCGGATCCGTACCTGACGAGAGCAGGCTTCGATGGTCCGCGAACTCACCCATTTCATCGGCGGAAAGCACACCCCCGGCACGTCCGGTCTCTTCGCCGACGTGTACGACCCCAACACCGGCGCCGTCCAGGCCAGGGTGCCCCTGGCCGGGCGCGCCGACACCGAGGCGGCGATCGCCGACGCGGAGGAGGCCCAGCGCGAATGGGGCCGGTGGAACCCGCAGCGACGCGCCCGCGTCCTGCTGCGGTTCCTCCAACTCGTCGAGGGCGAAAGGGAATCACTCGCCCGACTGCTCTCCGCCGAGCACGGAAAGACCGTCGCCGACGCCCACGGCGATCTGCAACGCGGCCTGGAGGTCGTGGAGTTCGCCGCCGGGATCCCGCACCTTCTCAAGGGCGAGTTCACCGACAACGCCGGCGCCGGCATCGACGTGCACTCGCTCCGCAGCCCGCTGGGCGTCGTCGCCGGGATCACCCCCTTCAACTTCCCGGCGATGATCCCGCTGTGGAAGGCAGCGCCGGCCCTGGCCTGCGGAAACGCGTTCATCCTCAAGCCCTCCGAGCGTGACCCCTCCGTACCGCTGCGGCTCGCCGAGCTGTTCCTGGAGGCCGGACTGCCGCCCGGTGTGCTGAACGTGGTCAACGGCGGCAAGGAGGCCGTCGACACCCTCCTCGAAGACCCCCGCGTCCAGGCCCTCGGCTTCGTCGGCTCCACCCCGATCGCGGCGCACATCTACGCCACCGCGGCCGCGAACGGCAAGCGCGCCCAGTGCTTCGGCGGTGCCAAGAACCACATGATCGTGATGCCGGACGCCGACCTCGACCAGGCCGCCGACGCGCTGATCGGCGCCGGCTACGGCTCCGCGGGAGAGCGCTGCATGGCGATCTCCGTCGCCGTTCCCGTCGGTGAGGAGACCGCCGACAAGCTGGTGGCGAAGCTGAAGGAGCGCATCGCCTCCCTGCGTATCGGCACCTCCGACGACCCGGACGCCGACTTCGGTCCCCTCGTCAGCCGGGACGCCCTGGACCGGGTCGATCGCTACGTCGGCATCGGCGTCGACGAGGGAGCGGAACTCGTCGTCGACGGGCGGGGGTTCACCCTTCCCGGGCACGAGAACGGCTTCTTCGCGGGAGCCTCGCTCTTCGACCGCGTCACCCCGGCCATGCGGATCTACCAGGAGGAGATCTTCGGCCCGGTGCTGTGCGTCGCACGGGCCGCCGACTACGAGGAGGCCCTGCGGCTGCCGAGTGAGCACCCGTACGGGAACGGCGTGGCCGTCTTCACCCGCGACGGGGACACCGCCCGCGACTTCACCCGCCGCGTCAGCGCCGGCATGGTCGGCGTCAACGTCCCCATTCCGGTGCCCGTGGCCTACCACACCTTCGGCGGCTGGAAGCGGTCCGGATTCGGCGACCTGAACCAGCACGGGCCGGACGCCATTCGCTTCTACACCCGCACCAAGACCGTCACCTCGCGCTGGCCCTCCGGGGTCAAGGAAGGCGCGAGCTTCACCATCCCGACGATGGGATGAGCGCGATGACCACACTCACCGAGGACCAGCTCGCTCTCGCCGACGTCACCCTGGACTTCGCGCAGGAGCAGCTCGCCCCGCACGCCGTGGCCTGGGACCAGGACAAACACTTCCCCGTCGACGTCCTCCGCAGAGCCGCCTCGCTCGGCCTCGGCGGCGTCTACGTCGGGGAGGAGCACGGAGGCTCAGGACTCACCCGCGCCGACGGCGTCCTCGTCTTCGAGACCCTGGCGACCGGCTGCCCCTCCATCGCCGGGTACCTCTCCATCCACAACATGGTCGCCTGGATGATCGACCGGTACGGCAACCCCGACCAGCGAGCCCGTTGGCTGCCGGAGCTCTGCTCCGCCGCGGCCCTGGGCAGCTACTGCCTCACCGAACCGGGCGCCGGTTCGGACGCCGCCGCGCTGCGGGCCCGCGCCGAGCGGGACGGCGGCCACTACGTCCTGAGCGGAGTGAAGCAGTTCATCTCCGGCGCCGGCGCCTCCGACGTGTACGTCGTCCTGGCCCGCACCGGGGGCGCGGGCCCGCGCGGGATCTCCGCGTTCGTCGTCGAACGGGGGGACGCGGGCGTCTCCTTCGGCGCGAACGAGCGCAAGATGGGCTGGAACGCGCAGCCCACCCGGCAGGTCGTCCTCGACGGCGTGCGGATCCCCGCCGACCGGCGGCTCGGCGCCGAGGGCGAGGGCTTCCGCATCGCCATGCACGCTCTCGACGGCGGCCGGCTCGGCATCGCCGCCTGCTCCCTCGGCGGCGCCCGGAGCGCCCTCGACCGCAGTCTCGTCCACCTCGCCGACCGCGAGGCCTTCGGCGCCCGGCTGCTCGACGCCCAGGCCCTGCAGTTCCGGCTGGCCGACATGGCGACCGAACTCACCGCCGCCCGCGCGCTGGTCCGGCAGGCCGCCGAGGCACTCGACGACGGCGATCCGAAGGCGTCCCAACTGTGTGCCATGGCGAAGCGGTTCGCCACCGACACCGGCTTCTCCGTCGCCGACCGGGCCCTTCAACTCCACGGCGGATACGGCTACCTCAGCGAGTACGGCCTGGAGAAGATCGTCCGCGACCTGCGCGTCCACCGGATCCTGGAAGGAACCAACGAGATCATGAACGTCATCGTCGCCCGCGGCCTGACGGAGCACCTGCGATGACCGGCGACGAGGACGTCCTGATCCGGACCGAGGGCCGGACCGGCCGGCTGATCCTCAACAGGCCCGAGGCGCTCAACGCGCTCAGCCACCCCATGGTGCTGAGCATCGAGGCCGCGCTCACCGCCTGGCGGGACGATCCCGCCGTCGAAGCGGTGGTGATCTCCGGCGCGGGGGAGCGGGGACTGTGCGCGGGCGGCGACATCCGCGCCATCTACGAGGACGCCCGTACGGGCGGCACGGCATCGGCCGACTTCTGGCGGGACGAGTACCGGCTCAACGCCCTGATCGCCCGCTACCCCAAGCCGTACATCGCCCTCATGGACGGCATCGTCATGGGCGGCGGGGTCGGCGTCTCGGCGCACGGAACCGTACGGATCGTCACCGAACGCTCCCGCGTCGCCATGCCCGAGACCGGCATCGGCTTCGTCCCCGATGCCGGCGGCACCTACCTCCTTGCCCTGGCGCCGGGCGAGCTGGGCACCCACCTCGCCCTGACCGGAGCTCCCGTCGGCGCCGCCGACGCCCTGCTCTGCGGCCTCGCCGACCACTACGTACCGGCCGAGCGGCTCGACCGGCTGGTCGCGGACCTCTCGCGGACCGCCGTGCACGACGCCCTGACCTCGCACGTCGGCCAGGCACCACCCGGTGCACTGGCCGCCCACCGGGAGTGGATCGACCACTGCTACGCGGCCGACTCGGTCGAGGAGATCGTGGACCGGCTCCTCGCGAGCGGGGTGGAGGCGGCGCAGGAGGCGGCCGCCACCCTGGCCGCGAAGTCACCCACCGCGCTCAAGGTCACCCTGACCGCACTGCGGAGGGCCCGCGGGCTCGGCCCGCTGGAGCGGGTGCTGGAGCAGGAGTACCGCGTCTCGTGCGCGGCCCTTTCCTCTCCCGACCTCGTCGAAGGCATCCGAGCCCAGGTCGTCGACAAGGACCGCACCCCCCGCTGGTCGCCCGCGACCCTCGGCGAGGTCACCGACGAGGACGTGGCCCGCTACTTCGCCCCGTCGGGCGCGGGCCGATCCCTGCTGCTCGCGGCCGGAACCGACCCCCTTCAGGAGGTGCCCTGGTGAGTGATGTCATCGCCTTCATCGGCCTCGGCCGCATGGGTGGCCCGATGGCCGCCAACCTCGTCGCCGCCGGCCATCGCGTGCTCGGGTTCGACCTCGTCCCGGAGGCTCTGGACACCGCTGCCGCGGCCGGGGTCGAGACGGCGGACTCGGCAGGGGCGGCCGCCGCCGCAGCGGACGTCGTGATCACCATGCTGCCCGCGGGCCGCCATGTCCTCGCCCTCTACCGGGACGAGGGCCTCCTCGCGGCCGCGCGGCCGGGCACCCTCTTCATCGACTGTTCCACCATCGACGTCGCCGACGCGCGCGCCGCCCACGATGCCGCCGTGGCCGCCGGGCACCGGGCCCTGGACGCCCCCGTGTCGGGCGGTGTCGTCGGCGCCGAGGCCGCCACTCTCACCTTCATGGCGGGCGGCGGAGAGGCGGAGTTCACCGAGGCCCAACCACTGCTCGCGGCCATGGGGAAGCGGGCCGTGCACTGTGGTGGCGCGGGCGCCGGCCAGGCCGCCAAGATCTGCAACAACATGATCCTCGGCATCTCGATGATCGCCGTCAGCGAGGCGTTCGTCCTCGGCGAGAGCCTCGGCCTGTCCCACCAGGCGCTCTACGACGTCGCCTCCACCGCCTCCGGCCAGTGCTGGGCACTGACCACCAACTGTCCCGTCCCCGGACCCGTTCCGGACAGCCCGGCCAACCGCGGCTACCGCCCTGGATTCGCGGCGCCGCTCATGGCCAAGGACCTGGGACTCGCCGCCGCCGCGCTGCGGGCCGGCGGCATCGACGGCGGACTCGGCCTGCGCGCCGCCGAGATGTTCGCCGCCTTCGCCGAAGGGGACGGCGCGGCACAGGACTTCTCCGCCATCGTCCACGTCCTGCGCGACACGGACACCGAACCCGTGAAGGGAAGCCGCTCGTGAACGAGACCGCGTACGAGACCATCCGCGTCGAGCGCAAGGGGCGCACCGCCTTGGTCACCCTCGACCGGCCGAAAGCCCTGAACGCGCTCAACCTTCAGGTGATGAACGAGGTCGTGAGTGCCACCGAGGCCCTCGACCGGGACCCGGACATCGGCTGCGTCGTGATCACCGGCTCTCCGAGGGCCTTCGCCGCCGGCGCGGACATCAAGGAGATGCAGCCCCAGGGATACCTGGACATGTACCTCACCGACTGGTTCACCGCCTGGGACCGGCTCGGCAACCTCCGCACGCCCACGATCGCGGCCGTCTCCGGCTACGCCCTGGGCGGCGGCTGCGAACTCGCCATGCTCTGCGACGTCCTGTTGGCCTCCGACACCGCCGTCTTCGGACAGCCGGAGATCACATTGGGCGTGATCCCGGGCATCGGCGGCTCGCAGCGACTCACCCGGGCCGTGGGCAAGGCGAAGGCCATGGAGCTGTGCCTGACCGGCCGGACGATGGACGCCGTCGAGGCGGAACGAGCGGGCCTGGTCTCCCGGATCGTCCCGGCCGAAGACCTCCTCCCCGAGGCGCTCGCGGTCGCGGCGACCATCGCGGAGATGTCGAAACCGGTGGCGATGATGGCCAAGGAGGCCGTCAACCGCGCCTTCGAATCCTCTCTCGCGGAGGGCGTCCGTTTCGAACGACGGCTGTTCCACGCGGTGTTCGCCACAGCCGACCAGAAGGAGGGAATGGCCGCCTTCGTGGAGAAGCGGTCCCCGGACTTCACCCACCGCTGACCTCGCCCACGTGGCCGGCCGGCCCGGCCCCTCAGGAGGGGCCGGGCCGGACCGGATCTCGGCGGAACGCCGAGGGCGCTCCCCTTGACGCTCCTACGGGAGGAAGCCGTTGCGCCCGCGCCTCAGTCACGGCTCGCGGTGCAGTCGGCAGGGGTGGGGCGGCCCGTCGGCCAGGCGAGACCGACGAAGCGGATGCGGCCGGGCGCGTCGGGGGCGAGCTCCACGACGGAGACCGCCTTGTTGTACGGGTTGCCGTAGTTGTCCAGACAGATCCAGCCGCTCGCACCGTCGACCTTGCCCATGCCGTGCAGTCGCAGCCACGAGTCGCTGATGCGGCCGAGCGTGGGAATGACCGGGTCGTGGTCGTCGCGCATCCGGATGGCGGTGATCGCGGTGAGACCGGCGTCGTAGAACGTGATGGTCCGCGAGTCGGTGAGCTCCACCGGCCCGATGTTCCCGACCTCCTTGCTGCCGGCGAGGTCGGACAGGGTACGGAACGCCGCGGCCGAACCCCCGGTCGCGGGTGCCTTTCCGTCGGTCCAGGCGTCCGGGTGGGCGACGGCGGCGTACTGGAGGGTCACGCCCTTGCGGAACGCCTCCCAGTCGAGGAGCTTGTCCGAGGAGAGCGTGGAGGCGCCGGAGCCGGTGATCACGGTGTACTTCTTCTCGGTGCAGCCGCGGTTGCCCAGTTCGTTGACGAACTGCCGCAGCTGGACCGGCCGTCCGGCGAAGTAGATGACCTTCGCGGCAGAGGTGCAGATCGTGTCGACCATCTGGTCGAAGGCGTTGGCGGTGGTTCCTTCCTCGTGGAACTCCTCGGGCGCGCGGTACTGCTCCGGCGCCCGAGGTGATCCCAGAGTCCGCTCGGCGAAGGCCCGCTTGAGCGCGTCGACGTAGTTGTCGCCGGTGCGGATGTCCTCGACGACCAGGGTGTGCTTGGGGTCGATGCCCTTGTTGAAGTGGGACAGGGCCCTGGCCTGGTCGGTGGTCGTGGGCACGACCCGGGCGAGCCCCGGGTAGGCGTCGGGCCGCTCGCGGCTGTTGCCCGAGTCGTCGGCGGTGATCGGCCCGCCGACGACGGGAATGCCGCGCTCCCGGGTGAGATAGGCGATGGCCGCCTGGGTGGTGGCGGTGGAGACGTCGAAGCCGATCACGGCCCGCAGGTTGTCGGACGAGGACTCCGCCATGGTGCCGAGCTGCTCGGCGACCGGTCGCCAGTGCGCGTGACTGCGACCGGGGTTGGCGAGCAGGAGCCGTATCGCCGGCTTCTTGCTGTTGGAGTCGTGGTTGGCGCGGTACTGCGCGAGATACGCGCCCTGCACCTCGTGGAGCGTCTTCTGCTGTTCGAAGGACTGCGCCGGGGCCATGGGCAGCATCACGGCGACGGAGACGTGCGGCTCGCCCTCGATCCGCTCGTTCTCCGCCTTGATCCGCGCGCTGACCTCCCTGAGGTTGTCCGCGAAGACGAAACCGCCGTCGGTGACGCCGGTGCATTCCCGGGAGCCCTCGGGTCCCCGCTCCTCGATCCCCTTGCCGCAGGCGGGATCCGGTCCGAGGACGGCGACGCCGACCCACACGGCGGCGCCGAGCACGGCCAGGGCGACGACGAGCGCGGCCGCTTTGGTGAGCGGTCCGCCGGGCAGTCGTGCGATGAACGACGTCATGACGCGGCACCTTCCTGGACGGGCAGGTCGGGAGCCTGTGCTCCGGCCCGCAGGCGGACCGGCCAGGCGGCGGACGCCTCGCGGTAGGCGGCGTGCGCGGCCTTGTTGCCGTACAGCGTCTCCAGCGCGATGCGGACGGTGGTCAGTTCGTCCTCGCGCGGGGCGAGGGTGAGCGGGTCGGACAGCCGCCACAGCAGGGGTACGAGGGAGGCGACGGCATCGTGGTGCGGGCCGGGTGCGTCGCTGCCGCAGGCCGTGCACGACAGGGTGGGGCTCCCGGCCGGGGGTTCGTACCCCTCGCGCGGATGAGGTGCGGCGCAGATCCGGTTGAGGGAGGTCAGCCAGGCGGCGGGCGGGGTGACGGTGAACCGATGGTGGAGCACGCTGACCACCTCCTCGACCCGGCCCAGGGCCAGCGTGTGGTGCAGATACGTGTCACCGCGCGGATCGCACAGTGAGCGCAGCCGGAGCTGGGTGTCGCGCCAGCGCTCGTGGGTGAGGGTGCTGGCGAGCCGGTGCCGCAGCAGCAGATCGAGTGCCCGGTCGCCGTCGAGACAGGAGCGGGTCCGGTAGTCGTCGGCCTCGCGGACCCGGACGGCGACCATCTCCTCGGAGTGGTCCTCGGGATGGGCGAAGGTCCACAGCCCGCGCCGGGTGCCCGCGTCGGCCGCGGCGGAGAGCAGGACCAGGCGCTCGCGCATCACGGGATCGGGCAGCAGCTTGGCGAGGAGCGCGGGCGCCGCCTCGTCGAGCAGCTCCCCGCCGCGTATCGTGCCCACGTCCTCGACCCGGCGCACGGCCGCGTCCGCCAGGGTCCGGGCGCTCGCCGCCCGGCCCCCGCTGTAGCGGGCGACGACGCGGGGCAGATGGTCGGGGTAGTCGACGGGGCTGAGCATCTCCGCGATGTGGGCCGGTTCGATGTCGGGGACGCTGAGCACCAGGGGCCGGTCCCGCGGTACCGCGTCGCCGCCGACCTCGCTCAGCGGCGGGTACCCCCGGCGCCTGCCGAGCAGCGTGGCGATGGCCGCCGGCCGTGTCCGCGCCCTGCCCGACGCGTCGCCGTGTCCGGCGTCGAGGAGGTCGAGGAAGACCCGTCCGACGTCGGTGTGGGCGTTGTCGAGCAGCAGGACCGGTCGCGGCTTCCTGTTCAGCCGGCGCAGTGTGCCGTAGTTGGCGTCGATGTCGTCCAGGAGGGCGGCGACCAGATGCTCCTCCGCGGTGCGTCGGCGGTCGTCGAGCCGGCGGAACCCGCGGACGAACTGGAAGAGCCGTTGCAGCGAGTCGCCCTGGTAGCCCTGGGAGCTGTGCAGCCGGTCGCCCCACCAGGCGAGCGCGCCCTTGTCGGGTTCGTTCTTGAGGAGCTGCGTCCGGGCGGAGTCGAGGACGATCCCGGCGATCGTGTCGAGGCCGGGGACGGCGGACAGCACCAGCGGGAGGTTGTCCGTGACCAGGTCGAACCAGCGGCCGAGGCTCTCCCTGCGGCGCCGCACATCGGGGTCCTCGGCGGTGATGAGCGTCCGGAGGTCCGCTTCCGCCCGACGCAGGTCAGGAGGGCGTACATCGGTCTCGCCGCTGTTCAGCGGACGCCAGGCGGTGACGACGAGGAGGCCGAGCGACAGCCGGGGAAACGTCATCGGCCTGCCGAAATGCCGTACCTCCAGGCCGAGTTTGTACGCGAGGAGATACAGCAGGTGGGTGATGCGGGAGGCGTTGGGGACATCGTCGTCACCGTCGGCCACACCGGGCTCGCCGAAGCCCGGAGCCCCGAGGTCGACCCGGGCGAGCGGCACCCTGCCGTTGTACGCGTCATGGACGGCGCCCAGCAGGGCGGTCTTGCCGCTGCCCCGTCCGCCGACGACCCGCACGACGGGCGCGCCCTTGGGGTAGGCGAAAGGGACCAGGTATCCGTCCTTGTGATGCAGTCCCACCAGCCGCGGGACGAATCCCTCCTGCAGGGCCTGCTGACCGTACAGTCTCCCGCCCATGGCGCTCGCGCCTCCCCCTGTCACTTGCGCATCAAGAGATCAACTCAGCGTGCACAGAAGGAACTTACCTGACAGGGGCCTCGACGGCAGCGGGGTTGTCGACGATCCGTGACCGATCGGGACCACCCCGTGCCCGGTGCCCTCCGGCCGGCCGCCGGAGCGGCCGGCCGGGACGGCGGAGTCAGTCGAGGTCGAACCGGTCCAGGTTCATCACCTTGTCCCAGGCGGCCACGAAATCACGTACGAGCTTCTCTCCCGCGTCGTCCGACGCGTACACCTCCGAGAGGGCCCGGAGCTGGGAGTTCGAACCGAAGACGAGGTCGACGGCGGTGGCGGTCCACCTGACGTCGCCCGTGGCGCGGTTCCGCCCCTCGAACACGTCCTCCTTCGACGTCGACGCCTTCCACTCCGTGTCCATGTCGAGCAGGTTCACGAAGAAGTCGTTGGTCAGCGCCTCGGGCCGGTCGGTGAACACGCCGTGCGGGGACTGCTTGAAGCCGGCGTTCAGGGCCCGCATCCCGCCGATCAGCGCCGTCATCTCGGGCGCGGTCAGCGTCAGCAGGTTGGCGCGGTCCAGAAGCAGTGTCTCCGGCGGCAGCTTCTCGCCCGCCCGGAGGTAGTTGCGGAAGCCGTCCGCCCGCGGTTCGAGCACGGCGAAGGACTCCACGTCGGTCTGCTCCTGCGACGCGTCCGTACGCCCCGGTGAGAACGGGACCGTGACGGCGTGCCCGGCGTTCTTCGCCGCCTGCTCGACGGCCGCGCAGCCGCCCAGCACGATCAGGTCGGCGAGCGAGACCTTCACGCCGCCGGACTGCGCGTCGTCGAAGTCCTGCCGGATCCGATCGAGGGTCTGCACCACCTCGGCCACCTCGGGCAGATCGTTGACCTCCCACTCCTTCTGCGGCGCCAGCCGGATCCGCGCGCCGTTCGCGCCGCCGCGCTTGTCGGTGCCGCGGAAGCTCGCCGCCGACGCCCAGGCGGCCGCGACCAGCTGGGACACGGACAGGTCGGAGGCGAGGATCCGCCGCTTGAGCTCGGCGACCTCCGCGTCCCCGACCAGCTCGTGATCGACCGCGGGCACCGGGTCCTGCCAGAGCTGGGGCTCGGGAATCCACGGGCCGAGATAGCGCGAGAGGGGCCCCATGTCACGGTGGAGGAGCTTGTACCACGCCTTGGCGAACGCCTCCGCGAGCCGGTCCGGGTTCTCGTGGAAGCTCTTCGCGATCGGACCGTAGACCGGGTCCAGCTTCAGCGAGAGGTCCGTCGTCAGCATCATGGGAGCGTGCCTCTTCGACGGATCATGGGCGTCGGGGACCGTTCCCTGGGCCGCGGGATCCGTGGGGGTCCACTGCTGCGCGCCCGCCGGGCTCGTCGTCAGCTCCCACTCGTACCGGAACAGATTGTCCAGGTATCCGTTGTCCCACTTCGTCGGCTCCGAGGTCCACGCGCCCTCGAGGCCGCTGGTGAGGGTGTCGACGCCCTTGCCGCTGCCGTACGAGTTGTGCCAGCCGATGGCCTGCTGCTCGATGGGGGCGGCCTCGGGCTCGGGGCCGATGTACTCGGGATCGACGGCGCCGTGGCACTTGCCGAACGTGTGGCCGCCGACGATGAGCGCGACCGTCTCCTCGTCGTTCATCGCCATGCGCCCGAACGTCTCACGAATGTCCCGGGCGGCGGCGATCGGGTCGGGATTTCCGTTCGGACCCTCGGGGTTGACGTAGATCAGGCCCATCTGCACGGCGCCGAAAGGACCGGAGAGTTCCCGGTCGCCGCTGTACCGCTCATCTCCGAGCCAGGTGTCCTCGGGCCCCCAGAAGATCTCCTCGGGCTCCCAGATGTCCGGTCGCCCGAAACCGAATCCGAACGTCTTGAACCCCATGGAATCCATGGCGCAGTTTCCGGCGAACACCAGAAGATCGGACCAGGAGATCTTCCGGCCGTACTTCTTCTTGACCGGCCACAGGAGACGGCGGGCCTTGTCGAGGCTGGCGTTGTCCGGCCAGCTGTTGAGCGGGGCGAAACGCTGGGCACCGGAGCCGCCGCCGCCCCGCCCGTCCTCGATGCGGTACGTGCCCGCCGCATGCCAGCTCATCCGGATGAAGAGCGGGCCGTAGTGGCCGTAGTCGGCGGGCCACCAGTCCTGTGACGTCGTCATGACCTCCATGACGTCCCGCTTCAGCGCGTCGACATCCAGGGTCGCGAACTCCGCCGCGTAGTCGAAGTCCTCGTCCATCGGGCTGGACTGGGGCGAATGCTGGTGGAGGACCTGGAGGTCCAGCTGATTCGGCCACCAGTCCCGGTTCGTCTTGGGGCGAGTCTCCGTCGGGGCCGGGGAGGAAATTGCCGGGTTCTCGCTTTCGCTGCCGGACACGTCCGTCCTTCTTCCTGTCGCGGTGTTTCCGTCTGCCGGCCGTTCGCTCGTGACCTCGTCTGCTTTTACGGTTTCGAGCACTGCGACTCGGCGTGCGTATGGTCGCGCACCAGGGACCGCACCGCTAAGAGAACACGCAGGGCGGCGCCGCGTAACAAGCGGTGGACGTCCGAAGCGGTCGCGGACCTGGCGAAAACGCCGACGACTTCTTCACCGCACGGAATTGATAAGGGAAAAGGGAAATCGGATGAGTGGCCCGTGGCGGGCGGGTGCGAGCGGTGGATCGGCGCACGCCGTGGTGTCGTCGCGGCATTCTCGGGCGACCCGCGACCCGCGACCCGCGACCCGAGCGGGCCGGCGGTCGGCGCCGCCGACCGCCGATCCGGGCTCAGATGCCGGCGACCTTGGCGCTCGCGACCAGCTCGTAGACCAGGGTGACCGTGCGACGGCCGCCGGGCGGCAGGGTGACGTCCCAGCGGGCGATGCCCTCGGCGTCGACCACGTCGGGCGCCGGGGAGCAGCCCTCCTTGCGCAGCCGCACCTCCACCGCCGAGACCTCGGAGACCGGGACGCGCTCGCGCACCACGACCACCCGCTCGTCGCGCTCCCCGGGGGCGGAGAACCGGGACAGGTGCAGCCGGACCGTGCGGGTGACCACCGTCCGCTGCGTGATCCCGGTCGAGTCGCGCGACTCCTCGGTCTCCCGGACCACGCGGTGGTCGTCGCGGCTGCCGAAGGCGAGCTCGACCGGGGCGCCGGGGGTGGTGAACTCCAGCGCGCCGCGGCCGCTGAAGCCGCTGCCGCGGACCAGGTCCACGGGCCCGGCGAGCAGGGCGTGGCCGGACCCGTTGTCGAACCGCACCACCTGCGTGACCAGCGGAGAGACCTCGGGGGAGCAGGCGTACTCGCTGGTCGCGGGCGTGGTGAAGACGGAGAGCGGCACCCGGTGGGCGCGGCCGTCCGAGGGCACGGAGACCGCGGCGGGGGCCTTCAGGACCCGCGCCTCACCGCCGTCGTCCACCCCGGGCAGACCGAGCACCGGTACCGGCCCGAGCTCCCCGATCTCCTCCTCGCGCAGCTCGACCTCGACGGTCCGGCGTTCGGCGGCCGTACGGTCCTTGAGCGTCAGCCGGTCCTCGCCGAGAGTCGGCGGTTCGGTCGCCAGCGCCGAGCGCGCCGTCGACAACGTCAGCCGTACGTCCGACCAGTCCTCGCCCGTGCGCTGCCAGACCATCGCGTCGGTCTCCAGCGTCACCGAGTCCCCGTCGAGCACGGCCCGATACGCGGGCCGCCACAGCGCGCACGGGACGAGATGGGTCAGACGCAGCCCGACCGGCCCCGCGACCGCGGCCTCGACCGTCAGCTCGACATGGCCGACGAGCTCCGCCGGCTCGTCCTCCGAGACGTCCATGGCCCGCTGGGTGGCGGTGAGTTCCGTGGCGATCGCGGTCAGCCGGGCCTCCGCGGTGCGGAGTTCCTCGCCGCGCGCGTCACGTTCGGCGTCCACCCGGTCCAACTCGGCGCTCCAGCGCGGCCCTTCGGACTCGCCGGACCCGGCGCCCTCACGGATCTCCCGCAGCAGATCGGCGGCGAGGCGTCCGAGCAGGTCGAGACGGGCGTACAGCCGGTCGCGCCGCTGCATCAGGGCGAAGCGCTCCTCCTTGAGGGCGTGCGCGCGCAGGCGCAGCGCGGAGTCCTCGTCCGGTGACGGCTCCGGTCCTCGCGGCGTCCAGGTGCGGACGATCCGGGCGTCGAGCACGGTCGCGGTGTGGTCGGCGGTCAGCTCGGCGTGCAGGGTGCGGTCGACCGCGAGCGCGCTGACCGGGCCGAGACGCAGCCGCTGGACACCGGCCTCCAGGTCGACGACCAGCGAGCGCTCGACGTGGGCGCGGTCCTCCAGGCAGGTGACGGCGGTGACGGGGGCCGGGACCGGGACGGTGGCGGGCACGGCGATCGGCTTCGAGTCCGTGGACATGGGGTGTCTCAGCTCCTGCGGTTGCCGCCGACCAGGGCTTTGCCGGCCGGGATACGGATCTCGTAACCGCCGTCGAGGGCGGTGGTGCCACCGGCGGGCAGATCCACCCGCCAGACGCGGGTGCCCGGGGCGAGGTGCTCGGTTCCGGTGCCGTCGGGAGGCGTCGTCCAGCCCGCTCGCTCCTCGATGCGGATGTCCGCCTCGGAGGCGACCGGCACGCGCTCGCGGACCTCGACGGTCACGGGCCGCGCGAGCCCGTTGGCCAGCTCCACGTGGACACGGTGGTCGAGCACGCTGACGTTGTTGCGCAGGCCGGCGGTCGACTCGTTGACGTTCGTACGGCGGGTCACCCTGATGCCCTCGGCCGGTCCGAGGCCCACCCGGCGGACAGCACCCGGGGCGAGCGTGGGAAGGGCCGCGGTCAGCAGGAAGTCGTCGTCGACCGTGACCTCCACCGGGCCGGCCAGCAGAGCCTGGTCGGTGGCGTTGGAGAGCACCAGCGTCGCGTACACGGTCGGCTCGACCGACGGCACGCAGAGGTACTCGGTGCGCAGCCCGACCGGAATCTCCCCGACGGTGACGGTGTGCCAGGTGCCGTCCGACGGAACGTCGGCGCGGGCGGCGGCGTCGAAGCGGTGGTCGAACGAGCCCGCGGAGGTGCGGGGGCGCACGGCGTGCCCGGGCAGCGGCAGCGAGGCCACCGCCTCCGCCCGGCGCCGTTGCTCGGCCGCCCCCGCGTCGGGGCGCGATCCGGGAAAGAGCCGGCCCCGGCGACCGCCCGGCTCGTCGGGGCCGCTCAGGACGAGGGCGGCGTAGTCCAGCTCGGCGCCGCTCGGCTGCGGCGGACCGGCCGGCGGAGGGGGCGGCGGCGCGGCCGCGCCCGGCGCCGGCGGGGCCATCGCGGCGGGGGCCATGGGGGCGCCCGCGAGGCCACGGCTGCGCGGCATGCCGCCGGGCGGGGCGGGGGCCGTCGGCGGCTGTCCTCCGTAGGCCGGCCGCGCCGGAGCCGGCTGGGCCTGCTCGGCCACCGCGCCGGCGTAGGTGTCGGAGGAGGAGCCGTACGCGCTGCCCGGCACCAGGGGCATCGAGGGCGGCGCGCCGAAGCCCTGGGGAGCGGGTGGCGGTGGAGGCGGCGGTACGGGTCCGGACGCGGCGCCGGTCCGGGCGGGCGCCGGAGCGGGGGGCGTGGCCGGGCGGGCGCCGGCCGCCTCGTAGCCGGTGAACAGGTCGGCGAGGCCCGCCGGAGGCTCGCGCCAGCCGGAGGGCGCGGGGGCGGACTGGCGGCGTCCGATCCGGATCGAGCGGAGCTTCGGCAGATCGGTACGGCGCCGCAGGTCGGCGGTGGCCAGCGCGATACGCACCCCCGTCCAGTCCTCCCCGGTGCGCTGGGCGACCGAGGCACGCAGCACCAGACGGCCGGTGCCGTCGCCCTGACGGTGGGTGAGACGGTACGCGGGCACCCAGACGGTGCCCGGCACTCCGTACTCCACCTCGACCTCCACCTCGTGCGCGTCGCCGGAGCCGTCGAAGGTCAGGACGGCGCAGACGGTGCTCTCCACGTGCGGCGACGGTGCGTCGGTGGAGGCGCGGGCGAGCCTGTCCGAGGCGACGCCGAGTTCGTGCTCGAACCGGAGCACCGTCCGCTCCAGCTCCACGAGCCGAGCGTGCAGAGCCGTCAGCCGCTCGTCGACGAAGTCGGCCAGTTCCAGCCATGCGTCGACCGGGGTGCGGCGGTGCGGGTCCTCGGGCTCGCGGGGCGGCGGCAGCGGGTGCAGCCCCCGGACCTCCTCGATGAGGCTCAGCTGCCGGTCCCGGCGGCCCCGCGCCGCCGCGTGCGCGTCGCGCATCCGCTCGACCTCACGCCGCAGCTCGGCGCGCGTGCCGGTGCTCGTGTCCGTGCCGCGCGGCTCGGCCTCGATCTCCACCCGGGCCTCGGTGACACGGACCCCGGGCGCGCCCAGGACACGGGCCCGCAGCGAGCCGTGGTCCAGCGACTGGGGCAGTCCCGTCACCCGCACCCGGCCGTCCGGCGGCACGCTGCCCCGGGCCAGGCGGCGGCAGAGAGCACCCTGTGCGTACACCACGACCGAATCGAGGGTCGATCCCCAGTTCGGTGCCGTTCCAGCCGTCATACGCCCCGCCCCCGCGCCGCCGTGTCCATGCTGGGCGAAGCCTACGCCCGAGCGGTCGCGCCGTGTGACCACACCGGGGAAACCCCCTCGTGTGACCGCACAGGGAAACCCCCAGGTCACCGTCGTACCCGGGCGTCGGCGAGGGAGGTCGCGGACCTTTCGGCGCCCACCGCCGTCGGCTTCGGTGGTTGGGCGGCCCCGGGAGTGGGACGCTGAAGGTGGGGGTCCGTGCCGACGAGACTCGGGAGGGACCGATGGGACGTGATGTCCCGGCGCTGGAGTTCACCCGTGAAGACCGTCGCCGGTTCCGCAACAAGGTGCACTCGTGCCTCGACGTCTTCGCGACGATGCTGCGGGAGTCGCGGTTCGACTTCGAGCGGCCCCAGGTCGGCCTGGAACTCGAACTGAACCTCGTGGACGCCGCCGCCGAGCCGGCCATGCGCAGCACGGAGGTCCTGGAGGCGATCGCGGATCCGACCTGGTCGACCGAGTTGGGCCGGTTCAACCTGGAGATCAACATCGAGCCGCGGCGGCTGGTCGCGGACGGTCCCGACTCCTGGGAGCAGGAGATCCGCGAGGCGCTCAACCACGCCGAGGCGAAAGCCGCGGGGATCGGTGCCCATCTGGTCATGATCGGCATCCTGCCGACGCTGGAGCTGGAGGACGCCGGCCCGGACTCGTTGTCCGGGGACCCGCGGTACCACCTGCTGAACGAGCAGATCTTCGCCGCGCGGGGCGAGGACCTGATGATCGCGGTGGACGGCGTGGAGCGGCTGCGGACCCGTGCGGAGACGATCACCCCGGAGGCGGCGTGCACCAGCACCCAGTTCCACCTCCAGGTCTCGCCGGACGAGTTCGCCGAGTACTGGAACGCGGCGCAGGCCGTGGCGGGGGTGCAGGTGGCCCTGGCGGCGAACTCCCCGTTCCTGTTCTCCAAGGAGCTGTGGCGTGAGACGCGCATCCCGCTCTTCGAGCAGGCGACCGACACCCGGCCCGACGAACTGAAGGTCCAGGGAGTGCGGCCGCGGGTCTGGTTCGGCGAGAGGTGGATCACCTCCGTCTTCGACCTCTTCGAGGAGAACGCCCGCTACTTCCCGGCGCTGCTGCCGGTCTGCGACGACGAGGACCCGGCGGAGACGCTCGCAGCCGGCCGGACCCCGGGACTGGCCGAGCTCACCCTGCACAACGGGACCGTCTACCGCTGGAACCGCCCCGTCTACGCCGTGGTCGACGGCGTCCCGCACCTGCGGGTGGAGAACCGGGTGCTGCCCGCGGGGCCCACGGTGGCCGACGTGCTGGCGAACGGGGCCTTCTACTACGGGCTGATCCGGTCCCTCGTCGACGAGGACCGGCCCGTCTGGTCGCGGATGTCGTTCTCGGCCGCTGAGGACAACCTGCATGCCGCCGCGCGCCACGGCATCGACGCCCATGTCTACTGGCCCGGCATGGGCGAGGTTCCGGTGACCGAGCTGGTGCTGCGGCGCCTGCTGCCGATGGCGGACCGCGGTCTGGAACGCATGGGCATGGAGGCCGCGCGGCGGGAGCCGCTGCTCGGGGTCATCGAGCAGCGCTGCGTCACCGGCCGCAACGGCGCGGTGTGGCAGTCCGAGATGTTCCACCACATCCACGACATCGACCATGCCGGCCGGCACCAGGCGCTGCGCCGGATGACCCAGCAGTACATCGAGTACATGCACTTGAACGCTCCGGCACACACCTGGCCCGTCGACTGACCCCGAGGCGCCGGCGGCGCGGGAGGAGGCGTACCGACGCCCGGGCCGGGGCAGGCCGTGATCATGACAGACACGCCGCCGACGAGCCTCGACGCCCCCTCCGCCCCCGCCGGCCCGCCGCTCCCGCCCCGGCGGCCGTTACGGCAGTTGCTGGCGGCCTCCGTCGGCAACGCGGTCGAGTGGTACGACTGGTACGCGTACACCTTCCTGGCCGCGTACATCGCGCATCAGATCTTTCCCCAAGGCTCGGGGAACTCCCTGGTCCCGCTCCTGTCCACCTTCGCCGTCTTCGCCGTCGGCTTCTTCATGCGCCCGGTCGGCGGACTCCTCATGGGCGCGGTCGCGGACCGGCGCGGCCGGAGGGCCGCGCTCACCGCCACCATCCTGCTGATGGGCGGCAGCAGTCTCCTGGTCGGCCTGACCCCGACATACGCCGCCGCCGGCGTCCTCGCCCCGATCGTGCTCGTCGTCGCCCGGCTCCTGCAAGGGCTGTCGGTGGGAGGGGAGTTCGCGGCCTCCACCACGTTCCTCGTCGAGTCGGCCGGGCCCGGGCGGCGCGGCCTCTTCTCGTCCTTCCAGTACGTCTCCACCTCCGCCGGACAGCTCGCCGCCTCCGGTACGGCCGCCCTGCTCGTCGGCGTGCTCGGGGAGGAGCGGATGAACGGCTGGGGGTGGCGGATCCCGTTCCTGCTCGGCGCGGTGCTCAGCCTCGCCGGCTTCTGGATCCGCCGGGGCGCCGAGGAGACCCGGAGCGCCGCGCTGCGCGACGCCCCGCGGCCCGGGCTCCTCGACGCCCTGCGCCACCACCCCCGTGCCTCGCTGCTCATCGGCGGCATCACGGCCGGCGGCACCCTCGCGTACTACACCTGGACCTCGTACCTGCCGACGTACGCGGAGCTCAACACCGGCATCGACAAGGCGGACGCGCTGCTCGCCGGGACGCTGTCCCTCGCGCTCTTCGCCCTGCTGCAACCGGTCGGAGGGCTGCTCTCCGACCGCTTCGGACGCAAGCCGTCCCTGCTCTTCTTCGGGCTCGGGTTCGCGGCGCTCGGCGTGCCGCTGCTGCGCGCCCTCGACGGCTCGTTCCTCAACCTCCTGCTGGTGCAGTGCGCGGGCATGGTGCTGCTGACGGGCTTCACCTCGATCTCGGCGGCGGTGAACGCCGAGATGTTCCCCGCCCGTGTGCGGGCCGCGGGGATCGGCTTCCCGTACTCGCTGACGGTCGCGGTCTTCGGCGGGACGGCACCGTACGTCGGAACCCTCTTCAAGGAGCTGGACCGGCCCGGCCTTTTCCCCTGGTACGTGGCCGCCCTGTGCCTGGTCTCCTCGGCGGTCTACCTCCGGCTGCCGGAGACCGCCCACGGGAAACTGGACCGCTGACATCAGGAGGCGTACCAGGCGGGGCGGGCGGGACTTGTGGTACACGCCCTGCCCGGGTCGGCATCGTAGTGGCGTACTGTCCTGTGTCGTGAGGGTGGACCGTTCTCACCGATGGACCGCCGCGGTGTCGTCTCGACGCGGCTCGACGGGGATGTCCGGCTGGGAGCCTGGTGCCGTGAAAGACCTCAGGGAGCAAGGACTCCGCCACGCGATCGCCGAAGCCGACGCGCCGGCCTGGCACATCAGGGCGGCCGCGGGGCGACGGCTCGCGGCGGCGCCTCGGATCGAGATCGTTGCCGGCGTCCTGCACCGGCTCCTCCTGGACGCTCAGGACACCGGAGTGACCTCCGCCACAGCCGCGGCTCTGCTGGCTCGGAGGGATCTGGCCGGCCTGCGTGCCGTGCTCGCGGCCCGGGCGGTGGCGTCCGACGAAGGGACGGCGGATCAGCTCGCCGCGGAACTCGACTGCGACCCACGCTGGGCGACCGGCGAGGACGGCGTCGAGCTGATCACGCAACTCCGCACGCTGACGTCGGACGCCGACCCGGAGGTCCGCGACGAGGCCCTGTCGCGACTTTCCCGCCTGCGCTGATCGCAGGCGCGGTCGGTGGCCGTCCCGCGGTGAGGTCGGCCGGCCTGGAGAGGCCGTTCGATCGGCGCGGCCGTGCGTGGAACACGGGTGGCATCGCGGGAGGGCTTTGCCGCATGATCACGCCATGACGAGTCCTGCCGCCTTCCGGGACCAGACCAACTGGTCCGACGGCTACTACGAGCTGGCCCTGGAGGTCGGTTCGAGTGATGATGCCCGGATTCAAGCCGTCCTCAGCGCTCTGTGGTCCGCCGCGGACGTCCACGGGTGCTTCGGGCGGAGAGACCGTGAACCGGAGGAGCAGGATCCCGTGCCGTGCACTGTCGGATCGCTGGCGGAGTTCGGGCACCTCCACGGCCAGGTCCGCCTACCGACGGGGCAACTGGTCGCCTGCGGCTGTACGGCGATCCGCGGAGGCGATGGGAGTAGCGACTGGCTGGACTTCTACGTCCCCCTCGGCGCACTGGACAAAGCGGGCATCGCCTACTGGGACGGTCGGCCGTTCTTCAGGTCCGAGGTGATGGACGAATGGCTGGCCGCCATCGGGGCCGAAGTCTTCACGAGCGTTCCCTTCAGCCTGGGGGTCATCGGTTTCGCGGTCTCCGGATGCACCGACGCGTCGACGCTGGCGGGAAAGATGCCGCAGACGCGTGACATCGGATACCTGCTTCCACAAGGCGGCGTCCTGCACCGTGGCGCCGCCAACACCTGAGCCACGGCGGTCGGCCCGCCCCCTCGTGGACGGCGCGTGCCCTCAGGGACGCCCGCAGCGGTCCTCCGGTCGTCAGCCCCTGCGGAAGCGCGAGTTGGACCTCAGTAACCGCGTACGGCGGTGAGGTGGTACGTCGTGTCGATCCAGAAGCCGCCGGTCGTGTTGCCCTGGATCTCCAGGACGTACTGCCCCGGCGTCAGAGGGGCGATGCCCGCCCATATGCCCCACGCGAGATGCATCCGCAGGCCCACTCGGAACAGCGGCGCGGTGAACTCCCTCAGCGGAAGCGGCACCCCGTTGAGGAAGGCCTTCGCCTCCGCCACGTCCAGGGTCAGCGGCTTCCGCGAGTGGTGCTTCGTGTGGTGGATGTTGAGTACGGGAAAGAACAGCGGGCGGTCGGAGGGCACGTCACAGGTGCGCACCACGCGGCCACCGTAGGTGCCCGCCAGGAACCACAGGTCCTCCGGCTGCCGCCAGGCCGCGTGCCGACCGGTCCTGTCGGCGACCGGGCTGACGTCGTCGGGGGCCGACAGCGCCCACTGCCACCAGCGGGCCGCCAGCACCCCGCCCTCCGTGTCGTCGATGTCCCAGGAACCGCTGTCGCGAGCCGTGTCGCTCATGCCCCACCCCTTCCCGGGGGCGCGTGCGCCCCGGCCGTCGATCAAGCGAACCCTACCGACGGGGTCGCGTCCTCTCGCGAGGGGTCACCGGTCGCCGCCGAAGCGCCACGCCTCGACGTCCCGGTAGCGGATCGGCCCAGGGCCGCGGCCGAAGTTGCTGCCGACCAGGTGCAGGCGCTCGGCGTGCCAGGGACGGCCGGTGAAGCCGGTGAGTCCGGAGGCCACCCGCACCACGCCGACGGTGTCGTCCCGGCGGGAGCGGGCCAGCGTCAGATGGGGGCGCAGCGGCCGGTCCTCGAAGGGGATGCCGCATTCCTTGACGACGGCACGGACGTCGGCGGCGAGCAGGTGCAGTCCCTCGACGTCGCCGTCGATCCCGCTCCACAGCACCCGTTCGTCGAAGCATCCCGCGCCGCGCAGCGCCAGGCGCAGGGGCGGACGCGCCGCCGCGAGGCGGGCCAGCGGCTCCCTCAGGAGCGGGATCGCCGCGGTCGACACCTCGCCGAGGAACGCCAGGGTGATGTGCCAGTCCTCGATGCGGTTCCACCGCATGGCCGGGTACGCGTCGTAGGCGGGGCGCAGCGCCTCGGCCAGTTCGTCCTTCGCCTCGTCGGGCGGTGCGAGCGCTATGAAGACGCGGACGGTCGAGGTCTGGATCGTTTCGTTCACAGACACTTCGTACACCACGTCGTGCCACCGGGTGGGACCCCGTGGGCGACCACCCCTCGCCGCGTGTGACGACTTCACGACAGTGAGTGAGGTGTTCCGGATATCGGGGGTGCGCGCGGGCAGATTCCCGGAGGACGCATGCACCGCCGCACGACAGGGAGCCACCATGCCGACACCGCCTCCGGCCGCCGAACCCGTCTTCACCGCCGACTTCACCTCGACGGAACAGTGGACGGCGGGCCGATCCTGGGCCTATCCCGACGGCGGCCCCGTGAACCCGCGTGACAACAAGCTGGACCACCTGGTGGCGGACCCCGCCTACAGCCGCTCGGGCGTCTTCCGGGCGACCCGGCGCCGCGACGGCCTGTGGGACGCGGGGCTCCTGACGACGGAGGGCAGCCCCGAGGGCTTCGAGGTCCGCGCCGGTGACATCCTGGAGGCGCGCGTCCGGCTCCCCGAGGGCAACGGCGCCTGGCCGGCGATCTGGACCTGGCGGGACGGCGGCCAGGAGATCGACGTCTTCGAGTACCACCCCGACAACCCGGATCTCCTGGAATTGTCGAACCGGGTCCGAGGCGGACACCTCTACTACCAGGACCCCGGCATCCGGCCCGGCGGCTGGGTGCGGCTGCGCACCCAGTTCGGCGCCCGGTCGGTGGTGTGGTGGGTCGACGGCGTCCAGGTCTTCTCCGACGGACGGGGCGTCGGCCGGTCGTGGCACGCCTATCTGATCGTCAACCTCTCGGTCTGCGCCGGCCGCTACCATCCCGCGCCCGACGCCGACGCGACGGAACTCTCCTACGAGGTGCGGGACTTGCGAGTCTTCCGGCCGGGGTCCTGAGGGGAGCGCCGGCCGGCGGACGGCGGCCCGGCGTCCGCCGAGGAAGGCGGCGGGACCGCCGAGTGGGTGAGGAGCGCCCCTCCCGACCGGCCGCGGCACGGTCACGTGTCGCGGCTGGTGGTGACAACACCAGGATCAGCTCCCGCTCCCCAGGGTGCCCCGGGCGCGTCCAGGGTGGTCGCCATGAACCCACGTACCGCACCCACTGTTCTGATCACCGGCGCGACCCAGGGCCTGGGCCGAGGGATCGCGCTGGATCTCGCCGCCAAGGGACATGCCGTCCTGCTCCACGGCAGGGACCCCGCCCGGCTCGCGGCGGTGGCCGGGGAGGTCCGGTCCGCCGTCCCGCGCGCCACCGTCCGGACCTACCTCGCCGACCTCGCGGACCTGGACCAGGTCCGGACGATGACCGACCGGATACTGGCAGCCGAGCCGCGGCTCGACGCGCTCGTGAACAACGCGGTCGCCGGTGGCGGCGCCGAGCCGCTCCGGCGGGAGGTCAGCGCGCAGGGACACGAACTGCGCTTCGCGGTCAACCACTTGGCGCCCCATGCCCTCACCCGGGCGCTCCTGCCCCTGCTCACTGCCTCGGCACCGGCCCGCGTCGTCAACGTCGCCTCCATCGGGCAGGAGCCCATCGACTTCGACGACGTCATGTTCGAGGAGGGGTACGAAGGACTGCGGGCCTACTGCCGCAGCAAGCTGGCGATGATCATGGCGACCTTCGAGCTGGCGGCCGAGCTCGACGGCACCGGAGTCACCGTCAACACCCTCCACCCCGCCCATCTCATGGACACCCGTGGAGTGCGCGAGTACGGCCTCACGCCCGTGACCGGCATCGAGGAAGGGGTGCGCCCGACGGTACGGCTCGTCGTCGACCCCGAGCTGGCACACACCACCGGCCGCTACTTCGACCGCTTCACGGACGCCCGCGCCCACGAGCAGGCGTACGACACGGCCGCCCGCGGCCGCCTCGTCGCCCTGACGGACGCGCTCGTGGGCGGCTCCACGGGCCCGAATACGGAGTGATGCGACGCGCCGGTCCCGGCTACAGTTCCGGACATGGGGGTCGACACGGATGTGGCGGTCGTGGGGGCGGGGCCGGTCGGCCTGAGCGCTGCCCTGCTGCTCGCGCGGGCGGGGCTCGGGGTCGTGGTGCTGGAACGCCGTCCCGGCCCCGTCACCGAGTCCCGCGCGACGGACCTGCACGCACGGACGCTGGAGGCCCTGGCCCCCAGCGGTCTGGCCGACGCGCTCCAGCCGCTCGGCCGGCGCGTGGACACGGTGGACATGTGGGCGCGGGGGCGCAGGCTCGGGGGCTTCGACCTGTCGGGGCTGCCGTCCCCGTACCCGTACATCCTGACGGTCCCGCAGTGCGCGACCGAGGGGCTGCTCGCCGCTGAGGCCGAGCGCGCGGGTGTCCGTGTCCACCGCTCGGTGCCCGTCCGCTCGATCGACGAGGACGCCGACGGCGTGACCGTACGGGCGGACGCCCTGGACCCGCTACGGGCCCGCTGGGTGGTGGCGGCCGACGGCGCGTCGAGCACGCTGCGCGCCCTGGCCGGCACGGCGTTTCGCGGCCGGACCTACGCGGGCCTGTGGCAGCTCGCGGACCTGCGGGTCGAGGACCCCTCTCTGGACCCGACGCGCGTCCACATGGTCGGCGGACCGCGCGGCCTGCTCGTGGTGCTCCCGATGCATCTCGACGGCTGGGCCCGCGTGGTGCTGCACCTGCCGCACGGCCCCGCCCGGGGAGGTGCGGACGGCCCCGCGGGCCTGGCCGCCGAGGCGGCGGCCAGGGGCTGGAGGGCGACCGTCCGCGAATGCCGCTGGACGAGCACGTTCCGGACCCAGCGGCGCCTCGCCGCGCACCACACCGACCGGCGGGTGGTGCTGATCGGTGACGCCGCCCACGTGTGCAGCCCGATCGGCGGGCAGGGACTCAACCTCGGTCTGCGGGACGCCGTCTCTCTCGCGGCCGTCCTGCCGGGCGCCACCGCCCGTGGGGGCGGCCCCGACGCGCTCACGGCCTGGCACCGCGCCCGCCGTGCCGACGCCTTGAGCGTGCTGGCCCGCACCGATCTCGCCACGCGCGCGTGGACCCTGCGCGCGGCCCCCGCCCGAGCTGTCCGCGACACGGCCCTGCGCGGCATCCTCGCCGCCCCGGCGGGCCGCCGGCTGCTCGCCGAGGCCGTCGCGGGCCCGCGACCGCCACGATCCCGCGCCTGAACCGGCCTCCGTCACGGTCCGTCGCCCGAACCGCCCTCCGTCACGGTCCCGCGCCTGAACCGGCCTCCGTCACGGTCCCGCGCCCGAACCGCCCTCCGCCGCAGGGGTGATGCCCGGCGCACGGCGAGACCGGCGGCCCCGGAGGGGACCGCCGGCCAGGGTGCCGAGCGAGGGATCCACGGAGGCCGCCGCGTTCGCGGACCCCCGGCGGCCGGCTAGAAGACGCTCACGCCGTACGCGCTCAGCGCCTCCGTCACCGGCTGGAAGAACGTGGTTCCGCCGCTGGAGCAGTTGCCGCTGCCGCCGGAGGTGAGACCCAGCGCGGTGGTGCCGGAGAAGAGCGCGCCGCCGCTGTCACCCGGCTCGGCGCAGACGTTGGTCTGGATCAGGCCGTAGACGATGTCGCCACCGCCGTAGTTGACGGTCGCGTTGAGACCGGTGACCGTGCCACCGTGCAGACCGGTGGTGCTGCCGCTGCGCTGCACCGACTGGCCCACGGAGGCGTTGCCCGCGCCGGTGATGTCGCGGTAGCTGCCGTTGTAGAGGTAGACCCGGCCGTCGGCCGCCGAGGCGTTGGAGTGGCGGATGATGCCGTAGTCGTTGGTCGGGAAGCTGGAGCCCGCGCGGGTGCCGAGCACCGTGGTGTTGGCCGAGTTGGTGTACCAGGTGCTGCCGATGTTGGTGCAGTGGCCGGCGGTCAGCGCGTAGTAGGTCGAGCCGCTGCGCACGTTGAAGCCGAGCGAGCAGCGTCCTCCGCCGGCGTAGATGGCCTGGCCGCCGGCGATGAGCTTGCTGAACGTACCGGGAGTCCGCTTGATCTCCAGGGCGCCGGCGCGGTCACCGGCCGCCTGCTTGATCGTGGCGATCTCGGCGGCGGAGACGGTGGAGTCGGCCGTGACGACGATCTTCCCGGTCGCCTGGTCGGTGTACCAGGCGGTGCCCGGCACGTCGGCTCCGCGTACGGCCTGGTCGGCGACGGCGAGTTGGGCGGCGGTCGCGCGGCCGGTGTCGGTGGTGGCCGCGGACGAGGTGGGGACGGCAAGCGCTGAGGCGGCGAGCAGCGCGGAGGCCACGGCGACGAGCCGTGCGCCCTTGGCGACGCCGCCGAGGGGGGACAGGCGCTTGAGGTTCACAGGATCCTCCGGTGGGGGAGTGGGGGGAGTCGCTGGGTGGGCGATCCCTTTCGCCGAGCGGCGGGTCCGGACCGGAGGATCTCTCCGGCATGGACCTGTCAATCTCGACAGGGGGAATCCTCGAATCCGGACGGCCTCGGCGGCAAGAACGCCTTTCGGCCGATCTACGCGCGTTCAGGTGGTCCAAAGGCCCGCCGGTGCCGCGTGGGCCTCGACGGATCGCCGCGGCGGGTGGGTGGGGGAGGGGTGCGCAAACGCTTGCGGCGATTTGCTGACGTCTTTTCAGGAGAGCTCATTGGGGGTGGAGTTGCTGGTGAGCTGCGACGTGGGGAAAGCGGAGGGAGGGATACCGTTTCTCCAGTTCAACCAGGGCGGCGCCCTGGATCCCGGGCGGCGGGCGCCGGTGCCGTCGGCGCGGCCGCCGGCCTGCCCCCGCCCTTCGCCGCGGCGGTAGCGGACGCACAGATCCGGCCGCGACCGCCAGGCGGTCCGCGAGGGTGAGCGTTCCCGGCCGAAGCGGAGGGGAGGGCGGCCGCGGGCCTGTGGTACAGGTGCGGACGCCCCTCAATGCCGTAATCGTTCCCCTCCGTCCGGGCCGGCCGGGTGTCCGGTTCCCGTCGTGGCGAGGGCCCGAGGGGGCGGTATCGACCCTAGAGCGACGCGTACACCGCCTCGACCAGCGCCATCTTGCGGGGGTCGTCGGCGATGTTCGGTCCCATACGGTTCATGACGTATCCCAGGGAGACCCCCGCCTCCGGGTCCGCGAGGCCGCAGGAGCCGCCGAAGCCGTCGTGGCCGAAGGCCCGGGGGTTGGGTCCGTAGGAGCCGTTGGCGCCGCTGAGCCAGAGCCCGAGACCGCACTCCGTGTCGTGGGCGAATCCCGCGCCGAGAACCAGGTCCCGGCAGGAGCCCTGCCCCTCGCGGGCGCGTTCGGCGGCCGCTGCGGACAGGATCCGGTGCTTGCCGGACCGGCCGCGCCCGGCGAAGACGCCGTACAGCTCGGCGACGGCTCGGGCCGTTCCGTGGCCGTTGGCCGCGGGCAGCTCGGCCGCACGCCACTCGGGGCTGTTGGCCTGGGCGGCGCCGACGAGCGGGTTGGCCAGGGCGGCCTGCGCGGCGGGCTCCAACTGGGCGAAGATCGCCGCCTGTTCGCTCGCGGAGGAGGTCCGCGGGTGCACGAGCTCGGCCGCCCGGGCCGCCTCCTTCTCGGGGAGGCCGATGGTGAAGTCGACACCGAGCGGTCCGGTGATCTCCTCGCGGAGGAAGTCGCCGGTCAGCCGTCCCGTGATGCGCCGGATCACCTCGCCGACCAGAAAGCCGTACGTCATGGCGTGGTAGCCGGAGCGGGTGCCGGGCTCCCACCACGGCTCCGTCGCCGCGAGCCGGGCCGTCGTCGTCTCCCAGTCGTAGAACTCGTCGAGCGTGAGAGGCTCGCGCGGACCGGACAGCCCCGCGCGGTGCGAGAGGAGATGGCGCACGGGGATCCGCTCCTTGCCCGCCGCCGCGAACTCGGGCCAGTAGGAGGCGACCGGCGCGTCCAGGTCGAGGAGTCCGCGGTCCGCCAGGAGGTGCGCGCAGAGCGCGGTGACGCCCTTGGTCGTGGACCAGACGTTGACCACGGTGTCGTGCTCCCAGCGGCGCGTACGGGCTCCGTCGGCCCAGCCGCCCCACAGGTCGACCACGGTCTCGCCGCGCACCTGGACGGCCACGGCGGCCCCGAGCTCCTCCCTCGTGCGGAAGTTGGCCTCGAAGGCGTCCCGTACGGCGGTGAACCGCGGGTCGCAGTGCCCTTCGACCAGGACGGAGGCCGAGGCCGAGACCTGGGGCGCGGGTGCGGGGGTGGGATCGGGCGAACGGGCCGGCTCGGGATCGGTCATGGCGTCCTCCAGGGGTGCTCGGCGGTCGCGAGCAACATACCGACTGGTCGGATCGGCGGGAAGGCGGTGCGCGTCCACAGCCGCGGCCGTGTCGTTCGCCCGGTCGGCCCTCCGCGATTGCCGGGGCGGCGACCGGCGGGTTCCGTGGACACGAGCAGTGACGCCGAAGGCCCGGAGCCGCGGGAGAATCGAGGACCTCTTGCCCGGTTACCCTCCGATCGCGGAACACGGACTGATCGGTGACCTGCAGAGCGCGGCCCTGGTCTCCGCCGAGGGTGCGGTCGACTGGTTCTGCGCGCCCCGCTTCGACTCGCCGAGCATCTTCGCCTCCCTGCTCGACCAGGAGCGCGGCGGCCACTTCACGATCGCCCCCACCTCCGACGACGTGACCGTCCGCCAGCTCTACCTGCCCGACACGGCCATCCTCATCACCCGGTTCCTCACCCCCGAGGGCGTGGGCGAGGTGGTCGACTTCATGCCGGTGAACGACCGGCCCGACGTCCCCACCCATCAGCACCGCATCGTGCGGGCGATGCGAGTGGTGCGCGGAAGCCTCACCTTCGACGTACAGTGCCGGCCCCGCTTCGACTACGGACGCGCCCGGCACACCCTCACCCTCGACGGCGACGTCGCCACCTTCCACGGCTCCGACATCGACGTACATCTGCGGAGCACCGTCCCCCTGGAGGCCGACGGCCAGGACGTCCACGCCACGGTCACCCTCCGGCAGGGGCAGATGGCCGGGATCCTCCTGGAGACCTCCGCCCCGGGAGCCGCCCCCGAGCCCGTCACGGAACAGGCCATGGAAGCGGCCATGGAGGAGACACGCGTCTTCTGGCACGACTGGATCAGCCGCTGTCGCTACCGGGGCCGCTGGCAGCACATGGTCAACCGCTCGGCCATCACCCTCAAACTGCTCATCTACGCCCCGACCGGCGCGCCCGTCGCCGCCGCCACCATGGGCCTGCCGGAACAGATCGGCGGCGAGCGGAACTGGGACTACCGCTACACCTGGATCCGCGACGCGTCCCTCTCCATGCGCGTGCTGCTCGACCTCGGCTACTTCGAGGAGGCCGACGCCTTCCGGCTCTGGCTCGGCGCGCGCTTCCGCACGCCGCGCCCCGCCGGGGGCGAGCCGATGCAGATCATGTACCGGATCGACGGCGATCCCCACCTGTCCGAGGAGATCCTGGGGCACCTGTCCGGCTACCGCGACTCCGCTCCCGTGCGGGCGGGGAACGGAGCGGTCGACCAGCTGCAGCTCGACATCTACGGCGAGTTCGCCTACGCCATGACCCACTCCGCGGACCTGGCCGAGGTAGCGGGCTGGGAGGCGTGGAAGGGGTTCTCCGCGCTCCTGGACTGGCTCGCCGACAACTGGGACCGTCCCGACGAGGGGATCTGGGAGACCCGTGGCGGCCGCAAGCACTTCACGTTCAGCCGGGTGATGTGCTGGGTCGCCCTCGACCGCGGCATTCGGCTCGCCACCCAGTACGCCCGCCCCGCCGACCTCGCCCGCTGGACCGAGCAGCGCGACGCGATCCTCGTCCAGGTGATGGATCGCGGCTGGAACCCCCGGATCGAGGCGTTCGTCCAGCACTACGACAGCGAGGTGCTCGACGCGTCGCTGCTGCTCATGCCGGTGGTCGGATTCATCTCCCCGAGGGCGTCCTCGTGGCTGTCGACACTGGACGCCATGGACCGCGAGCTCGTCACCGACAGCCTGGTCTACCGCTACAACCCCGAGGCGTCCCCCGACGGCCTCCGGGGAGCCGAGGGCACCTTCTCGCTCTGCAGCTTCCTGTACGTCGAGGCCCTGGCCCGGGCGGGCCGCCTCGAACAGGCCCGCTTCGCGATGGACAAGATGCTGACCTACGCCAACCACGTGGGGCTCTTCGCCGAGGAGATCGGCCCGACGGGTGAGCAACTCGGCAACTTCCCGCAGGCGTTCACCCATCTCTCGCTGATCACCGCGGCCATGGCCCTCGACGAGGAGCTCGACAAGGCCACCGAACGCCGCTGACCCGCGTCGACCGGACGACCCGCCGTGCGCGGCGCCGGCCGGCAGCCGCCACGAGGCGTCCCGTGCCGTGCCGGGCGGGTGAGCCGCGTCTCACCCGCGCGGTCGCGCTTGCCTATGCAACGAGTTGCATAGAAAGATTCCGGGTGTGGCGATCGAACACGCGATTCTTGTGTCCCTGCTGGAGAAGCCCGGTTCCGGCTACGAGCTGGCCCGGCGCTTCGAGCGGTCCATCGGCTACTTCTGGACCGCCAGCCACCAGCAGATCTACCGGGTGCTCAAGCGGATGGAGAGCGACGGCTGGGTCGACGTCCGGGACGTTCCGCAGCAGGGCCGCCCGGACAAGAAGGAGTACACCGTCGCGGACCTCGGGCAGGCGGTGCTGTCCAGCTGGCTCCACGAGCCCATCGAACCCGAGAGCATCCGGCACGACCTCGCCGTGAAGATCCGGGGCGCGGCCTTCGACGACCCGGCCGCGCTGATCCCCGAAGTGGAACGGCACCGGCGCGCGCACACCGAGCGCCTCGCCCACTACCTCGCCGGCGAGGAACGGGACTTCCCGGACGGACGGGCCCCCGCGGCCTCCGGCGCCCTCGACGCGGGCCGGGAGCTCCAGCACGTCGTGCTGCGCGGCGGCATCGCGTACGAGCGGATGACGCTCGCGTGGCTCGACGACGTCCTCGCCACGCTCCACCGGCTCGCCGCCGAGCGCTGACCGCCCCACCCCGCCACGCCCACCCGCGCCACCACGACCACCGCACCCCATCGGACCGAAAGACGGAGCACATGGCCGACTCGCTGCTGTTCAACCCGCACACCTACGACCCGGCACACTTCGATCCCGAGACCCGCCGACTGCTGCGCGCCACCGTCGACTGGTTCGAGCAGCGCGGCAAGCGCCGTCTGATCGAGGACTACCGCACCCGGGCCTGGCTGGCGGACTTCCTGGCCTTCTCCGCCAAGGAAGGGCTGTTCGAGACCTTCCTGACGCCCTCCGCCGACGCCGCCGAGGGACAGGGCGACAAGCGCTGGGACACCGCCCGCATCGCGGCCCTCAACGAGATCCTCGGCTTCTACGGGCTCGACTACTGGTACGCCTGGCAGGTCACCATCCTCGGCCTCGGCCCGGTCTGGCAGAGCGACAACGCCACCGCACGTGCCCGTGCCGCCGAACTCCTCTCCGAGGGGCAGGTGTTCGCCTTCGGCCTCTCCGAGAAGTCCCACGGCGCCGACATCTACTCCACCGACATGCTCCTCACCCCCGACGGCGAGGGCGGCTTCCGGGCCACCGGATCCAAGTACTACATCGGCAACGGCAACGCGGCAGGGCTCGTGTCCGTCTTCGGCCGCCGCACCGACGTCGAGGGCCCCGACGGCTACGTCTTCTTCGCCGCCGACAGCCGCCGTCCGGCGTACCACCTGGTCAAGAACGTCGTGGACTCCTCGAAGTACGTCAGCGAGTTCCGCCTGGAGGACTACCCCGTCGCCCCCGAGGACGTCCTGCACACCGGCCGCGCCGCCTTCGACGCCGCCCTCAACACCGTCAACGTCGGCAAGTTCAACCTCTGCACCGCCTCCATCGGCATCTGCGAGCACGCGATGTACGAGGCCGTCACCCACGCCCACAACCGCATCCTCTACGGCCGGCCCGTCACCGCCTTCCCGCACGTGCGCCGCGAGCTGACCGACGCGTACGTCCGTCTCGTCGGCATGAAGCTGTTCAGCGACCGCGCCGTCGACTACTTCCGCACCGCGGGACCCGACGACCGCCGCTACCTCCTCTTCAACCCGATGACGAAGATGAAGGTGACCACGGAGGGCGAGAAGGTCATCGACCTGATGTGGGACGTCATCGCCGCCAAGGGCTTCGAGAAGGACAACTACTTCGCCCAGGCGGCCGTCGAGATCCGGGGCCTGCCGAAGCTGGAGGGCACTGTCCACGTCAACCTGGCGCTCATCCTCAAGTTCATGCGCAACCACCTGCTGGACCCGGCCGCGTACGAGCCCGTACCGACCCGTCTGGACGCCGCCGACGACACCTTCCTCTTCCGGCAGGGTCCGGCCCGCGGCCTGGGTTCCGTCCGCTTCCACGACTGGCGGGCCGCGTACGACGCGTACGCCGGTGTGGCGAACGTGGCCCGCTTCCGCGAGCAGGCGGACGCGCTGTGCGAGTTCGTGCTCACCGCCGCGCCCGACGAGCAGCAGAGCCGCGACCTCGACCTGCTCCTCGCCGTCGGCCAGCTGTTCGCGCTCGTCGTCCACGGTCAGCTGGTCCTGGAGCAGGCGCGCCTGACGGGCCTCGACGAGGACGTCCTCGACGAACTCTTCGCCGTCCTCGTCCGGGACTTCTCCGCCCACGCCGTCGAGCTGCACGGCAAGGACTCCGCCACCGAACAGCAGCAGCTCTGGGCGCTGGGAGCGGTACGGCGCCCGGTCGTCGACGAGGCCCGCTCGGGCCGGGTGTGGCAGCGCGTCGAGGCCCTCTCGGGCACGTACGAGATGGCGCCGTAACGTCAGGCCGACGGGGCCGGGGCGCTCTCGCCCCGGCCCCGTTCGTCACGGCGCGGTGCGCCGACGACGAGGCGCGGCTCCGCTCGGAGCCCGCCCCTTCCCGTCCGTCACCAGCGATACCAGCGCGAGCTGCCCGCGCGCATGAAGAAGCCCAGCACCCAGAGCACCAGCACGGCGATGGCTATGTACCAGAGCACCTCCGCGGCGAAACCGGCTCCGAACAGGACGAGAATCAACAGCAGTACCAGCAGGAGCGGGACCATGACGTCACCTCCGAGGGAACGGGGGGCGATGCCCCGTTCCGGGGGCGCGCCCTTGACACTCGCGCGGTTGCCCACGTCCGGGCGTCTCATGCGTGCCCGTACCGACGCGGCCTGCCGTGGCGCCCTCCGCCGTTCCCCGGGGCCGGGCACGTCCTGCGCGGTGATCGGCGCCCGAGGTCGGATAGTGGAGGCGTGGACGTCGAGCAGGTCATCGAGGAGTTGTACGGGCTGCGGCCCGAGGATTTCACCGCCGCCCGCGACGCGTACGTCGTCGAGGCACGCGCGGCGGGGGACGCGCAGGCCGTGAAGGCGGTGTCGGGGCTCCGGCGCCCCACGACGGCGGCGTGGGTGTCGAACCTCTTCGTACGGGAACGGCCGGGGGACGTCGATCGCCTGCTCGCGCTCGGTGAGGCCCTGCGGGAGGCCCATCGCACGCTCGACCCCGCGAAGATGCGGGACGCGAGCGGACAGCGGCACAAGGTGGTCGCCGCGCTGGCCCGCGAGGCGGCCGGACGGGCGCGGGAGGCCGGACAGCCGGTGAGCGACGCGGTCCTCCACGACGTCGAGCAGATCTTCCACGCCGTCCTCGCCGGCTCCGACGTCGCCGAGCGGTGGGCGGCCGGCAGGCTCGTCAAGGCACCCGAGGCGCCGGTCGGATTCGGCGAGGTCCTTCCCGAGGCGAAAGGACGCCGGTCGGGGGCCGCAGGGCCCGCGACGACCTCGACGCCCCCGGGCGTCGAGCCCTCGAAGTCCGGCGCGAAGCGCGCGAGCAGGGCGGAGGCCGAGCGGCGCGAGCGGGAGCGGCGGGAGGCCGAGGCCGCCGTCGCGGAGGCCCGCGCCCGCGACGAAGCGCTCAGCGCGGCCGAGGAGGAACGCGGCGCGGCGGAGGCCGAGGTCGCCACGGCGGACGAGCGCGTCGCCGAGCTGGAGCGGCAGCTGACGGAGGCGAAGGAGAACAGGCGCGCCACGAGGGACGCGGCGGCCGAGGCCGCGAAGGCCGTGAAGGACGCCGGACGCGCGGCACGGGACGCGCACCGTGCCGCCGACCGGGCGACGAGCAAGGTCGAGCGGTCGGCCGATTGACGACCCGTCAAAGAAGATCGTCGGCCGACCGCTCTCATGTTTCCGTGTCAGGTGATCGGATAGCGTCTCCCTAACGGCGCCGTTCAGGGAGCCGGTGAGGGCCGCGTGGGCGAGGCTGGTTCAGGAGGTGGTGTCGGTGCGTGGTTCCGGACGGCATAGGGGTGCGGCCCGGTTCCTGGCGCGCTGTGCGCTGCTGGCGCTCACGGCGGCGGTCGTCGTGCTGTTCCTGGCGCTCGGCCGGGCGGGGCCGGTGGTCCTTCTGACCGGGCTCGCCGGCTTCGTGCTGACCGCCGTGGGACTGTGGTGGCTGGTCGCCGGCCGCGGACCGCTCCGGCTGCTCGGCGTGCTGCTCGCGGTCGGCGCCCCCGTCGGCGTACTGATCCACTACGTCGAGAAGGGCGTCTGGGGCAACGCGCTCATCGCCCTCGCGCTCTACGGCCTGGCCCTGATCTGCGCGCGGGCCTCGATGCGCGCCACCGGCAAGGCGTACGTGATGCGCGGGAAGACGCGGCCGCTGCCCCGCAAGCCCGTCCTGATCATGAACCCGAAGTCGGGAGGCGGCAAGGTCGGCCGGTTCCGGCTGGTGGAGCGCGCCGAGGAGTTGGGCGCCACGGTGCACCTCCTCGACCCCGAGGGCGGGACCGATGTGGAGGCGCTGGCCCGCGAGGCCGTCGCCGACGGAGCCGACCTGCTGGGGGTCGCGGGCGGTGACGGCACGCAGGCGCTGGTCGCGGGCGTGGCGGCCGAGCACGACCTGCCCTTCCTGGTGATCTCCGCCGGCACGCGCAACCACTTCGCCATGGACCTCGGACTCGACCGTACGGACCCGGCCCGGTGTCTGGACGCCCTGACCGACGGCGAGGAACTCCGGATCGACCTGGGCTCCGTCAGCGGCCGCCCCTTCGTCAACACCGTGTCGTTCGGGGTGTACGCGGACATCGTGCAGCGCCCCGAGTACCGCGACGCGAAGGCGGGGACCGCCCTGAACCTCCTGCCCGAGCTCCTCCAGGAGAGCGGTCGTCGCCTCGACGCGACCGCCGGTGATAAGCGGCTCACGGAGCAGCAGGCGATCCTGGTCACCAACAACCCCTATGCCACTCCCGACCCGATGGCCGCGGGGCTCCGGCCCCGGCTCGACCGCGGGAGGCTCGGTGTGCTCGCGCTCCGTCTGGAGGGCGCGGTCCACGCCGCCGATCTCGCCATACGGGGGTCGCGCTCCCAAGGGCTCAACTTCCTGACGGCGCGCCACGTGGAGGTCACGGCCGGAACCGACACCATCCCCGTCGCGGTGGACGGCGAGGCGCTGACCCTGCCCACCCCGGTCGTCTGCACCGTCCGGCCGCGAGCCCTGCGCGTGCTCGTCCCGCGTCAACGGCCCGGGACCGAGGCACCGAGTTCACCGCTGAACTGGCGCTGGGTCACCGCACTCGCCCTGGGGCGTGCCCGGTGAGCCCCGCGCACGAGGAGGAGACGAGGGGAGCCCCCGTCGAGACGCACGGGCGGCGCGGGCCGCGGGAGCTGCGGCGGAGCGTCGCCGCCGCGCTCCACGACCTGCGCGTCGTCGACGGCGCCGTGTACGCGGCGGTGGCCGCGACCCCCACACCCACGCTCGACGCCGGGCTGCGACGGCTGTCCAGGGCGGCGGACCACTCCAAGATCTCCTTCACGGTCGCCGCCGCCCTCGCGGTCGTCCCCGGTCGCCCGCGGCGGGCGGCGCTGGCGGGCGTCGGAGCGATCGCCGTCGCCTCGGCCGTGGCCAATCTGGTCGGCAAGCGAGTGATCCGCCGCAGCCGGCCCGACCGGGAGGCGGCCCGGGTGGCGGTCGGCCGGCACGTCCCCATGCCGGCCTCCGCCTCGTTCCCCTCCGGGCACACGGCCTCGGCCGTCGCGTTCGCCACCGCCGTCGGCGTCGTCCTGCCCGTGGCGGCGGCACCGCTCGGTGTGCTCGCGAGCGCCGTCGGCTACTCCCGGGTGCACACCGGAGTGCACTACCCCGGCGACGTGGCGGCGGGCGCCGTCCTCGGTGTCGCCAGCGCGGCCGCGGTGCTCGCCGTCGGGGCCTCCTGGACCGGGGTCCGGCCCGCCGACGGGACGGCTCTCGTCCACAACGGCCTGGTCGGACGCCTGGGTATCGCGTGACGATCTGAGTAGCCGAGCCCATGCGCCCCCGGACGGGGGGTGCGTAGGCTCCCCGCCATGAGTTCCGATCATCGTGTTCCGGCGCCGGTGACCGGCGCCGGGTCGCTGCTCCTCGGCCTCGGCGCCGTGGCCCTGGGCGGCTTCCCCTGGCTGCCCGAGTCGATTCCTCCGATGGTGCGCTACGTCCCGGTGTACCTGATCGTTCCCGTCGGCATCTGCGCGATCGTCGCCGGCGCCAGGGTGCTGCGCCTCGGCGGCGGTGCCGGTGCCATCGCCCGTCGTCGCGCCCGGGCGGGAACCGTGCTGGGAGCCGTGGCCGTCGTGGTGCCCGTCGCCGTCGCCCTGTGGGCGACCGTGGCGCTCGGCACCGCCGAGTACTGAGTCCGACCCTTGATTGCCTTGTGGCGCAAGGTAGTCCATGACTATCATGCACCGCATGACAAAGGAGCTGCCGACGACCGGTGACCAACGGCGCAGTCAGCTCCTGCGTGGTGTGCTCGATCTGTGCCTGCTCTCCCTCATCGCCGAACGGCCGCGATACGGCTACGAGTTCGTGGAGGCGCTCACCGAGAGCGGGCTCGAGCTCGTGAGCGAGGGCAGCATCTACCCGCTGCTGGCCAGGATGGAGCGTGCGGGGCTCGTCGAGTCGTACCGCGCCCCGTCGTCCAGCGGCGGTGCCCCACGCAAGTACTACCGGCTGTCCGATGCCGGCCGGGCCGAACTGGACCACGGGAGGGCGGTGTGGCGGGAGTTCGCCCTCCAGGCCGACCGCATCGTCACCGGCCCGCCCGCACCGACCGGGACGCCGTCGCCGACCGTGACGACCGAGACCGAACCACCCACCGGGGGAACGACACCATGACGAACGAACGCGTACTTGCGGTCTGCCGCAGCAACTGGGAGTACCGGGGCATCGACGACGCCTCCGTCCGCGAGATGCTCGCCGAACTCACCGCCCACCTGGAGGATGCCGCCGCGGCCGGCCGTACGCCCCAGGACGTCGTCGGCCGTGACGTCAAGGCATTCGCCGCGTCCTGGGCCCGGGCGAGGATGCCGCTGCACCGGCGTGTGCTGAGGATGGCGGCGCTGATCCCGTTCGTCGTCGGCAGCCTGCTGCTGTACACGCACCTCATCAACTGGACCACCGTCGTGGACGTCGGGCCGGGGCGGCTGGCCTTCTGGCTGAGCATCGGCGTCGTCACGGTCCTCCTCGAACTGCGCCGGGGCTCCCTCGGCTTCCGCAAGGGCTGGATCGTGGGACTCGGCGTCGGAATCCCGGCCCTCTTCCTCACGGAGAAGCTGGCCGGGAACGCGACGCTGCTCGCCATGCCTCTCTGGGGCACCGCCCTGCTCACGCTGCCGGGCATCGCGTACCTTGTCGCCGAACGGCGCGCCAAAGCGCCGAAGGAGTCCTGAACCGAGGGGCGGAGCATGGTGACAGTGCGGGACGAACGGTCGGGGGGCGTGCTGCCCCGAGGGCTCGCCGAGGCGATACGGGCAACGGCCGCGGACATCGCCGACGTGCTGCGCGACGCCACGGACACCGCACGGCCCGTGCCCCGGTCCACCTGGACCGTCGGAGAGGCCGCCGCCCACCTGGCGCAGGCCAACGAGCTGATGGCGGCGATCGCCGCGGGACACCGGCGCGCGCACGGCGACGGCACCCCGCAGAGCCTCGCCGCGGCCAACGAGGTGGCTCTCGCGGCCTTCGGGGAACGGGCGGCCCGGCCCCTCGCCGAGATGATCACCGACCAGGCGGACGCCTTCCTCGCGGCGATCGAGGAACGGGCTCCCGAGGAGGTCCTCGACACGCCCCTCGGCCCGATGGGACCCGCCGTGCTCGGCTCGTACCTGCTCACCCACATGCTGGGGCACGGCTACGACCTGGCGCTGGCCCTCGGCAGGCCCCACATGCTCGACCGCTCCCGGATCGAGCTGACGCTCCCCTTCATGATCACCGCCATGCCCCGGGTCGTCGATCCCGCCGCCGTCGACGGCCTCACCGCCCGCTTCGCCGTGCGCCTGTGGGGCGGCGCCCGCTTCGGCGTGACCGTCGCCGACAACGCGGTCCTGGCCACGGCCGAGCCGCCGGCCCGCCCGGACTGCACGATCCTCACCGAGCCGGTGGCCTTCCTGCTGCTCGGCCTCGGGCGCACCGGCCCCTGGGGCGCCATCGCCACCGGCCGGGCGCTCAGCTGGGGTCGCAAGCCCTGGCTCGGCCCCCGCTTCCCCCGCCTCTTCACCGCACCCTGACGGGAACCTCGGGGCGCCACCGGCGCACCCAGAACCGTTACGCCTCCTCGCCGTTGGAACTCATGACCATGGTTCAGCGAATCGAGGAGCGTCGGGATGTCCGATCAGTCCGCCGTGGCGGGCCGCAGCCACCGGGTCCGGGTGGCGCAACGGTGTCGTGAGATCACCGAGGCCCGCTGGTTCGCCACCGCGGTCTTCCTCCTCATCCTCGGCAACGCCGCCGTCCTCGGGGTGGAGACCTACGCGGGCGTCACCGCCCGGTTCCAGGAGGAACTCCAGCTCGTCGAGCACGTCTTCCTGGCGGCCTTCGCGACGGAGATGCTGCTGCGCGCCGGTGTGCACGCCGTCCGGCCGGGGGACTTCTTCCGCGACCCGTGGAACGTCTTCGACCTCGTCGTGGTCCTCGCCGCGTTCGTCCCCGCCGCCCGCGAGAACTCCACGGTCCTGCGCCTGTTGCGGCTCGCCCGCGTGCTGCGGGCGGCCCGGTTCCTGCCCCAGCTGCGGATCGTCCTGGTCGCCGTCGGCCGCAGCCTGCCCGGTACCGTCAGCTTCCTGCTGGTCGGCGCGCTGCTGCTCTATGTGTACGCCATGGTCGGCTGGGTCTTCTTCGCCGACCACGACCCCCAGCACTTCGGATCCATCGGCCGGGCGGTCCTCACCCTCTTCCTGCTGATGACCCTCGACGGACTCGGCGACGCGGTGCACGCGGGTCTGGAGATCTCCCGCTGGAGCTTCCTCTACTACGTCTCGTACGTCCTCATCGCCTCCTTCGTCCTGGTGAACGTGCTGATCGGGGTCGTCATCAACTCGCTGGAGGAGGCGCGGGAGATCGAGAAGGCGGTGACGGAGAAGGACGAGGCCGCCCAGGCCGCCCGTGACGAGCCCAAGGCGGCCGACGGGGCCGCCGACGGGGCACGCCTGCGGGAGCGGATCGCCGCGGCCCGGCGCGCCCTCGACGAGCTGGAGTCGGCGCTCCCGTCCCCGCCGGCACCACGCACCCACGCGCGCCCTGACGCACCGGCAGCCGTCGACGAGACCCGATTTCGGGTCTGATACCACGGTGGTTGGGCCTCCGGCCACCCCGCGTTCCCCTCGCCCGCGCACGCGGCGGCGCCTCGCTGAAGCGGTCATTCCCCATGCCTGGGATCGCAGGGCGACGTTCATGGCCATGACATCAGACGGAGCTGAGATGAGTCTGCTCGTCCCACTCCGAAGGAGTCATCGCCTTGAGAAACGTCCTTCGCCGAATCGGCGTCATCGCCGCGGGTACCGCCCTTCTGACCGGTGCGCTCTCCGTCTCCCCGGCCGCCGCAGACGACACCGTCGACGTCCAACTCCTCAGCATCACCGACTTCCACGGCTACCTGCAGCCGCCCACGGCCGCACAGGGCGGAACCATCCCCACGGGCCGCGGCACCTCGGTCACCGTCGGCGGCGCCGCCTACCTCGCGACCCACCTCAAGCGCTTGCGGTCGGGGCACCCCAACTCCGTCTTCTTCGCCACCGGCGACAGCTTCGCCGGCTGGCCCTTCGAAGTGGACGCCTTCCAGGACGAGCCGACGATCGAGGTCCTGAACAAGCTGGGCCTGCGCTTCTCGGCCGTGGGCAACCACGAACTCGACGTGTCCCCCGACTTCCTGGTCGAGCACATCGAAGAGGGCCGGTGCTTCGGCAGGGTCGACGTCGACAGCTGCTTCACGGACTCCACCGGACGCCGCTTCCACGGGGCCGACTTCGACTTCCAGTCCGGCAACATCGTCTCCGCGCGGACCGGCCGCCCGGTCGTGGATCCCTACCGCGTCGAGTGGTTCCCCGCTCCCGGCGGCAGGCGCGTCCCGGTCGGCTTCATCAGCACCACGGTGGAAGCCGCCGTCACCGGCTCGACGTCCTACCAGCCGCAGCTGCGCGCACTCGACCAGGCCCGGACCATCCAGCGCTCCACCGAGGAACTCAAACGACGCGGGGTCGAGGCCATCGTCCTCAACGTGCACGAGGGAGGTTCGCCGCAGTCCGCCACGACCTCCGGCTACAACGCGTGCGACTCCGCCTACGGACCGGTGATCGAGCTGGCGAAGAGGGTCACACCGGAGATCGACGCGATCGTCACCGGAGACTGGCACTCCCGCTTCAACTGCATGGTCCCCGATCCGGCCGGCGTGCCGCGCCCGGTCGTGGAGGCCGGCAACCACGGCGCGCTGATCAGCGAGATCACCCTGTCCCTCGACCCGAGGACGGGCGAGGTGCTGCGCAACCGCACCCGGTCCGTCAACCACGCGGTGACCCGCGACGTGCCGCCGGACCGCGAGGTCCAGAAGATCGCCGACTACTGGTCCGCACGCGGTGCCCGGCGCTCCGCCGAACCGCTCGCCAGGCAGACCGGCTCCTTCACCCGCACCCCGAACGCCGCCGGGGAGAGCACGGCGGCCGACCTCTACGCCGACGTGCAGTTCTGGAACGCCAATCGCACCCGGGAGGGCCGGGCCGATCTCGCCCTGATCGCCGCCCGCCCCGCCAAGGGCAGCAACGCCGTACGCGGCGATCTGCCGTACGCCAAGGGGAGCCTCCCCGGCGACGCGGACGGCCGGGTCCTGTTCGGCGAGTCCTGGAGCGCCTACGGCTACGGCAACCCGGTCCTCACCGTCGGGGTGACGGGGCGTCGGCTGGAGGCCATCCTCGAACAGCAGTGGCAGAAGCAGGCCGACGGGACGGTGAAGGCCGCCCCGCTCGCCGTGTCCCGCAACGTCTCGTACGCGTACGACCCGGCGCGCCCGGCCGGTGACCGCGTGTCCCCGCGCGACGTGCTGATCGACGGCCGGCCGCTGGACCCCGCCCGCACCTACCGGGTGGCCGCGCTCGCGTACACCGTCATCGGAGCCGACGGCTACAGCGCCTTCGCCGGCTACACCGCCCCCGTCCGCAACGGTCCCGACCACGAGAGCTTCGTGGACTACCTCAGGGCCCACAGGACGATCTCCCCGGCGCCCCTGAACCGCGTCCGCGTCAAGAGCTGACGCGATCGGGAGTCCGTCGCCGCGCGCCCACGCGCGCGGCGATGGATCCTGGGAGGAGGAAGGGACGCACCGCGGTCCCACGCGTCCCGACGGTGCGAGGAGGCAGACCATGACACGGACCCTTGAGTGGACGGTCGGCCTGGAACTGGTCGAAGAGGACGGCAGGACCAAGGCCGAGGCGCATCTGAACACGGGCACGTCGACCCTCACCGGCCACGGCAGCGCACGGTGCAACCCGTCGGACGTGGACGTACCGGCCATCGGCGACGAGCTCGCCGCGAGCCGCGCCATGAAGGACCTGGCAGGCCAGCTGATGCGAGAGGCCAACCGCGAGATGGAGGCGGTGGGCGCGGGGACCGTACCCCAGCACACCGGTCCCGGATACGGCTGGCCCGAGGCGGTCTCCTGACGGGATCGCCGGACGGGCCCGTCGGCGCCCCGCCGACGGGCCCGCTCCCCTGTCAGGGAAGGGGCGGAACCTCGCTCTCGGCCCTGGCCGGGGCGTCGCCGTCGGTCACGTCCCGCTCGTCGTCCTCGTAGGTCAGCCGGTCCACGACCTCGACCACGCCGTCGACGCTCTCGCAGAGCCGGACGAACACCGGCGCCATGCTCCTGCGCTCCAGCGTGCCGCTGAGCGTCACCCGGCCCTCGTCGACGTCGATATGGAGCGCGGCGGGGGAGATCCCCAGGATGCGCATGACCACGTCCTCCAGGATCTCCTCCTGGATGGAGCGGTCGCGCCGCAGGAACAGCTGGAGCAGATCGCTCCGGCTGAGCACCCCGATGAGCCGGCCGCCCGCGTCGACCACCGGCAGCCGCTTCACCCGGTGCCGCTCCATGAGCCGGGCCGCCTCGATCGCCGTCCAGGAGGGGCGGGCCACCACCACGGGGCTGGACATCATGGCCCCCGCGGTGCTCGGCCCGCCCTTGGCGGTGTGGCGGCGCAGGAGATCCGCCTCGGACACCACGCCCACGGGCCGGTTGTCCTCGTCGACCACCGGCACGGCCGTGATGCCGTACTCGTCGAGCAGTCGCGCGATCTCCTTGAACGACGTCCCCGGCTGCACGGCCACCGCGGTCGGCGTCATCAGGTCGGCCACACTGCGGTTCCGCATGGTCGGTTCCGTCCCTTCTCCGCTCCTTCGTCCATGATCCCTCACGCGGAGCCGGAGAAGGAGCAGGAGCCGGGGGACGGCGGGAGGTCAGTCGAACGGGTCGAGCGTCACGTACGCCTGCCGCGGGTCGCCGTCGTGGACCAGCGACTCGTGCGCGCCGACGTCGTCGAAGGCGAAGCCATAGGCCTTGCCGTCCGCCATCTGCGCGTGGATCTTGCGCGAGTAGTGGTTCGTCACGCCGTCCTGGTAGAAGCCGGCGGACGAGGTGTCCGGCTGGTTGGGGTTGGTGAGCAGGGTGGAGCGGTTGAATCCGGCGCAGAGGGTACGGGAGATGGGGCCGCGGACCTGGTCGTTCGGGGCGTCGAGCCGCTTGTAGCAGCCGAAGACGCTGTCGGAGTCGGGCTTCTCGAAGGAGGTGACGACGGCCCCCGCGCTGTTGGTGAAGTTCATGACGTTGCCGGAGACCCGGCCGAAGTACTTCACCGACGGCTGGTTCGCGAAGGGCGTCACGGTCAGCGTCGAGCCGGCGTACCTGGTCCAGACACGATTGATGTAGTCGTCCATGACGCCGGCCGGGAGCGCGCCGGCCTCGATGCCGTGGCCGGGGGCGAGGGCCCGCAGCACGGTCCCGTCGCTCCGGGTCTGGACGAGCCCCGCCCAGCCGCCGGGCTGGGCCCTGAGAGAGTCGAAGAAGCCCTTGTATCCACCGGCCTTGAGCCGACCCGTGGTCGCGACGCTCCCGTCGGGCCGTTTGACGCCGACGGCGTACGGGGCGGAGACCATGTCGACCTGGGTGCTGTTGATCCAGAGTCCGGAGTCGTTGAGCGTGTACTCGGACCAGTTGAAGAGGATGTTCCGGTTGGGGTCGCTGGGGTTCTGTACGGCGGGCTGCACGAGGCCGCCCGTCGCGAGCCTGAAATCGAGCTTCTGGCCGTAGCTGAAGTAGATCCGTCCGGAGAACTTCGGCAGACGGATCGTCATGGAGGCGCCGTTCGCCGGGCCGGCGATGGACGCGTCGGGCGCGGGGACGGGGACGGAGCCCCCGGCGGGCCAGGGGTGGAAGGTGCCGTTCGCGTCCGCCCAGCCCTGGCGGCCGGTGGAGAGTTCGGTGCCGAGGTTGTAGACGTAGACCTGCTCACCGCGGCGCGAGTTGTTCGTGAAGGTGAGCGGGATCGTGGCGGGGACGGCGGCCGGTGCGACGGCGGCTCCGGTGCCGGCGGCCTGGACCGTGGGGGAGGGCCCGGCGAGGATCACGGCGGTGCCGACGAGGGCCGCGGCGGTGACCGGGGCGAGCAGCGCTGCCTTGCGTCGATGGCGGGAAGGCATGGGGAATGCTCCTCAGGGGTGGGGGGCAACAGGGAGCTGAGAGCGCTCTCAGAATGGTGAGCGTGTGATGACCCTGTCAACCTTCTGAACGATTTACGCGGGCCAGGAGCCGCGCTCGTTCAAGCGCAGAACGAGCGCGGCGATGTTCCAGGCGTCGTCCTCGCCCCGGTGGTGCCGGCCTTCGAGAGGGATCCCCGCGATCTCCAGCGCGCGTGCCATGCCCGGGCGTCTGGGCAGGCCGTTCGCCTCGGTGAAGACGGCCTTGGCGTTGGTGTGACGGTGCCCGAAGGGGTACTCCGTACCCGTCACCCGGCACTGGTGCGTGAACTGATTGCGGTCGTAGTCGCCCCAACTGGCCCACGGGCGCGCCCCGGCGGCGTGCTCGACGGCCAGCAGCCGGCAGGCGGCGGCGAAGTCCAGACCGGTGTCCACCTCCGCCTGCGTCAGCCCGGTCAGCTCCGTGCAGAACGAACTGACCGTCGAGCGCGCGGGCTTGACGAGCACGCGGTGCCGGCCGACCCGCTCCCCGGCGTCCAGGTCGACCACGGTGAGACCGATCTCGATGATCTCGCTCACCGCTCCGGGCGGCCGCTTCCCCTCCCAGCAGGTCGCCTCGACGTCGACGATGTTCAGCAGTCGTCCGTGATCCATGCGGTCGAGGCTAGAGGGGGTGGGGCGGAGCGGGCATCCGGATTTCCGCCCGGCGGCCGGCCGCGGCGAGCGGCGCCACCGGACGGACGGGAATGCGCGGCGGGCGGATCTCCGGCGCGGCTCCGGGGTGGCGCCTCAGGCCAGGTCCAGGACCTCTCTCAGCGCCGCGACCGCGTGTGCCCGGTGATCGCTCAGTTCGCGCACCGCCGCGTTCTCGTCACCGTGGCGCACCGCCGAGATGACCGCCCGGTGCTCGCGCACGGCCAGCTCCCGGTTCGGTTCCTCCGTGTAGTACAGCGAGCGGTAGGCGTCGGTGGCGTCCCACAGCGTGGAGATCAGCCGCACCAGGCGCGGCATCCGGGACGCCTCGATCAGGGTGAAGTGGAAGCGCCGGTTGGCGGCCGCCATCGCCGTCACGTCCCCGGCGCCGGCCGCCCGTTCCACCTCGCGCTGGATCCCCTCCAACGCGGCCACCAGCCCGTCCCCGCCGCGTACGACGGCCAGACGCACCGCCTCCGTCTCCAGCAGTTCCCGGATCCGGTAGACCTCCTCCAGGTCGGCGAGGGACAACTCCGCCACGAAGTAGCCCCGGTGGACGTGGTGCACGACCAGACCCTCGGCCTCCAGGGACTTCAGGGCCTCGCGCAGCGGCACCCGGCTGACGTCGAGGCGGGCGGCCAGCGCGTCCTGGCGGATCTGGTCGCCGGGCCGCAGCTCGCCGGTGGTGATGGCGCGCCGCAGCTCCTCGAGCACGAACTGCTGGGCGGTCGGCGGCCGTCGCTTCGGCACCGCGCTGCTCATCGCCTGTGACCTTTCTGCTGTTCCCTGACCGGCGCGCGGTCCCGCGGCGCCGATCCGTACATCTTCCTACGGCTCGCGGGGGAGAAGTCCCAGCTCGGCGAGGAGGGACCGGGTGTGCTCGCCCAGCCGCGGGGGAGCGGTGCGGTACCGGGGCGGGGTCGCGCCGAAGGCGATCGGGTTCACGACCTGCCCCGGGCCCGCGGCCTCGGTGGGGACGCGGGGTTCGAGGCCGAGACGCTCGGCCAGGTCGAAGGCGGCGGCCAGATCGTTGATCGGCCCGCAGGGCACGCCGGCGGCCGTGAGCCCCTCGAACCAGTCGTCGGCGGACCGCTCGGCGAGCGGACCGGCCAGGGCCTCGCGCAGCTCCTCCCGGTGGGTGACGCGCGCGGCGTTGGTGGCGAACCGGGCGTCGTCGGCGAGACCGGAGAGCCCGAGCCGTGCGCACAGCGCCCGGAACTGGCGGTCGTTGCCCACCGCGAGGACGAGCGGCCGGTCGGCCGCCTCGAACACCTCGTACGGGGCGATGCTGGGGTGCCGGTTTCCCATCGCCCGGGGGACGACTCCCGCGCCGAGGTAGGCGGCCGACTGGTTGGTGAGCGCGGAGAGCAGCGAGGTGAGCAGTGAGACCTCGACGCGCTGACCCTCTCCGGTGCGTTCCCGATGGCGCAGGGCCGCCAGGACACCGAGGCCCGCGTGGAGCCCGGTGATCACGTCGACGAGCGCCACCCCGGCCTTCGTGCCCTGCCCGCCGGGCTCGCCGGTGATGCTCATCAGACCGCCCATGGCCTGGACGAGAAGGTCGTAGCCGGGCAGCCGGGCGCCCTCGGCCGCGCCGAAACCGGTCACGGAGCAGTAGACGAGCCCGGGGTTCGAGGCGCGCACCTCCTCGTACCCGAGGCCGAGCTTCTCCATCGTGCCGGGGCGGAAGTTCTCGACGAGGACATCCGCGCGGTCGACGATCGCCCGCGCCGCCTCCCGGCCGGCGGGGTCGGTCAGGTCGAGGGCGACGGAGCGCTTGTTCCGGTTCACCCCGAGGAAGTAGGTGGCCTCGTCGTTCGCGAAGGGAGGGCCCCACGCGCGCGTGTCGTCCCCGGACCCCGGCCGCTCGATCTTGATGACGTCGGCGCCGAGGTCGGCGAGGAGCATCGTCATGTACGGACCCGCCAGCACCCGGCCGAAGTCGGCGACGACGATCCCGGACAGCGCGCCGACGGGGGGTGTGCTCTGGTGGTCCTGGTGCATGCGGCTCTCCTCCGGCGATCGGATCCAGGGGGAACGTACGGATCGGAGATCAGATATTCAATACTGGATCCAAAATCCGATCTCCGGCTACGCTTCGGCACGCCGAGTAGCCGCACCCGCCTGGAGGCCGTCCGTGAAGCCGTCGCCGCAGTCGTCGAACGCGTCGAAGTCGTCCCCCGTCCACCCCTTCGAGCTGTTCGCGATCGACGGACTGCTGACCGACGAGGAGCGGGAGATCCGTCGGACCGTCCGCGCGATGGCGGACCGCGACCTGCGCCCGCACGTCGCCGAGTGGTTCGAGCGGGGCGCGATCCCCGCCCGCGAACTCGCGCGACAGCTGGGCGGCATCGGTGTGCTCGGCATGCACCTGGAGGGCTACGGCTGCGCGGGCACCAACGCCGTCGCCTACGGTCTGGCCTGCCTGGAGCTGGAGGCCGTGGACTCCGGCCTGCGGAGCCTGGTCTCCGTCCAGGGCTCGCTCGCCATGTACGCGATCTGGAAGTACGGCTCCGAGGAGCAGAAGCAGCAGTGGCTGCCCGGGATGGCGGCGGGCGAGTACATCGGCTGCTTCGGGCTCACCGAGCCGGACGCGGGGTCGGACCCCGGATCGATGCGCACCCGCGCCAAGCGGGACGGCGGGGACTGGGTGCTCAACGGCACCAAGATGTGGATCACGAACGGCTCGGTCGCCGATGTCGCGGTCGTCTGGGCCCGTACGGACGAAGGGGTACGCGGCTTCCTGGTGCCCGCCGGCACCCCTGGCTTCAGCGCTCCGGAGATCAAGCAGAAGCTGTCGCTGCGGGCCAGCGTGACCAGCGAGCTGGTCCTGGAGGACGTCCGGCTGCCCGCGGAGGCGATGCTGCCCCAGGCGCGGGGCCTGTCCGGGCCGCTCGGCTGTCTGAACGAGGCCCGCTTCGGGATCGTCTTCGGCGCCCTCGGCGCCGCCCGCGACTGCCTGGAGGCGGCGATCTCGTACGCGGGCGACCGCGTCGTCTTCGAACGCCCCCTCTCCTCCTACCAGCTGACGCAGGCGAAGCTCGCGGACATGTCCCTGGAGCTCGGCAAGGGCATGCTGCTCGCGCTGCACCTGGGGCGCCTCAAGGACGCGGGGACGCTCACCCCCGAGCAGGTCAGCGTGGGCAAGCTGAACAACGTACGGGAGGCCATCGCCGTCGCCCGCGAGTGCCGCACGATCCTGGGCGCGAACGGCATCACCCTGGAGTACCCGGTGATGCGCCACGCCAACAACCTGGAGTCGGTGCTCACCTACGAGGGCACCAGCGAGGTCCACTCGCTGGTCATCGGCAAGGCCCTCACGGGCGAGCAGGCCTTCCGCTGATCCTCGCGCCCGAGCGCCGCGGGGCGGGCGACCGCGGCGCCCGGGCGTGCGAGGCGTCGCGGGGCGGGAGGCATCCGGGAGAGGCGCGCTAGCCCGCCGTGACCTTCGTGAGGAAGGCGTCGAGGTTCTCCGTCATCCGCCCGACGCGTTCCTCGACGGTCAGCGACTCCTCGTGGCGTCCCGCCCGCAGCTTGGGCTGCCGCTTGCCGCGGACGTAGAGGGAGCACGCCAGGTCGGCGCAGACGTAGATGCCGACCGTGTTCCCCTCGCGTCCGCGGCTGCCGGCGAGCGGCGCCGCGAGCAGGGTCACGCCGGAGGAGGCATGCCCCGTGAGGCAGACCTGGCAGAGGCTGGACTTGACCGCGCTGGTGCGGCTCGTCGCCGGGACCCGCAGCGTGATCCCGAGCGGGCCGTCCTCGCGGGGGACGACGAGATGGGCACGCAGCGGCGCGCCCGGGTCGATCCAGCCGAGGAAGTCCAGGTCCTGCCACGGCAGTTCGGCGAAGTCGAGCGGCAGCTTGAGCCGGCTCGCCTCGCCCTTCGTGCAGTTCACGAACGACGAGCGGATCTGTTGGTCGGTGAGAGGTTCCACTCGGTGGACCGTACACGGATCTGTCCGTGGGGGCATCCGGATTTGGGTCCGCCCGCGCCCGCCGCTGCCGTGCCTCAGGCCACCCAGTCCGGCAGGCCGGGGTCCGGGATCCGCGCCGGAGCCCCCGACAGGGCCGCCGCCAGGCGCTCGGCCGCCGTGTCGTAGACGTCGGCCGGAAGCGCGAAGGGGAGGCGCAGCCGGTGCTCGTGGGTGCCCGGATCCACCCCGAACCGCGCGCCGCCCTCGACCCGCACACCGTGGCGCAGCGCCCGCGCCGCCAGTGACGTGGCGATCGGCCGGCCGAGGTCGATCCAGAGGCACAGCCCGCCGGTGGGCAGGGTCCAGTGCCACTCCGGGACATGGCGCGCCAGCGCCGTCGTCAGCGCGTCGCGGCGCCTGCGCAGCTCCTCCGCGCGCCGCGGCAGAAAGGTGTCGAGCCGGTCGATCAGCTCGGTGGCGACCAGCTGGTCGAGGACGGAGCCCGCGAGATCCGCGGTGATGCGGACCCGGGCCAGCTCGGTGACCACGCGTGCCGACGCCCGTGCCCAGCCGACCCGCAGCCCGCCCCAGCAGCCCTTGCTGAGCGAACCGACCGAGATGATCTGCTCGCCGTGTCCGGGCCCGGCGACCGCGGCGAAGGGCCGAGGGGCGGGCACGTCCAGGGCGATGTCGGCGAGCGTCTCGTCGACCACGAGCCAGGTGCCGGTGGCATGCGCCGATCGCGCCACCTCGCGGCGCTGGGCCTCGGGCATCAGATGGCCGGTCGGATTGTGGAAGTCGGGGATGAGATAGGCGAGCCGGGGTGCCGTCTGGCGCAGTGCGGCCTCGATCAGTCCGCTGTCCCAGCCCGACTCGGTGACCGGTACCGGGGTGATGCGCAGCCGCCGGCCGCGCATGGCGTCCAGGGCGTTGGTGTACGAGGGGTTCTCGGCGAGTGCCCGGTCTCCCGGACCGCCGAGCAGCGCCAGGGCGAGGGACACCGCCTGCTGGGCCCCGGTGGTGACGAGGATCTGTTCGGGGCGGGTGGGCAGCCCGCGCCGCGTGTAGCGGTCGGCGATGGCGGTGCGCAACTCCGGCAGCCCGAAGGGGTGGTAGCCCTGGGCGCGGGCGTGCCGCGGCAGCTCGGCCGAGGCCGTGGCCAGCGCGTCGGTGAGTTCGTCGAGCGGGGCCTCGGGGGCGGCGAGCGCAAGGTCGATCGCGGTGTCGGAGTGGTCCTGGAACGTGGCGAGGCTGATCGGAGCCTGACCGTCCGGGAGCGCCGTCCAGGTGCCCGCGCCCCGTCTGCTGTGCGCGTATCCGCTCTCCCGCAGCAGGTCGTAGGCGCCGGTGACGGTCGTCCGGCTGACCGCCAGGGCTGTCGCCAGCTCCCGCTCGGCGGGCAGCCGCATCCGCAGCGCGACCCGGCCGTCGAGGAGGGCCTCCCGGATGGCGCGGGCCAGCTCCCGGTAGCCGAACCTGCCCTCCGCCGGACGGGTGAGCAGCGCTGCCAGCTGGCGGCCCGTCAGCGTGCGGTCCACAGTGCGGACCACGCGGCCCTCTGCCATGCCAATCACTCCTTATTGGCTCTGCTGTCCGGACCAATGAGCCTACAGACTCCGGAGCAGTGGCCTGGCGATCCCGTCCGGAAAGGGCGGAGCGACCTGGAGGGAGACGCGCGATGACCGGACACCTCACCGACCGTGACGAGAGGGCGTGGCAGCGGCGTGCCGAGGAGCGGGTGGCGGAGCCCCTGCGGATCGGTGCCTGGATCCACGGGCTCGGTTCCGTGATGGCCCGCCGCCGGGAGACCCGCCGCCGGGAGACCCGACCGCGGGAGACCCGACGGTGGACGGCTGCGGTCCCGTCCCGACAGCACCCCTGCGGGCAGGTGTGAACACCGAGACCCCCGAACCGGAGGGCGCCGGTACGGGGGTCTCGGTGGCAGGGCCGCGTGGGTGACGCCCGCGCGGTCCGAACCCGTCGAGGGGCGGGCCTCGCCCGACGGGCGGTCAGGCGATCGGCCGGGCCTCCGGTCCGGGCCCCGGGGCCGGCCCGGGCGAGGAGCCGCTCCCCGACCCGGGGGCGAGCGGGCTGCTGACCGAGGTCTGCGGGTTCTCCGCCGAGGCCGACCCGGTAGTCCCGTCCGTGGCGTCGTCGGTCGTACCGCCCGTCGTCTCGCCCGAGGTCGTGCCCTCCGTCGCCGGATCCGACTCCGGTGGTGTGACGGGGGACTCCGTCACCGGCGCGGACGTGGTCGCCGACTCCGTGGGGCACGCCGTCCCGGGCTCGGCGCCGCGTGGCGTCACGCAGGTCGCCGGTGTGGACTCGGACGTCGTGGGGGTCCCCGACTCGGAGACGGACGGCGACGGCGGCGCCGTCGGCCGTGTGGTCGGCTTGTCCTGATTCCCCTTGGTGTCGCCCGGCTTGCGGGCGAACCAGCGGTCGTCCTCGGGGTCGTAGACGACGAAGACGTTGACCACCTGCGCCGCGGGAGCCACGACGACGACCTGGGACTGCTGATAGCCGGGCCAGGCGGCGCCGGTCGTCTTCGGGTCCTTCTGGGGGACGGGAGTCGTCAGCGGATTGCCGCAGGCACAGCGCACCCGGGGTACGCCCCGGTCGTCGACCAGCACCGCCGTGCCGGCCTGGAGCACCGCCTGGTACGGGGTGGCGGCGCCGCCCCGGTAGCCGTGGTTGGTCACCCGGGTGTCGACCCGCAGCTGAAGCGGGGTCAAGGAGCGAAGGTAGCCGGGGACTTCGTTGGCGGAGATCTTCTGCGCCGAGGCGAAGGCGGCGTTCTTGGCGGGCTCGTCGGTCAGATAGCGGACCTGTCGCTCGACGTCGCAGCTCGCCACGTTGCGCGTACCGCCGTAGAGGCCCGCCGCCGAACCCGAGACCGTGCGCGTCGCGTTGGCGTCGGCCGTTCGTGTCGGGCTGGGCAACGGCGCGGCCGTCGGCGAGGCGCCGGAGGTGCGGGCCGTGGACTCGGTGAAGGGGTCGGGGCCCGCGGCGGAGGCGTTCTGCAGGAAGACCTCACCGCCGCCCGCGCCGCTGTCGCCCCCGTCGCCGCCCGGCCGGGTGAGGACGACCACCAGGGCGATGGCGGCCACCACGATGGCGGTGACCGAGGCGACCTTGGGCACGGAGCGCCACCAGGGGCCGCCCGAGCCACCGCCCGCACCGCCGCTCGCGCCGCCTCCGCCGCCCGGGCCACCGGAGCCACCGGAACCGCCCGAGCCGCCCCCCGAACCGTCATGCGGCCGATCGGGGGGCGGTGGTGGACCGGCGGCGCCTGGTCGGGTGCTCGGGCCCGAGAGGGGACCCGAGGGCGGACCTGAGGGGGGAACCGAGGGGCGGCCGGACGGCGGGTGGGAAGTCACGTTTTTCCCTTTCTTCCGTTCCGCGCCCATTGTGTGCGTGGAACGGGCCCCGCCCGCAAGCGGACGGCACCCGCCGGTACTAGCGTGGACAGCGTGAGCCGCCAGCCGCCCACCCCTTCCCGACCGGCGCACGGCGCCCGGCACATCGCCCTCCACTGGGGCGAAGCCCTGGCCGCCGTCCTCGCCGGTTTCCTCGCGATGGCCGTCGTCGCCGCGCTCGGCCTCTGGGCCGCGGGCGCCGCCGACCTGCCAGGAGGCTTCGTCAACGTCGTCGCCGCCGTCATGGTGATGGCGGCGGGCGGACGGATCGACCTCTCCGGCGACGCCGGCGCGCTCGCCGGCACGAACGCCGATCTCACCGCCATGCCGCTCACCGTCACCCTTGTGGGCGCACTGGCCACCGGCTTCTGCTTCCTGCTCCCTCTGCGCCACCACGCCGTCGCGAGCACCCGCGACCTCCTCGCCCGGGCCGGGCGCACCGTCCTGCTCTGGCTGGTCGGCCTGGCATGCCTCTCCGCCCTCGCCCAGCACGACTTCCCCGTCTCCATCGGCGGGGGCGAGAGCGAGAGCGAGGACACGATCTCCGACCTGTTCGGCGAACTCCTCGACGCGGCGGACCCCACCGTCGGCTTCCGCACCGACCTCGGCGCCACCCTCGGCTTCGGTCTCCTGTGGATCCTCGGCGTCCTCCTGATCGCCCTGCTGGTCTCCCGCAGCCCCCTGCCGCCCCGCCTCGTCCGCCACCAGGAGGCCGTACGCCCCGTCGCGCACACCATGTTGATCCTGGTGCTCGCGTACGTCGTCGTCGGTCTGGTGATCGGCATCGTCGTCGCGACCACCAGGGGCCACGCCGCGGAGACCTGGGCCGTGATCCTGCTCGGCCTGCCCAACGTCAGCTGGCTGGCCCTCGGCGTCGGCATCGGAGGCTCCTGGGAGGGCACGGTCGAGGGGCCGTTCGGGCTGCCCATGCCCCCGATCCTGGACGCCGTGCTGCGGACGGACACGGGCGGGCTCTCCACGGTGGACCTCTCCTCCCTCACCTCCTACGACTCCCGGGCCTGGTGGCTGCTCCCGGTGGCCGCCGTCCTCGTGCTGGCCGTGGCCTTCCTCGCCGCCGTCCGCTCGCCCGCCCGCACCCGGCTCTGGCAGCACGCCCTCCGCATGGCGATCGCCTTCGGCCTGACCATGCTGGTGATCACCCCCGTCACGCTCGTCGAGGCGCGGTTCGGGCTCTCCATCCTCGGTATCGGCGAACTCGCGTCACTGGGCGGACAGGTGGTGCTCAGACCCGCCGTCTGGGCGATGGCCGGCCTCGGCGTCCTCTGGGGGCTCGTCGCGGGGTTCCTCGGCGGACTGCTCGCCAAACCGGTCCACCGCCGGGGCGAGGTGGACGAGGGCCGGACGGACTGACGTTCCCGGCCGTCGCCCGACGTTCCCTCCCGTCGCCGTCAGGCCGGATCGCGGAACACCGGCCGCGCCCAGGTCGGCGGCGGCGGGGGAGGAGTCGGCGGCTCCGGACCGCGGCGCGTGGCGCTGCTCCCGCCCGGGCCCCTGCCGCCCCGTTCCAGCGCCGCGCGCAGCGCGCCGACGAACTCCAGACACGTCCCGTACCGCTCCTCCGGCGCCTTGGCCAGCGCCTTCGCGAGGACCTCGTCCCCGGCCTCGGGCAGTTCCGGCCGCTCCGACGAGACCGGCGGCGGCGGATCGTACTGATGAGCCCAGAGCAGCGCCATGTCGTCGTCTCGCCGGAACGGCGGAGCCCCCGTGAGCGTCTCGTAGACCACGCAGGCCAGGCTGTAGACGTCGCACCGCCCGTCCACCGGCTTCCCCGAGATCTGCTCCGGCGCCACATAGTCGAGGGTGCCCACGAACTGCCCCACCGTGGTCAGCCCGGTCAGCGACAGGGACTTCTTCGTCAGCCCGAAGTCCGTGAGGTACACATGCTCCGGATGGTCCCTGTCGGTGCCCTCGGCCACCAGGATGTTGCCCGGCTTCACGTCCCGGTGCACCAGGTCGTGCGCGTGCGCCGCGTCCAGCGCGGACGCCACCTGAATCGCGATCCGCCCCGCCTTCACCGGCGACAGCGCGCCCTCCCGGTCCAGGAGCGCCCTGAGGTCCTGCCCGGCGACGTACCGCATCGCGATGTACAGCACGCCCTCCGTCTCGCCCGCCTCGAAGACCGGCACGATGTGCGGATGGTCGATCGCCGCGGCCACCCGCGACTCGTGCGCGAACCGTTTGCGAAAGGTGTCGTTGCGGGCCAGTTCGGGCGCGAGGAGCTTCAGGGCCACCGTCCGGTCCAGCCGCAGATCGCGCGCCCGGTAGACGACCGCCATGCCGCCGCGCCCGATCTCCGCCTCCACGACGTAGCTCGCGATCTGCTTGCCGACGAGCCCGGAGTCCCGGCCGACGGGGAGATCCGTGTCCCGGGACGCGTCGGTCATCGGTCCTCACCCTGCAGGTCCCCGGCGTCCACGATCCGGGTGGGCGGCGGCGGCCCGGCCGGGGGCTTCCGGCCGTCGTCCTCCCGGCCCTTCCTGTCCTCGGCGCTCCCGTCGGCTCCGTCGCCCTCGTCGAGCCGCGGCACCACACGCGTCGGCGGGTGCCCGGCGCCGTCCGCCTCGCCCGCGGGCACCGGCGCCGAGGCCGAGGGCGCAGCAGAGGCCGCGTACGTGCTCAGCCCGGTCCCGTCGCAGTACACCCAGCGCTCGTGCTCCCCGTCGTACAGCCACAGCGACTCGCCGTCGACCACCATGCCGACCCGCAGTCCGAACGTGCGGCGCCGGAAGGTGTCCCGGTCGGCCCGGCCCGCCGCCAGCTCCTCGGCGGCCCGGCGGAAGCGCCCCAGCGACTCCTCCGCCCGGGCGATCAGAGGGCGGGGGTCTGCCGTCCTGGCGAGCGGCTTGCGGGCCTCCGGAGGGTCCACGGGCACGGAGACGAGCAGCCGGGCGTCGACCCAGGCGTCCCAGCCGTTCGAGCACAGGATCTGTCCCCAGTCCCCGACCCGCTGCAGGAGCTCCACGGGCAGGAACGCGTCGAGGGGCACGGTGGGCAGGCCCGGATCGGGCGCCTCCCACGCGGGCAGCCCGTCGCGCGGCACGACATGCGTCGGCCGGAAGTCCGGTACGTACTCCGGTACCGGGGGAGTGGCCGGGACACCCATGGACCGCCTGCCTCTCTGCTCACTTGCGCATGATCACCGGCTCCTGTCGCCGGAGCAGCCGCGCGACGACGAAGCCGAGGACGAGACAGAGCACGACCAGCATCCCCATGTCGAACAGCCAGGCTTCCAGGGTGTGGTCCATGAGCGGATCTGTCGTCTTCTCGCTCGGCGCGATCGTCCCGATGTCGATCGTCGCCCCCATCGCCGCGAACGCCCACCGCGACGGCACCAGCCAGGCCAGCTGTTCGAGGACGGGGGTCCCGGTGACCTTGAGCAGCGCCCCGCAGAACACCACCTGGACGATGGCGAGGAGGACGAGCAGCGGCATCGTCATCTCCTCCTTGCGCACCAGGGCGGAGACGAACAGACCGAGCATCATCGCCGTGAAGGAGAGCAGCGCGACCGCGAGCGTGAGCTCCACGAGCGGTGGGAGGAACACGCCCTCTCCGTCCGGCACGTTCAGCGGCACGCCGATGAGCGCGACCAGGGTCAGCACCACGGCCTGCACGACCGTGATCAGACCGAGCACCACGACCTTCGACATGAGATACGCGGAGCGCGAGAGGCCGACGGCTCTCTCGCGCCGGTAGATCGTGCGTTCCTTCACCAGTTCGCGCACCGCATTGGCCGCACCCGTCAGGACGCCGCCGACGCAGAGGATGAGCAGGACGTTCAGGGTCGACTCGGGGTTGAGGCTGCCCTCCGACAGGGCCCGGGCCATCGCACCCATCACGAACGGCAGAGCGATCATGATCGCCAGGAACATCCGGTCGGCGGCCAACGCGGCGACGTAGCGGCGCACCAGCGTGCGGAGCTGGGAGCCCCAGCTCTGCGCCTTGGGCGGCGCGCCGATCTCCGGTGCCGCGCCGGCGCTCGGCAGGCTCGTCCGGTCCATCGCGTCGGCGATGTACCGCCGGTGGAAGCGCGAGGAGCGGTACTGGCCCGCCCAGTCGCGGCCGCGCTCCTTCTCGAACGCCTCGAACGCCTCCGGCCACTGGGCGAACCCGAAGAAGTCCAGGGTGTCGTCCGGCGGCCCGTAGTAGGCGACCCGGCCGCCGGGGGCGAGCACGAGCAGCCGGTCGCAGACGTCCAGGCTCAGCACGCTGTGGGTGACGACGATGACCGTACGGCCGTCGTCGGCCAGCCCGCGCAGCATGTGCATCACCGAGCGGTCCATGCCCGGGTCGAGGCCGGAGGTCGGCTCGTCGAGGAAGAGGAGCGACGGCTTCGTGAGCAGCTCCAGGGCCACGCTGACCCGTTTGCGCTGACCGCCGGAGAGGCTGTGGATGGGCTGTTCGGCCCGCTCGCCGAGGCCGAGTTCGGCGATGACCTCGTCGACCCGGGCGCGGCGCTCGTCCGCCGCGGTGTCCTCGGGGAAGCGCAGCTCGGCCGCGTACCCGAGGGCACGCCGCACGGTGAGCTGCAGGTGCAGGATGTCGTCCTGGGGGACGAGCCCGATGCGCTGGCGCAGCTCCGCGTAGTCCCGGTAGAGGTCCCGGCCGTCGTAGAGCACCGTGCCGCGGTCGGCCGGCCGCTGCCCCGTGAGCGCGCCGAGCAGGGTGGACTTGCCGGCGCCGGACGGTCCGACGACGGCGAGGAGGCACTTCTGCCCGACGGGGAAGGAGACGTCGTCGAGGAGCGTCTTCTGGCCCTTGTCGACGGTCACCGCCAGATCCTGCACGTCGAGGGAGACCTCACCGGTGTCGGTGTACTCGACGAGCTGCCCGCCGATGAGGCAGAAGGCGGAGTGGCCGACGCCGACGATGTCGTCCGGGGTCACGCGGGCCCTGTCCACCGGATGGCCGTTGAGGAAGGTGCCGTTGTGGCTGCCGAGGTCGTGGATCCAGTACGTGCCGTCCGGCTGGGCCACCAGTTCGGCGTGGCGCCGGGAGACGACGAGATCGTCGACGACCAGATCGTTGTCCGGCCCACGCCCGATGCGCACGGTACGGGTGGGCAGCGGGCGCACGGAGGTGGGCTGCCGGAAGGTACCCGTCGCGGCCGGATGCGACACGGAGGAGGGCCGCGGCGGGGTGCGCGGCGGCGCGGGGGCGGGAGGTTCGGGGGCCGGCACGGGAGGGGGCGCGGGGCTCGGCGGCTCGGGGGCCGGCACGGGACGTGGCGCGGGGGTGGGGGGTCCGGGCTCGTGCGGGGCGGGCGCGGACGGCGCGGGTGCGGGAGCGTGCTCCCGCGGGGGTGTCGGGGCGGGCGCAGACGGTGGCGGCTGGTGCAGCTGTGTCGCCGCGGAGTCGGGCGTGCCCGGAGGTGCCGGTTCCGATCCGACGGCGGGCCCCTGCGGGGCGGTGGGTCCGGCTTCGGGCTTTTCGGGGGCGAGGGGTTCGGCTGCCGGCGTTTCCGGGGTGGCGGGTTGGGATGCCGGCGTTTCCGGGGTGGCGGGTTGGGATGCCGGCGATTCCGGGGTGGCGGGTTGGGAGGGCGGCCGCTGAACGGCCGTGGGCTCGGCTTCCGGTTCGTGCGGACCGACCTGTCCGACGGCCGGGTCGTACACGGCCGTGCGTCCGGCGTCGGGCTCGTACACCGCCGTGGGCTCGGCGTCCGGCTCCTGGGGGGCCGGCGGCGCGGCGCCGGAGAGGACGGCGCGCGGGCCGTCCCCGGGGTGTCCGAACCGGATGACCGTACCCGGCCCGACCTCGCGCACGGCGACGCGGTGGCTGTCCGCGTAGGTGCCGTTCGTGCTGCCCTCGTCCTCCAGCGTCCAGTGCCCCGCGACGGCCCGCAGGACCGCGTGGTGCCAGGACGTCCGGTCGTCCACGAGGACGATGTCGCTGGTGGGGTCGCGCCCGATGCGGTAGACCCGGCTCGGACTCATCACGGTCGCGTCCCCGTTCATCTCGAGGACGAGCTCGGGTGCGGCAGGCGCGACGGGCCGCTCTCCCATGCGTGAATTTTATCTTCCGGGGCGCATCCGTGCCTGCGAGAGGCGCCGGTATCGTGGTCGCCCGGTCGTGGACGAGCGGTGCCCCGATCGTGGACGAAGGAGGGCCCCACCGTGCCGAAAGGTGTCACCAAGCGTCGGCCCCGGACCCGGGCCGCCCTGCTGAGGGCCGCCCTCGAAGCCTTCGCGGAGCACGGCTTCCACGCCACCTCGATCGAGCAGATCTGCGAGCGGGCCGGCTACACCCGGGGCGCCTACTACTCGAACTTCGCGAGCAAGGAAGAGCTGTTCCTCGCCCTCTTCGACGAGCACAGCGAGCGGACCGTACGCCGACTCGCGGAGTCGATCGACGCGCTGACCGCCGAGGAGTACACCCTGGAGCGGCTGGCCGAGCTGGCCTCCCGGGTGGAGCCGGACGAGCGGGACTGGTACCTCGTCACCACCGAGTTCACCCTGCACGCCATCCGCGACCGGCAGGCGGCGTGGGTGCTCGCCCGGCACGACGCCCGGCTGCGGGCGGAGATCGCCCGAGGGCTGACGTCCGTACTGCGCAGGGCCGGGCGGGAACTCACCGTGGACGCCGACCGGTTCGCCCGGATGCTGATCGCGCTGCGCGAGGGCGGACTCGCCCAGAGCTACGTCGAACCGGACGAACTCCCGCCCGGGAGCCTGGAACGGGAGTTCCTCGCCCCGCTGTTGGCGGCTTCCACGCGGGAGATCGCGCCCGGAGCGGGGCAGGAGGGCGAGCGGGAGGGCCCCACGGAGGCGTCGGTCAGTCGAACAGGTCGGGGTCCGACGCCGTGATCTGATCCCAGAGCGGGCGGGCCTGGAACCAGCCGGCGAGGTGGGTGCCGACCTGCCCGCGGGTGATCAGCGCCGTCTCACGGTCGATGAGCTGCGGCGTGCCCGCCGCCATCGCCAACAGCTGGGCCTGACAGGAGCGTTCCATGGTGATGAACCACCAGACGGCCTCGGCCACGGAGTGCCCGACCGTGAGCAGCCCGTGGTTCTTGAGGATGACGGCCTTGTGGTCGCCGAGCGCCTTCGCGACGCGCTCGCCCTCGTCGAGCTCGTTGACGACGCCCCGGTAGTCGTCGTAGATCCCGTGGTCCTCGAAGAAGGCGCAGGCGTCCTGGGTGATCGGATCCAGGGGGATGCCGAGGCTGGAGAACGCCTTGCCGTGCAGCGAGTGCGAGTGGGCGGCGGCCACCGCGTCGGGGCGGGCGGCGTGGACCTGGGAGTGGATGACGAAGGCGGCGCGGTTCACGGGACGGTCGCCGTGGAGCAGGGTGCCGTCCTGATCCACCAGAATCAGGTCCGAGGCCCTGATCTGGTGGAAGCTCATCCCGAACGGGTTGACCCAGAAGGCATGCGGGTTCTCGGGGTCGCGGACGGTGATGTGCCCGGCGACGCCCTCGGAGAAGCCGAACCTCCCGAAGAGCCGGAAGCCCGCGGCGAGTTGCTCCTTGCGGTACCGGCGCTCCTCCTCGACGGTGTCGAAGGTGGGCGGCAGGGGGATCGTGACGCCCTCGGGCACGGGTCCTACGGCGGCGGCCAGGGCGGGCGGGAGAGTGCTCATGGGTGCTCCTCACGGCGGGTGGGACACGGCGCCCGCCAAAAGATACAGAGATGTATCCGATGCGCCAATGGATCGCGCGGATCGGGTCTTGCGGGGGTGGGCGCAGGGTGACTACGGTCGCGCGGAGAAAGCGCTTACTCCAGGGAGCTGACCACGTGGCGACACCGGACGTCCTGATCTACACCCGTACCGCGGGCTTCCGTCACGACTCCATTCCGGCCGGAGCGGCGGCGCTCGGGGAGCTGGCGGAGGCGATGGGCTTCGCGGCGGAGGCGACCGAGGACCCGGCGGCGTTCACCGCGGAGCGGCTGGGGCGGTGCGCCGCGGTGGTCTTCCTGTCGACGACCGGCACGGTCCTGACGCCGTCGGGACGGGCGGCCTTCGAGTCGTACGTCCGCGGGGGCGGCGGATTCCTCGCGATCCACGCGGCGGCCAACGCGGAGCCGGACTGGCCCTTCTACGGGGACCTCCTCGGCACCCGCTTCGACGGCCACCCGGAGATCCAGCCGGGCGTGGTGTGCGTGGACGCCCACGACCACCCGGGGACGGCGCCGCTGCCGGGGCGGTGGGAGTGGACGGATGAGTGGTACAACTTCACCTCGAACCCGCGGGGGCCAGGGATACGCGTGCTGGCGCGCGCGGACGAGTCGACCTACCGGGGCGGGACGCTGGGCCCCGACCACCCGCTGGTGTGGTGCCGCGACGGCGACGGGGGGCGGGTCCTGTTCACGGCGCTGGGCCATGAGGAGGCGGCCTACCGGGACGAGATGTTCAGGGCCCACCTGGCGGGCGCGCTGCGCTGGGTGACGGGCGGGGGATCTCCGCCACCCCGTCGCTCCCCGGAGCGCTGACGAACCCGGAGCCCGGAGCCCAGGCGCCGGAGCGGGGGAGCGGACCCGGTGGGTGCGCCCGAGCCACCGCACACGGCCCGGGGCCCTCGGACTCCGCCCCGGGCCCTCAGACACAGCCCGGGCGCACTGGGCCGCCGTCTCCCGGGTTCCACCGCCCGGGCGCACTGGGCCGCCGTCTCCCGGGTTCCACCGCCCGGGCGCACCGGGCCGCCGTCTCCCGGGGCTCGGCAGCGCCCCGGCGCCGGAGCCCGCCCGGCCGGCCGCCCCGGATCGCGTCACTCCCGCGCCCCCTCCCCGTTTGCGGGCACGGGTGGGGCGCGGGAGGGTGCTGTGGGACGGACGGGCAGAGGAGATGACATGGGTATCGCCACGGTGAACCCCGCGACCGGTGAGACGCTGCGGACGTACGACGCCCACGGGCCCGACGAGGTGGAGCGGCGGATCGCCGCCGCTCACGAGACGTTCCGGCAGTACCGCACCACGTCCTTCGCCGAACGCGCCCGCCTTCTGCGCCGGGCCGCGGACCTGCTCGACGAGGACGCCGAGGACATCGCCCACACGATGACCACGGAGATGGGCAAGCCGATCATCGCCGCCCGCGCCGAGGCCGCCAAGTGCGCCAAGGCCATGCGCTGGTACGCCGATCACGCCGAGTCCCTGCTCGCCGACGAGCACCCCGCCGACGCCGACGTACACGACTCGGGGGCCGACACCGCCCGCGTCCACTACCGGCCCCTCGGCCCCATCCTCGCCGTGATGCCCTGGAACTTCCCGCTCTGGCAGGTCGTCCGGTTCGCCGCGCCCGCCCTCATGGCCGGCAACACCGGGCTGCTCAAACATGCCTCCAACGTCCCCAGGACCGCCCTCTACCTCGGCGATCTCTTTCGCCGCGCCGGATACCCCGAGGGCTGCTTCCAGACGCTCCTCATCGGCTCCTCGGCCGTCGAGGGCGTACTGCGCGACAGCCGGATCGTCGCCGCCACCCTCACCGGCAGCGAGCCCGCCGGCCGCTCGGTCGCCTCCATCGCGGGCGACGAGGTCAAGAAGACCGTCCTGGAACTCGGCGGCAGCGACCCGTACATCGTCATGCCCTCCGCCGATCTCCCACGGGCCGTCAAGACGGCCGTCACGGCACGCGTCCAGAACAACGGCCAGTCCTGCATCGCGGCCAAGCGGTTCATCGTCCACAACGACGTCTACGACGACTTCGCCGAACGCTTCACCGCCGCCATGAACGCCCTGACGGTCGGTGATCCCCTCGACGAGTCCACCGACATCGGGCCCCTGGCCACCGAGCAGGGCCGCGCGGACCTGGAGGAACTGGTCGACGACGCCGTGGAGAAGGGCGCCACCGTGCTGTGCGGCGGGGGCCGCCCCGAGGACCGGTCCCGCGGTTGGTTCTACAAGCCCACCGTGCTCACCGGCATCACCCCCGAGATGCGCATCCACCTGGAAGAGACCTTCGGCCCGGTGGCCACCGTCTACCCGGTGGCCGACATCGAGGAGGCCGTCGCCGTCGCCAACGACTCGCCCTTCGGGCTCAGTTCGAACGTGTGGACCCGCAACGCCGAGGACATCGCGTTCTTCGTGCGGGACCTGGAGGCGGGCGGCGTCTTCGTCAACGGCATGACCGCCTCGCACCCGGCGCTCCCGTTCGGAGGCGTGAAGCGCTCCGGCTACGGACGCGAACTCTCCGGCCACGGCATCAAGGAGTTCTGCAACGCCACGACCGTCTGGCAGCGCGTCTGACCTCCGAGCGCCGTCACCACTACCGGTCCCGCGTCCAGCGCAGCAGCTCATCCGCGGGCCACGTGTTGATCACCCGCTCCACCGGCACCCCGCACTCCTCCGCCCGCGCGCAGCCGAAGATCTGCCACTCCAGCTGACCCGGCGCATGCGCGTCCGTGTCCACCGCGAACCACACCCCGGCCTCCACCGCCCGCCGCAGCAGCCGGCGCGGCGGATCGAGGCGCTCCGGGCGGCTGTTGATCTCGACCGCCGTCCCGGACTCGACGCAAGCCGCGAAGACCCGGTCCGCGTCGAAGGCCGACTCCGGCCGCAGCCGCCCTCCGCTCACCAGTCGCCCCGTGCAGTGACCGAGGACGTCCATCAGCGGATTGCGTACCGCCTTCACCATCCGCCGGGTCATCGCCGGCGCGTCCATCCGCAGCTTCGAGTGCACCGAGCCGACCACCACGTCCAGCCGTTCGAGCAGCTCCGGCTCCTGGTCCAGCGAACCGTCCTCCAGGATGTCGCACTCGATCCCGGTCAGCAGCCGGAACGGCGCCCACTCCTCGTTCAGCCGCGCCACCACGTCCAGTTGCTCACGCAGCCGGTCCGGAGACAGTCCGCGCGCGACCTTCAGGCTCGGCGAGTGGTCCGTCAGGACGGCCCACTCGTGCCCGATCCGCGCGGCGGTGCGCCCCATGTCCTCGATCGTGCTGCCGCCGTCCGACCACTCGGAGTGCAGATGGCAGTCGCCCCGCAGCGCCGCCCGCAGTGCCTCGCCGCCGCTGACCTCCGGCACGGGGATCTCGGCCTCCAGACGCTCCAGGTACTCCGGCACCCGGCCCTCCAGGGCCTCGCGGACCACCGCAGCGGTCTTCGGCCCGATGCCCTTCACCGACTCCAGCGTGCCGGCCTTCGCCCGCCGCTCCGCTTCGCCCGCCGCCATCGCCGCGACGGCCGCGGACGCGATACGGAACGCCCGGACCCGGTAGGTCGGCGCCTGGGAGCGTTCGAGGAGGAACGCGATCCGGTCCAGCGCCGCCACGGGGTCCATCGGCGCACCTCACCCTCGTACCGGTGACTCGGCAGTCGCCACCCGCGCCGGGCCGATCTCGCACCACACGGCCTTGCCCTCGCCGCGCGGCTCGACACCCCACCGCGAGGCCAGCGCGTCCAGGAGCAGCAGCCCGCGTCCCGAGGTCGCCGCCTCGCCCGGCGTACGCCGTCGGGGCCACGCGCTGGAACGGTCCTGCACCGAGAGCCGCACCCGCCGTACCGGCTCGGGCAGCACCTCCAGCGTGAGCACCGCCCCGCCCTCGGTGTGCAGCAGCACGTTCACCAGCAGCTCGCCGGTCAACAGCTCCGCGTCGTCGGCCAGTTCGGGCATGTTCCAGTCACGCAGCGCCTGGCCCACGGCGGCCCGGGCGTCCGAGAGCCCCTGCGGATCGGCCTGGTGGATGTACTGGTGGATGCGGGGCGCCCGCGGGGTGCCCGGGTCCGGACTGCGCCGCAGTACCAGCAGAGCCACGTCGTCCCCCGCGCCCCACCGCTCCCACAGCTGCTCCGACAGATGGTCCGCGAGCGCCTCCGCCTGCGGCGGACCGCTGCTCATCGCCCCCGACAGCGCCTCCAGACCGGACTGGATGTCGGAGCCCGGCTGCTCGACCAGGCCGTCCGTGTACAGCACCAGCGTCTCGCCCGGCACCAGGTCCAGCCGCGTCTCCGGGAACTCCTCGTCCCCGAACACGGTCGCCAGGCCGAGCGGCAGCCCGCCGCGGAGCTTCGGCTGCCCGACCCGGCCGTCGGTGTGCCGGATCAGCGGCCCCAGATGTCCGGCCCGCACCGCGCGGACCGCGCCGGTGCCCAGGTCCACCTGGGCGTAGGTGCAGGTCGCGAAGCGGTTGGTGTCGAGCTCCGCGAGGAAGCGCGAGGCCCTGGCCAGCACGGTCGAGGGGGCGTGGCCCTCACCCGCGTAGGCCCGGAGCGCGATCCTCAACTGGCCCATGATCGCGGCCGCGTGGGTGTCGTGACCCTGGACGTCACCCACCACCACCCCGACGCGCCCGCGGGGCAGCGGGATCACGTCGTACCAGTCACCGCCGACCTGTCGCCCGCTCCACGCCGCGTGGTAGCGCACCGCGATCTCGCCGCCGGAGATCGCCGGAATCCGGCGGGGGAGCATCGTCTCCTGCAGCCCGGTGGCGAGCTCTCGCTCCTCGTCGAAGAGGAGGGCGCGCTGGAGGGACTGGGCGACGATCGCGGCGAGACCGAGCAGCAGATTGCGCTCGTCGGCGTTGAAGGACGAACGCCGCCGGTAGAAGAGCGCCATGCCGCCCAGCGAGCGGGCCTGGGCGACCAGGGGCAGGTAGCAGGCGGACGTGAACCGCAACCGCTCGATGTACGGAGCCAGCTCGGGGAAGTCCCGGCCGAGCGTGGCGAACGCGGGCACGAACCGCGGCCGCCCGCTCAGCACCGTCTCGGCGAGCGGCAGGCCCCTGTCCAGCCGCCGCGAACGGAAGTCGTTCAGGGCGTCAAGGGACTCCCCGCTCAGCGCGATGACGTTCAGCGAGCCGTTCTCCACCAGACCGAGCGCGAGCCCGTCCGCGCCGAGCCGGGCGAGGCCGCCGGGGCCCGTCATCGCCGCCGTCACGTCGTCGACGGTGACGGCCCGCGACAGCGCGTGCGTGGTCCGCTCCACGATGCTGGTCTGCACCTCGCGGCGCTTCTCCAGCTCCAGGACGATCTCGGAGTGCGCGACCTCGGTGGTGGTGTCCCGGACGATGCCCACGATCCGGTGGGCCATGCCGTCGGCGGTCCGCAGAATTCGTGCCTGGACATGCGTCCACTGGGGTGTACCGTCCTCGTCCTCCGTCCGGAAGTGCGCGGCGTACGAGGTCTCGCCGCTCGTGATCGCACGGCGGATCACCGCGTCGAGCCGGGCCCTCTCCTCCGGGTCGAGGCGTTGGATGAGCGAGGTCGGGCGTCCGTCGAACCCGCCCGATTCCAGCCCGAAGACCAGCAGCCCGGCCTCGTCGACGTCGATGGTGCCCGTGTCGAGGTCCCAGTCGAAGCTGCCGGTCCGATTCATGGCGAGCCGCTCGGTGGGCCCGATCTCGCCACTGTGCGTGCCCCGGTCGTCATCGGTCATCCTCACCATTGTCGAACCCGTACCCCCTCAACGCCATGGCGGCGACACGCGGCGTACTGGAGTTGTGACCCACCGGGGGAGAATGGGCCGGTGATCCTCCGCTACCGCGTCCTCGGTCCGAGCCGTGCCCTCAGGGCCGACGGCGACGAGGCCGTGCTCAGCGGTGCCCGGCTCCGGTCCCTGCTGGCGGCCCTGGCCGCCGGCGCCGGGCGCGAGGCCGGGGTGGCCGGGCTGATCGACCTGATCTGGGAGGACACGCCGCCCGAGGATCCCGCAGGGGCGTTGCAGGCGCTGGTCGGGCGGCTGCGGCGGGCACTCGGCAGGGAGGCCGTCTCCTCCACCGCGGGCGGCTACCGGCTCGCCGCCGGTCCCGAGGACATCGACCTCCACGTGTTCGAACGGCTCGCGGCCGAGGGTTCCGCCGCGCTCGCGGCGGGGGACCCGGCCCGCGCGGCCCGGCTCCTCGACGAGGCGCTGGGGCTCTGGCGCGGACCCGCCCTCGCCGACCTCCCCGGCCGGGACGCCGACGCGCTCGTCGTGCGGGTGGACCGGGGCCACGCGCAGGCCCGCAGGGACCGCCTCGCCGCCGACGTGGCCCTCGGCCGGCCGGCCGGCGCCATCGCCCCGCTGGCGGCGCTGGCCGCGGAGCATTCGCTGGACGAGCCCCTCCAGGCCCTCCGTGTCCGAGCGCTGCGGGCGGCCGGACGGCCGGCCGAGGCGCTGCAGGTGTACGCCGACGTGCGCGCGCTCCTCGCGGACCGCCTCGGAACGGAACCGGGGCCGGAACTGAGAGCACTGCACGCCGAGTTGCTGGCAGGCGACGCCCCGAGCCCGCACGCCCCCGCGCCGGAACGGCCCCGCGTCCCCGCCCGGCTCACCTCCTTCGTCGGACGGGAGGCGGAACGGGACGCTCTCGTCGCCGAGTTGCGGGAACGGCGCCTCGTCACACTGCTCGGCACCGGCGGGGTCGGCAAGACGCGGCTCGCCCTGGAGGCGGCCGAGCAGGCCGCGCCGCGATGGCGGGAAGGCGTACGGGTCGCCGAACTCGCCTCCGTACGCGCCGAATCCGATGTTCCGTCCGCCGTCCTCTCCGCCGTCGGCGCCCGGGAGACGCAACTGTGGAGCGGGACCGCCGTCGTCGAGCCGGGCGCGCCCGACCCGCTCACCCGGCTCGTGGATCACTGCGCGGGACGCCGTCTGCTGCTGGTCCTCGACAACTGCGAGCACGTGGTGGGCGCGGCGGCGGAGCTGGTGGAGCGGCTGCTGGCCCGCTGTCCGGGCGTCACGGTGCTCGCCACCAGCCGCGAACCGCTGGGGGTACCGGGAGAGTTCGTACGCCCGGTGGAGCCGCTGCCGCCGGACGGCGCACTGCGGTTGCTGGCCGAGCGGGGGGCGGCCGCGCGGGCCGGGTTCGACCCGGCGGACGACCCCGCGGCGTGCGCGGAGATCTGCCGCCGCCTCGACGGTCTGCCGCTGGCGATCGAACTGGCGGCAGCGCGCCTGCGCCTGCTCGCCCCGCGCCAGATCGCGGAACGGCTCGACGACCGCTTCCCGTTGCTCACCACCGGGGCCCGGACGGTGCTGCCCCGGCAGCAGACGCTCCGTGCGGTGGTCGACTGGTCCTGGGACCTCCTCGACGCGGGCGAACGGTCCGTGCTGCGCCGGCTGTCGGTCTTCTCGGGCGGCTGCGACCTGCCGGCGGCGGAAGCGGTCTGCGCGACGGCCGGCGCTGAACAGGAAGGGGTGGCCGCTGCCCGGGAGGCATCGGCCGCAGACGTGGACGCGAGGGCCGCTGCCCGGGACGCATCGGGCGCCGACGGGGAGGGGAGGGCCGCTGCCCGGGACGCGACCGGCGCGGGCGGGGACGCGCGGGGCGCTGCCTGGGACGCTGGGGGCGTCCGGGAGGACGCGAAGGGTGCCGGCCGGGGCGCCGGAGCTGTCGTACGGCCGGACGATGTCCTCGGCCTCCTCGGCGCGCTTGTCGACAAGTCGCTCGTCGTCGCCGTGCCCTCCGACGGCGACGGGACGATGCGCTACCGCCTCCTGGAGACCGTCGCCGAGTACGCCGCCGAACGCCTCGACGAGAGCGGCGACCGCGCCGCCGCCGAGCGGCGCCACCTCACCCACTACCGGGAACTCTCCCGCGCCGGGGACGCCGGGCTCAGAGGGCCCGAGCAGGACGCCTGGCTGCGCCGCCTCGAGACCGAGCACGACAACGTGACGGCGGCGCTGCGGACCGCCGTCGACCGCGCGGAGGAACAGGAGGCGCTCTGCCTCGTCCTCTCCATGAACTGGTTCTGGCAGCTGCGTGCCCGGCAGGCCGACGCCCGATCCTGGGCCGGGGAGGCGGCAACTCTCGGCCCCGACCCGTTCGCGTCACCTGTCCGGCGCGCCGTGCCCCTCGACGGGCGCTGCACCGACACACCGCCCCCATGGAGCGAGGGGCGGCTGTGGGAGGCGAGACGCGGATGCCGGATGCTGGTCCTCGCGTCCGAGGGCGGCGACGGCGCGACCGCCATGGAGCGGCCCGAGACCCGCGCCCGACTGGCGGCCATCGTCTCCGCCTACGGTCACGGCATGCCGCAGAACTGCCGCCAGCCCGGCTCGATGTGGTACTTCGCCCGCCTGATGACCGGAGAGTTCCACGGTCTCGACGACACGCTGGCCGCCCTCGTCTCCGCCTGCCGCGCCCACGGCGCGGGCTGGGACCTCGCCTTCACCTTCCTCCTGCGCGCCAAACTCCTCGGCGACCGACTCGACGACGCCGAGCGGGCGCTCGCGCTCTTCGAACGCGAGCAGGACGCGTGGGGCATCGCCGAGTCACTCTGCGCGAGAGGGCAGGCGTACGAGAGGGCGGACCGTCTCCCCGAGGCCGCCGCCGACTTCGAGCGCGCCGCGCGGGCCTCGGCCCGGCTCGGTGCCCGCTCCCAGGTCCCCGTCTTCACGGCCCGACTCGCCGCCGTCCGGCTGCGCCTTCCGGCCGCCGACGCGACGGCACGGAAGGAGGCGGAACGCCTGCTCGCGGAAGCCGCGGAGGAGACCGGCGCACCGACCGGCGAGCCCGTCAGCACGGCCCGGCTCCTGCTGGCCCAGCACTACGCCCACACCGGGCGCACGAACCTGGCGCGCGAACAACTCCACCGCATCGAAGGCGAGTTCCCGGGCAACGCGCCCGACCTCTTCGCGGGCCTGACCGGTGGGCTGCGGGGCTGGCTGGACTGTCTCGACGGTGCCTATGACGAGGCCGCCGCGCACCTGGCCCGGGCCGTGCGGGACGTCGAGGCCCTGGCCTACCTCGTGGCGCCGGACCTCGTCGTCTGCCAGTTCGCGACGGCGGCCTGGGCGAGCGCCGGGCACGGCACGACGGCCCGGGCCGAGGACGGAGCCCGGCTCCTCGGCGCGTACGACGCCCATCGAGGAGAAGCGGGAGGCGCGGGTTTCCGGCCCTTCACCGGCCAGACGGAGGCATTGGTACGGGAACGGGCCGAGCGGGCGCTGCGGGCGGCGCTGCCCCCGGAGACGTACACGAGGAGGTACGCGGAGGGCGGCACCCTCACGGTGCGCGAGGCGGCGGCTCTCGTACGGGCCGCCTGAGGCCGGCCGGCCCGTATCAGCGGCCCAGAGCCGTCGCCGGCCCGAGGAGTCCGCGGCGGTCACTGACCGGCACCGGCCGGATCGCCGCTCCGGCCGACGGGCCACGCGCACGCGCCGTCACGGCTCGTCGACGGGGCCCTGCCGGGCGAGAAACTCCTCGAACGCCGCCTTCTGCTTCGGGTCCATGAATCCCTGCCCCTGCCCCTGCCCCTGCCCCTGCCCCTGCCCCTGCCCCATGCCCCGGCCCTCGGACCCCCGGGCCCTCAGACCCCCGGGCCCTCGGACCCCGCCCCCTCAGCCCCCGGCCCCTCAACCCCAGGCCCCGTGGGCCCCGGCCCCTGAGCCTCCGCCCCCTCAGCCCCCGGCCCCGTGGGCCCCGGCCCCTCAGACCTCGCCGCAGCGCCCGTACCGCCCCGCCGCCGTGTCCCGTCCCGCCCGGGACCGGGTCCCGTCCGGCCCGGATGCGGGACCGGGGGCCGGACACGAGAATGGCCAGTGCCGGAAGAACTAGTAGGAGGCGGCATGAACGCTGAGTCCGACAAGACATCTCCGGGGGAGAGCCCGACGCCCGACCGCCTCTTGCATGCCGGGTCGGAGGGCGAATACACGGCGGAGGACCTGGTCCTCGCCTCAGGTCGTGACGTGAATCCGAAGAGCCTCGCGTGGGCCGAGCGCCGAATGGCGGAGAAGGGACGCGCCTCCCTGGACGAGCTCCTGCCCTGACACCCCGCGGGCCGGTGACTCCGCGGGCTCCCGCATCTCGGACCCGGGATCACCTCGTCCCCGTGACACACCGCCTCGGTCCGGCCCCCGCCGGGCCGGGGCCGTGCGCGCTCGCGGAGGCGTCACGGGGCTTCCCCATTTGTGGAACACGTTCTACCGTGGCCGCCGTCGCGCGCACGGTACGAAGGACGCTGCCACGGGAGGCCCCCATGCACCTCGAGTACACGCCCGCTCAGCACCGCCTGCGCGCGGAACTGCGCGCGTACTTCGCCGAACTCGTCCCCGAGGACGTCCACGCGCGCTACGCCGACCCCGCCGCCCAGAAGCGCTTCTACCGGGAGACCGTGCGCAGGCTCGGCACCGACGGCTGGCTCGGGGTGGGATGGCCCACCGAGTACGGCGGTCGCGGGCTGAGCCCGATGGAACAGTTCATCTTCTTCGACGAGGCCGCCCAGGCCGGCGTCCCGCTGCCTCTGATGGCCCTGAACACCGTCGGTCCCACGATCATGCAGTTCGGCACCGAGGAGCAGAAGGCGTCCTTCCTGCCGAGGATCCTCTCCGGCGAGATCGACTTCGCCATCGGCTACAGCGAGCCCGACGCGGGCACCGACCTCGCCGCCCTGAAGACCCGCGCGGTCAGGGACGGCGAGGAGTACGTCGTGAACGGGCAGAAGATCTGGACGACCAACGGCGACACCGCCGACTGGGTCTGGCTGGCCGTCCGCACCGACCCGGACGCCCCCGCCCACAAGGGCATCACCATGCTCCTCGTACCGACGAGCGACCCCGGCTACTCCTGCACACTGATCAACACCCTCGCCTCGCACGACACGACCGCGAGCTACTACGAGAACGTCCGCGTCCCCGTCTCCCACCGCGTGGGCGAGGAGAACAAGGGCTGGCGACTGATCACCAACCAGCTCAACCACGAGCGCGTCACCCTCGCCGCCCACGGCACGATGGCGATCCGCGCGCTGCACGACGTCCAGCGCTGGGCCCGGGAGACGAAGCTCGCGGACGGCCGCCGCGTGATCGACCTCGGCTGGGTGCGCCGGAGCCTCGCCCGGACGCACACCAGGCTCGACGCGATGAAGCTCCTCAACTGGCAGATGGTGAACGCCGTCCAGCAGGGCACTCTCACCCCCCAGGACGCCTCCGCGGTCAAGGTCTACGGCTCCGAGGCCCGCCGCGACGCCTACGCCTGGCTCATGGAGGTCGTCGGCGCGGCCGGCGCCCTCAAGGAAGGCTCCGCCGGCACGGTCCTCCACGGCGAACTCGAACGCGGCTACCGCTCCGCCGTCATCTTCACCTTCGGCGGCGGGAACAACGAGATCCAACGCGAGATCATCTCCTGGATCGGCCTGGGAATGCCCCGCGTACGCCGCTGACACCGCACGACGCGAACGCCCCGCGCGGCCGCCGCGATCAGGCATGGGAGGGGGCCGACCGGACTCGATCGGGGCCGAAGGGCCCATCCCGAGGCGGCCCGGGCCGACGGCAGAGTGGGAGGTGTCGCCCGGAGGAACGCCTGCCCGGCCGGGACATGCCCCCGAGGAGGAGCCATGGCCAGCGAGACCCTCACCCGGCCGGAGCTCGGGAGCGTCGGGGGAGGAGCCGCGAAGGAGATCGTTCTCGGCGTCGATCCGGGGGAGCAGTCGATCCCGGCTCTCGTCTGGGCCGCGGACGAAGCCCTGCGGCGGGGACTGCCGCTCCGCCTGGTCGTCGCCGTGCCGCCCGTCCCCGACGGGCTGCGGTTCGACGCGCTCGCCCACCAGAGCGCCCTGCGCATGCGGGCCGAGTCGGCGATCGCCAACGCGGAGGACCTGGTACGGGAACTGTGCGGAGGGGTGCGGATCGCGACGGACCTCGCGAACGGCATGCCGACGACCGTGCTGCGCGACCTCGCGGCACACGCCGCGATGGTCGTCGTGGGATCGCGCCGACAGGGCGGGGCGGCCGAGACGTTCACGGAGAGCTCCGTGGCCGGACCGCTCACGGCACGGGCCGACTGTCCCGTCGTCGTGGTCCACGCCCCCGGGCCCACCGCCGCGTACCCACCCACCCTCGTCGTCGGCGTGGACGGCAGCGAGTCCTCCCGGGCCGCCGTCGCCTTCGCCGTCGAGGAGGCGAGCCTGCGTGGGGCACGGCTGCGCGCCGTATGGGTCTGGCCCCGATCCGTCCTCTCCCACGACGACGGCGAAGAGGGGCTCGCGGAGCGGCGCAGGCTGCTCGCCGAGTCGGTGGCGGGCTGGGCGGAGAGGTACCCGGACGTCGTCGTCTCCGAGGAGGTCGTACGAGGGCACCCGGTCGAGCAACTCGCCCTGGCGTCGCAGGAGTCCCCCGCTCTGGTGGTCGGTCGAGAAGGCCGCGGCGGCTACGCGGGAATGCGGATGGGATCGACGGTCCACGGCCTGCTGCACCGCGCCGTGTGCCCGCTGATCACCGTGCCCCTCGCACGGCGCGAGCGGTGGGCCGGTGGCGGGGTGGGGACCGTCCGGTCCCTCACCGGTGCGGAACGACCGGCCCCGGCCGGATGAGCCGATCGGAAGCGGGCGCCGCGGGCGCCGACAGCGGTCGGAAGCGGGCGACCCGGGCGCCGACAGCGGGGTGACACGGGCGACCGCCCGGCCCGGTGACCGGCGCGACCTCCGGGACGCGGGGATGACGTGCCAGGGCCGGTCGGTCCCTCCCCGGGCAGGCCCGTTCGGCCCCCCTCGACGGCCCCGTCGGGCACTGCCCCTGACCGGACCCCGGCGCGACAGTGGGAGACGGAGTCGGACCCGGCTCCGTGAACCGGTCCGCAGGCCACGGCGGTCACCCGCCCAGGGGCACCGTCCTCGGACCCGCACACCAGGAGCACGACATGACCGGAGGCAAGGTCGAACACAGGCGCAGTCGCTTCCCCGACTTCAACGACTGGTTCAACAGGGAGTTCCCCGGGCTGCCCGGGTGGCGTCCCGCCACGGCTGCCCATTCCATCCCGATCGAGACGACCAGCGGGGACGGCGTGTACGTGCTGCGCGCAGAACTGCCGGGAGTGGACCCGACCGACGACATCGGCGTCACCGTCGACGGCAACCTCCTCACCGTGACCGCGGAGCACCGCGAGGGCACGGAGGACAGGGAGCACTCGGAGTTCCGCTACGGCTCCTTCCGCAGGACGGTGCGCCTCCCGGCCACCATTCCCGCGGACGACGTCGACGCCGGATACGCGGACGGCATCCTCACCATCCGCATCCCGATGCCCGACGAGGAGACCGGGACCGCCAGGAGCATCCCCGTCAAGCGGTCCGACTCCACGGGCGAGGGAGGGGCGTCATGAACACCCAACGGGTCCTGGTCGCCTACGGCAGCAAGTCCGGCGCGACCGCAGGGATCGCCGAACAGATCGGCCAGACGCTCCGGGACGACGGATTCGACGCCGTGGTGCTGCCCGCCGACACCGTCACCGACGTCAGCGGCTACGACGCGGTCGTCCTTGGCGGGGCCCTCTACGCGGGGCACTGGAACGGCAAGGCCCGGCGGTGTGCCCGGCGCAACGCCGAACAACTCAGGCACCGACCCCTCTGGCTCTTCAGCAGCGGCCCCGTGGACGACTCGGCGGAGGAGCGCGACATCCCGCCCGTTCCCGGAGTGGCGCGACGGATGAAGAAGCTCGGGGCTCGTGAACACATCACCTTCGGCGGCGCCCTGACCGCCGAGACGTCGGATCCGGTCGCCCGGCACATGGTGAGCCGGGGCAAGGGCGGAGACTTCCGCAATCCGCAGATGATCCGGACGTGGGCCCACCACATCGGAACCGAACTCGGTGCCGCTCACTGATCGACGCCACTGATCGACGCCACTGATCGACGCCGCTGATCGACGCCACTGATCGACGCCACTGGTCGACGCCATTGACCGTCGCGGCGGCCGGGAGGGCCGTCCACCCCGGTGACCACAACGGCCCTGGTGACCACGACGGCCGCGGGCTCCGAGGCGCCCCGGGCGAACCGCTTCCGGTTGCGCCCCCGCGGCTCTGCGAAACCCTGGAAGAGTCCGCAGTCGAGGAGGATCCCCCCCCATGGCCGCCCCCGACCGGGAACGTCCTTCCGGTGACCGTCCCCACGCCCCCGGGACAGCGGGGGCGGCAGGGTGAGCGGGCCCCTCCCGGGCTCCCGGGCGCCGCGCGGGGTCGTCTTCGACACCGACGGCGTCCTGCTCGACTCCGCCACCGTGCACGCGGCGGCGTGGAAGGTCGCGTTCGACGCCTGCCTCGCTCTCGGGGGCCGGGGTCACGGGACGCAGCCGCCCTTCGACGCCGACGCCGAGTACCGCCGGTTCGTCGACGGAAAGTCCCGCTTCGACGGCGCGGACGCCCTGCTGACGGCACGGGGCCTCGCGCTCCCGGCGGGCACACCCGACGATCCGCCCGGCTGCGCCACCGTCTGGGCGGTCGCCGCGCGCAAGGAGCAGGCGTTCCAGGAGGCGCTCAGGACCCGGGGAGTCGCGTGCTTCCCGGACGCCGGCCCGGCACTCGCCGTCCTGCGGGCGGCCGGGGTGCCGTGCGCCGCCGCGTCCGCGTCCCGGCACGCCCGGGCGTTGCTCGAGGCCGCCGGGCTCGACCGGCTGCTCACCGTGGTCGTGGACGGCCGGGACACGGCCCGTCTCGGCATCGCCGGGAAGCCGGACCCCGGGCTGTTCCTCCACGCGGCCGCCCTGCTCGGCACACCTCCCGGGACCACGGCCGTGGTCGAGGACGCACTCTCCGGAGTCGCGGCGGCGCGCCGTGGAGGCTTCGGACTCGTCGTCGGCCTCGACCGCACCTCCGACCGGCGCCACGCCACCCGGCTCCGCGAACAGGGCGCCGACCTGACGGTCCCCGATCTCGCGGCGCTGGTCCGTCGTGTGTGGGGTGAGCCCGGATGACCGAGGGCTGGACCTGGACCGGGAGCGACCGCTACGACCCGGAGCGCGAGCGGCTGGTGGAAGCCCTCTGCACCCTCGGCAACGGCCGGTTCGCCACCCGGGGCTCGGCGCCCGAGTGCACCGCCGGCCCCGCACACTATCCGGGGACGTACCTGGCAGGCTGCTACGACCGGCTCACCTCGGTCGTCGAGGGCGAGCGGATCGAGAACGAGGACCTCGTCAACCTCCCCAACTGGACGCTCCTGCGTTACCGGTGCCTGCCGGACGACGCCCCACCCGGGGCGTGGCTGACGCCCGACTCCGATTCCCTGCGCACCTACGGCGTACAGCTGGACCTGCGCGCGGGTGTGCTCGCCCGGCGTCTGTTCTACCGGGACGACCGTGGGCTCGGTCTGCGCGTCAGCCATCTACGGGTCGTTCACATGGGGGATCCCCGGCTGGCGGTCCAGCGCACCGCGTTCCGCGCCTACGGCTGGAGCGGTGTGGTCGAGGTGGAGTCCGTACTGGACGGCGACGTCACCAACGCCGGAGTCGAGCGATACCGGCATCTCGACGGGCGGCACCTCGTGGACCATCGCACCGGTTTCGAGCAGGACGGGATCGGCTGGCTCACCTGTCGGACCGTCGATCCGGGCATCCGCGTCGCCCTGGCCGTCCGCACGGTCACCCGCCCCGTCTGCCCGGCGAGGAAGGACGCCACGAGGACCGGCACCGTGCAGACCTACCGCCTGCCCGTGGGGCCCCGGCGCTCCGCGACGGTCGTCAAGACGATGGCGCTGCGCACCTCGCTCGACCGGCCCGCCACCGACCCGTTCGCCGAGGCCGTGGACGCCGCCGCGCGAGCCCCCGCCTTCTCCCGGCTGCTCTCCACGCACCGCGCGTGCTGGCATCGGCTGTGGGAGCAGGGCGAGTTGCGCGTTCCCGGGGAGGCGGGGCGCATCCTCCGGCTGCACCTGTTCCACGTGTTCCAGACGCTCTCCCCGAACACGGCGGACCTCGACGTCGGCGTCCCCGCCCGCGGGCTGCACGGCGAGGCCTATCGGGGGCACGTCTTCTGGGACGAACTCTTCGTGCTGCCCTATCTCACCGTCCACTTCCCCGAGGTGGCCCGCGCTCTGCTGATGTACCGCCACCGTCGGCTGCCGGCCGCACGCGCGGCCGCCCGGCGAGCCGGCGGCCGGGGCGCCGTCTATCCCTGGCAGAGCGCGAGTTCGGGACGCGAGGAGACCCAGACACTGCACCTCAATCCGCGATCGGGCCGCTGGCTCCCCGACCACTCGCACCTCCAGCGCCATGTCGGTTCGGCCGTGGCGCTCAACGCCTGGCGGTACGCGCAGGCGACAGGAGACCGGGGGTTCCTCCACTCGGCGGGGGCCGAGATCCTGCTGGAGGTCGCCCGCCACTGGGCCGGCGCGGCCACGTACGACGCCGCGCACGACCGGTACCGGCTCCGCGGCGTCATGGGCCCCGACGAGTACCACGACGCCTATCCCGACGCCACGAATCCCGGCATCGACGACAACGCGTACACCAACGCGACAGCGGCCTGGGTCCTCGCCCGAGGGCTCGACCTGCTGGGCGAACTGCCCGACGCCCGGCGCGCGGAACTGACGGAGAGGCTGGCGGTCGACGACGAGGAACGCGCACGGTGGGAAGAGGTCTCCCACCGCCTGTACGTTCCGTTCCACCGGGGCGTGGTCAGCCAGTTCGAGGGCTACGGCGACCTGGCGGAGCTGGACTGGGACGCGTACCGGAACCGGTACGGCGACATCCGCAGGCTCGACCGGATCCTGGAGGCCGAGGGCGACACGGTCAACCGCTACCAGGCGTCGAAGCAGGCCGACACCCTGATGCTCGGCTACCTGTTCCGCCCTGCCGAGCTGCACGGCCTCTTCGCCCGGCTCGGATACGCGCTGGACGAGGAGACCTGGCGCGCGACCGTCGCGTACTACCTGCGGCGCACCAGCCACGGCTCGACGCTCAGCAGCCTGGTCCATGGCTGGGTGCTGACCCGCCAGAAGGGTGCCGACGCCTGGCGGTACTGCGAGGAGGCGCTGCTCGCCGATGTCGCCGACGTGCAGGGCGGGACGACCGGTGAGGGGATCCACCTCGGCGCGATGGCGGGAACGGTCGATCTCGTCGAGCGCGGGATCACCGGCCTGGAAGCGGGGCCGGAGGGGCTGCGCATCGCGCCGGTGGCGCTGCGCGAGGTCCCCCGCTTCGCCTTCTCCCTCTGCGTCCTCGGGCATCGGGGGGTGCGGCTGCGGATGCTTCCCGGACGGCTCGCCATCAGGGTTCCGGAGTCGTCCCTGGGGCCGCTCGCCGTCGTGCTCCCCGAGGGGCGGAGGATCGCCCTCTCCCCGGGGGAGGAGCGCTGGTTCCGGATGTGACGGACGATCAGACGAAGGTGAGGACGTCGGCGGCGGGGCGGCGGGGCGTGGCCCGGCCCGGGGGACCGTAGCCCAGCCGGAACACCATGTGGACGAAGCCCAGGGCGGAGCCCGGATCCCGTGCGACGGAACGGAGTTCGGGCCACTCCAGCGGCTGGGACACGAGGGAGGTCGCGAGTCCGTCCAGGGTGGCCCGCAGCAGCACCCGATGCATCGCCTGGCCCGCCCTCAGCCAGTCCTCCCGAGAGTCCTCGACCGTGCCGAGCAGCGCGATCCGGGGCCTCTTCTCGAACACCGCGGAGGCGCGGCCGGGGACGCGGCGGCGGGAGTCGAAGTCCCGGACGGGAGAGGTCACGTCGAACTGCCGGGGACCGAACGCGTACGACGGGATTCCCTCGGTGTCGGGCCCTTCCCCGGCCGCGCCCGTGCGCGTCCAGGCGGCGATCTCCGCCCGGACGGCCGCGTCCGCGGCCTCGAGCATCTGTGACTCGTGGACGAGCCCGAGCACGGTGTCGGTGTGCCAGGCCCCCGGTACGACCAGTTCGCAGCCCTCCAGAAGGGCTGCGGAGCGGAGCCCGTCGACGACCTCGGAGGGGATCTCCTCCTCGGTGAACGGGGCGCGGCTGGTGTGCCGGCGCGGCAGGGCGGGGTGGAGTGCGGCCAGTTCGCCGTCGGCACTCCCGGGGCCGCCGAGCCGGATGTCGGCGAGATGCCAGGGGTTCGCCGGGTCGGGCAGCAGCCGCGTGGCCGCGGCCCGGGCACGGTGGGCGGCCGCGACGCGGAGGCCGAAGAGGGCGGCGCCGCAGCCGAGGTGGAGGGCGCGATGGTCGCGGTCCTCGCGCGGCATGGCGCGTTCGGGATCGCCGTGCAGCTCGATCGTGTCGGTGCCCGTGCGGTGGACGAACTTCCAGGGCTGGGCGTTGTGCATCGAGGGCGCCATGACGGCGTCCTCGACCAGCGAGGTCACGAGCGGTCGGGTCGGAGCGGTGGTGGACACGGTGCGTCCTGTCTGTGAGGGAGTCACCGGGAGAGGTCGTGAGCGGTCGGTGCGGGGGCTGAGAGCACCATCGGCCGCGTGGCGTCCGCCGCCGCTTCCCCGGCATGCGCCGTGACGGCGGGCGCTGTGGGCCCCGCGCCTTCACCGTCCCTCGCACGCCCTGGACCCGCGAGGGCCGAACGGTCCACCGTCGGGACCGACCGGCCCGCCCCTGCCCAGCCCCGCCGACCCGGGCGGGACCTTCGGCCCCGTCCTTGCCCCCGACGGCCCTCCCGCCGCCCGTCGTCGGATGCCACGGTGAGATCAGTCCCCACGGACCGGTGAGGAGGAGTGATGGACGGAACGCGAGACCGTCCCCGCCTCGGCAGGGTCGTCGTCGGCGTCGACGGATCCCCGTCCTCCCAGGACGCGGTGGCGTGGGGAGAGGCGGAGGCGGTACTGCGCGGCACCAGCCTGTGCCTCGTCCACGCGACGAACACGGAGGGGCGCTCCTCGTACCTCTCCTCCGAGGAGGCCGGTCGGGTCCGGAGCGCGGGCCGCGCGCTCCTCGACCGGACCGCGGCGACCGTCGCCGCGCGCCACCCGTCGCTCTCCGTCATCGACGCGCTGACCGGCGGCGCGCCCGGTCCCGGCCTGCGGCAGGCCGCCGCCATCACCGGAACGATCGTCGTGGGACATCGCGGCCTCGGTGGGTTCTCCTCGCTCCTGCTCGGCTCGGTCGGTCTCGAAGCCGTGGCGAACGCGACCACCCCGGTGGTCGTCGTGCGGGGCGACGGGGAGACCGGCGCGGCCGGGAGGGTTCTCGTGGCGGTCCGGGACCGGAACGACCTGGGCAGCGCCCTGCAGGCGGCGGACGAAGCCCTGCTGCGCGAGGTTCCCCTCCGGATTCTGCACATCGGGAACGGGCGGTCGGCCGGAGGCGCGGGCACGGCACCGGACACGGTCGCCGGCCGTGTCCGGCAGGAGTTCCCGGATCTGACGGTGGACGTCGACGTGGAGAGGAGCGGCAGTGTGCCCGGCGCCCTCGTCGACGCGTCGAGCCACGCCGACCTCCTGGTCGTCGGCGGCCGACGGGCCCCCGGGTACCTCGGACCGACGCTCGGCCGGACCACGCTCGGCCTGGTGCAGCACGCCCACTGCCCGGTGGAGCTCGTACCCCGGCACGGAGCCGGACACGGCAGCACGTCATGACCGGCAACGCGTGATGACCCGCAACGCGTGATGACCGGTAGCGCGTCATGACCGGTGGCACGTCATGACCGGTGGCACCAGGGAACGCCGCGACACCGTCGCGGGACCCTCCCGGTGAGGAACCCGCCCCAGGCCCGCCCCAGGCCCGCGCCACGACGGCCCGCGTCCTGTCAGGTCTCCCTCCACCGGGGGAATCGACAGGAACGGGTGGTGGGTCCGGACTACGCTGGAAAGGCACGCCATGAGCGCCGCCAATGCGCCCGATGCTGCTGGAGGTGTCGATGGGGCGTGAGGGTCCGGGGCCCACGGAGAGCAGGATTCCGAGGCTGAGACTCGACGAGCTGCTCGACGAGCTCCAGGTACGCGTCGACGAGATGCGCGGCACGAGGGACCGGCTCGACGGGCTTCTCCAGGCCGTCATCTCCGTGGGCCGGGAACTCGAACTCCCGCAGGTCCTGCGGGACATCGTGGAGGCCGCGGTGACCCTCGTGGACGCCGAGTACGGGGCGCTGGGCGTCATCGGCGACGACCGGAGGCTCTCCGAGTTCCTCCCCATCGGCGTCGACGACGAGCTGCGCGAGCGGATCGGCGACCTGCCCTCCGGACACGGCCTGCTCGGGGAACTGATCCGCAACCCGAAGCCGCTGCGGCTCTCCGAGCTGTCCGAACACCCCGCCTCGTACGGATTCCCGCCCCACCATCCGCCGATGCACTCGTTCCTCGGCGTGCCCATCCGGGTCCGCGACGCGGTCTTCGGCAACCTCTACCTCACGGAGAAGCGGGGAGGGGCCGAGTTCGACGCCGAGGACGAGGCCGTGGTCACGACCCTGGCGGTCGCCGCGGGCATCGCGATCGAGAACGCCCGCCTCTACGAGGAGGGCCGGCTCAGGCAGCTGTGGCTGGCCGCCAGTTCGGACCTCACCAGCGCCCTGCTGTCCGGCGCGGAGGAGTCCCAGGTGCTCGACGCCATGCTGGAGCGGGCCGTCGACATCGTCGGCGCCGACGTGGGGGTCTTCTACCTCGTGGGCCAGGGAGGCGAGCTGCGGGGCTCGTTGGCGCGCGGTGAGGGGGCCGACGGGCACCGCGGTGTCGTCCTGCCGAGCAGCGAGGGAACCCTTGCCGCCGCCGCCCTCGCGCAGCGGGACGGCCTGGTCACGGTGGTCGACGTCGAGAACGACGCACGGGTGACGGTGCGGCCGGAGCGCTGGAAGGGCTTCGGGCCGGCGGTGGCCGTCACGGTCGGCACGAAGGAGCGCCTGAGCGGTGTGATGATGCTGGCCCGGCGTTGCGGCCGGCCCCCCTTCGCGGGCGCCGAGGTCACGGCGCTCCCCGGATTCGCGGGACAGGCGGCGCTGGCACTCGAACTGGCGGACCGGCGGCGTGACGCGGAGCAGGTGAGCCTTCTGGAGGACCGCGACCGGATCGCCCGGGACCTGCACGATCTGGCGATCCAGCGTCTGTTCGCCACCGGGATGACACTGCAGAGCGCCCGGCGCTTCGTCGAGCACCCGGAAGCCGCCGACCGGCTCACGCGCGCGATCGACGACCTGGACGCCACCATCAAGATCATCCGCTCGACCATCTTCGGCCTCCGGGAGCACGACACCCCAGGAACCGACCCGAAGCTGAGAAACCGCGTGGTCAAGGCCGTGGACTCGGCCGCGTCGACGCTCGGATTCGCTCCCGCGCTGCGCATGGAGGGGCTGCTCGACACGGACGTGCCGCCCGACGCGGCCGAGGAAGTGCTCGCCGTCCTCGGGGAGGGGCTGACCAACGTGGCGCGGCACGCCCGGGCGGGGAGGGCGGAGGTGTCCGTCGTCGCCGCCGACGGCGTCCTGGCGGTCACGGTGAGTGACGACGGCGTGGGCATGCCACGGGATGGCGGCCGCAGCGGACTGCGGAACCTGTCCGAACGGGCCGAGCGGCTCGGAGGCACCCTGTCGGTGTCCGCGCGGGCGGAGCCGGGCAGCGGCACCGTGCTGGAGTGGCGGATCCCGCTGCCGGCCGAGGGGGAGTGAACGGCCCGAGTCGCGGCGGTCGGGCGCGCCCAAGGCGGTGTGCCGGGCGCCGCGAGCCCCGCCTGATCGTCGACCCACGCCCTAGCCCTGATCGTCGAACCATGCCCCAGCCCTGATCGTCGAACCATGCCCCAGCCCTGATCGTCGACCCATGCCCCAGCCCTGATCGTCGAACCCACGCCCTAGCCGTGCTCGGCGTCGTGTTCGTGGGCCTGCGCGGCGATGACGGCGGCCTGGACGCGGCGCTCCACGCCGAGCTTGCCGAGCAGCCGCGAGATGTGGTTCTTGACCGTCTTCTCCGACAGGTAGAGCCGCTCGGCGATCTGGCGGTTGGTGAGACCCTCGCCGATGAGATCGAGCACGGCCCGCTCCCTCTCCGACAGCACCGCGAGCCGCTCGTCCTCCGGTGGCCGCGCCTCCTCGGGATGGCGCAGCGAGCGCATCAGCCGGGCGGTGGTGGCCGGGTCGAGCATCGACTGGCCCGTGGCCACGGTCCGTACGGCCGACACCAGGTCGGAGCCCTTGATCTGCTTGAGGACGTACCCCGCGGCTCCTGCCATGATCGCGTCGAGGAGTGCCTCCTCGTCGTCGAACGAGGTCAGCATCAGGCACGCCAGCTCCGGCATCCGCGAGCGCAGTTCGCGGCAGACGGCGATCCCGTCGCCGTCGGGCAGCCGGACGTCGAGAACCGCGACGTCCGGCCGCAGAGCCGGCCCCCGGGCCACGGCCTGGTCGGCGGTGGCCGCCTCACCGACCACCTCCATGTCGGGCTCGTCGTCGAGCAGGTCGCGAAGACCCCTGCGGACGACCTCATGGTCGTCCACGAGGAAGACGCGCGTGCGTGCGGTGGGTACCGGCGGATCGGACATGGCGGTCCCTGCGGTCGGTCGGGTGCGGACAGACCCGCCCCTACGAGGATTGTCCGTCATGAGGCGCCTCGTCGGCAGGGGCGACGGCTCCTCGGGAGTCCGCGCTCCGGCGGACCCGTGCGGCGTTTTCGCACGCCGTGCCCGTACGGCGTGTTCGTACGGCCCCGATGGGTGGCGGGCCCGCTGCTAGCCTGCCGATCATGATCAAGGGCAGCCCGGCGGGCCGAATAGCCCGCATGGCGGGAGGCAGCGGGCCGGAGCGCGTGCTGATCGCCGCCAGTTTCGTCAACCGGGTCGGCAACGGCCTGTTCAACGCGGCGTCGGCGCTCTACTTCACGGTGATCGTGGACCTGCCGGCGGCACAGGTCGGGGCCGCTCTCACCATCGCCGGACTGATCGGCCTGCTCGCGGGCGTACCCGGGGGCCATCTCGCCGACCGGCGCGGCGCGCGCACGATCATGATGCTCGCCCTCGTGGTCCAGGCGGTGTCGATGTCCGCTCTCGTCCTCGTCGAGAGCTGGGCCGCCCTCACGCTCATCGCGACGGTCGACCAGATCGCCGCGGCGGTCGGCGGGGCGGCCTGGGGCGTTCTGGTGGCCCGGGTGGGCACCGAACGCCCGGCACTGTTCCGGGCGAAGCTGCGCACCTTCGTCAACCTGGGCGTCATCCTCGGGACGGTGGGCTCCGGGCTGGCGGTGGCGGTGGACACCCGCGGTGCCTATGTCGCGCTGATCCTCGGGAACGCGGCGAGCTTCGCCCTGTGCGCCGCGCTCCTGCTCCTGCTGCCCCACTACCCGGTGCAGGCGGCACCGCCGCGCAGTCGTCGCTGGATCGCGTTGGCGGACCGTCCGTTCCTGACGTTCACGGCCCTGTACGGGGCCATGGGGCTGCAGTACTCGGTGGTGTCCCTGCTCCTGCCGATCTGGATCTCCGAACACACCGAGGCACCACGCTGGACGGTGGCCGCCGTCTTCGCCGTCAACGCGGCCTTCTGCGTTCTGCTGCAGACCAGGATCGGCTCCCGGATCGAGACCCCGCGCGACGGCGGCAGGGCCTTCCGTACCGCGGGACTGCTCTTCCTCGTCAGCTGCCCCATGATGGCGCTCGCCGCGCACGCCCCCGTCTGGGCGGCGGCCGGACTGCTCGTCGCCGCGATCTTCGCGCACAGTCTGGGCGAGATCTGGGAGTCCTCGGCGGGCTTCGCCCTGGGCTTCGGTCTCGCCCCCGACCACGCCCAGGGCCAGTACCAGGGCCTCCTCGGCCTCGGCTTCAGCACGGGCCAGGCCCTGGCGCCCGCGATCCTCACCACGACGGTGCTCGGCCTCGGTACGGCGGGCTGGCTGCTGCTGGCGCTGTTCTTCGCGGGGCTGGGCGCCGCGGGCCCGTCCCTTGCCCGCTGGGGCATGCGGACCCGGCCCCAGCCGCTCGCCGCCGCGGAGGCGACCGGGTGACCGGGGAGCGGGCGTCGCCGCGGAGGTTCAGGGGCTTACTCCGTCGATGGCGATGCGCAGATGGCGCGGGCCGCGCAGCACCGCGTTGTGCCGGTACGGCGGCGGGTCCTCCAGCAGCCGCGGGGCGTCGAGGCGGCGGGCCAGTTCCGCCAGGGCCAGCTGGGCCTCCAGCCGGGCCAGGGGCGCGCCGAAGCAGGAGTGGATGCCGCTTCCCAGACCGAGATGCTGGATGTCCTCGCGGTCCGGGTCGAACCGGTCGGGATCCGGGAAGCGCTCCGGGTCCCTGTTGCCCGAGGCGAGCACCAGCCAGATCCTGGACCCCTTCGGGATCGTGACGCCGCGCAGCTCGATGTCCGCGATACAGGTGCGCTGGGGCACCAGCTGCACCGGAGGCTCGTAACGCAGCAGCTCCTCCACGATGTTGACGACCAGGTCCGGCTCGTGGCGCAGCCTGTCCAGGACGTCCGGGTGCCGGAGCAGCGTGAGCATGCCGTTGGTGATGAGGTTGACCGTCGTCTCGTGGCCCGCGATCAGCAGCAGGACCGCGGTGCTGAGCACCTCCATCGTCGTCATGGGGCCGTCCCCGCCCCGGTTCGTGACCAGTTCGGAGAGCATGTCGTCGCGAGGGTCGTTGCCGCGCTGCTCCACCAGTCCGGCCAGGTACATGCCCAGTTGCCGACGGGCCTCCTGCGCCTCGCCGCGCCGTTCGGCGGTGTCACCGTCCGCGTCCGGGTCCAGGCTGGCCACGATCGGGTCGACCCAGGAGCGGAAGCGCGGTTCGTCCTCACGCGGCACGCCGAGCAGCCGGCAGATCACGGTGACGGGAAACGGGTAGGCGAACCGGTCGACCAGATCGATCTCCCCGGCGCCCCCGAGGCCGTCGATCAGATCCGAGACGATCTCGGCCAACTCCTCGCGCATGGAGTCGATCCGACGGGGGCTGTGCGGCGGCCCGAAAGGCCGGTTGGCCATCCGCCGCAGCCGGTCGTGCTCGGGCGGGTCGAGCCGGATGAAGCTCGGCGGCAGCCCCGTCTCCTCCGGGCCGCCCATGTCGGCGGAGCCCCCGTCGGCGCTCGACGCGGCGAGGTTGGCGGCGTCCGAACTGATCCGGGGGTCGTGGAGCAGACCGAGGATGTCGTAGTAGGAGCTGACGACGAAGGGGCCGCCCTCCTCCTCCTGAAGCACCGGGGTCTCGCGGAGCTTCGCGTACAGCGGGTACGGGTTCGCGCGATGGGCGTAGTCGGTGATCTGGCGCAGGAGCGAGGTGGCATGCGTCATGGGGTGTCCTCGGGGCGAGAGGGCCGGACGGGCGTCGGTCAGCGATGGGCCGGGGTGAAGACCAGCTGCTGGTCGGTGGGCGAGTAGCCGCTGAGGGTCACCGTCGGGCCGTGGGTCGGCAGGGACGGGTCGGGGAAATCGGCCGGGACGGGTCGGCGGCCTTCCGGCCGCCGGTCGACGGTCGGGAACTCCACCGGGAAGGGCGCGCCCGTCTCGATCAGGCGCCGGTAGAAGTCCAGCCACCGCGAGTTGTCGAAGCCGACGGCCGCGATGACGCGGCCCTGATGGCCGTACACGGCGATGAAGCGACGCTCCCTGGGCGAGCCCTGGGTGAACATGATCTCGTCGCCCATCGGGGGCACGCCGACCGACTTGATGTTCACCCCGAACTGGGAGGACCAGAAGGAGGGAACTCCCATGTGCGGGCGGCGCTCCGCGCTGACGTTGATCATGTTGTGCGCGGCGACCTCGGCCTGCGACACGGCGTTGCCCCAGTGCTCCAGGGACAGGAACTGGTAGTTGAACAGAGCGTTCGGAGACCTTGCGACATCCCCGGCCGCGTAGATGTCGTCCGTGACGATGCCCCGGATGTCGAAGGCGCGGCAGCCGGCGTCGCAGGCGATTCCGCGCGGGCCGGCACCGAGGCCGGACCCGACCAGCCAGTCGGTGTTGCGGATCGCCCCCAGGGAGACGACCACGACGTCCGCCTCGACGACGCCGCCGTCGGAGAGGTGGGCGCGCCGCACGCGGCCCGCCGCGTCCCCCTCCAGGGCGGTGACCGTGACACCCGTACGCAGGTCCACGCCGTTCTCGCGGTGCAGGTCCGCCGCGACCGCGCCGATCACCCCGCCGAGCGCGCCCACCAGTGGAGCGTCGGCGCGCTCCGTGACGGTGACGTCGATGCCCCGGTCCCGGCAGGCCGAGGCGATCTCCGAACCGGTGAACCCGGCCCCGACGACCAGGACCCTGCGGGGCGAGGCCGCCATCCGCCGGTGCAGGCCGACCGCGTCGTCACGGGTGCGCAGCGCGAAGACCCCGTCCAGCCGTGCTTCCGCCTCGTGCGGCCAGGGCCGGGCGCGCACCCCGGTCGCGATCAGCAGCCGGTCGTACTCCACGGCGTCCCCGTCGGCCAGGTGGACGCGCTTGGCCGCCATGTCCAGACCGCTCGCCGCCACACCGAGACGCCACGTGGCGTCGAACCCCCACCGTCGGGGGAGCTCGGTACGGGCGGGCGACGCCTTGCCCAGCAGGACCGCCTTGGACAGCGGGGGCCGGTCGTACGGTTCGTACGGCTCGTCCCCGATCAGGGTGAGGGAGCCGGCGAAGCCCTCGGCTCGCAGCGTCTCCGCCGCCCGCAGACCCGCGAGCGAGGCCCCCACGATCACGATCCGGCCCTCGCGCCTGAGCCACGTGTGGAAGTCGTCAACGGCCATCGACCGGCTCCTGCCCGGGCCGGACGGCCTGCACGGGGCGAGCGGACCGGCCCGGACCCCCGTCGGCGTGGTCCGCTCCGCCCGGACCCTCCGCGATGATCGCCTGTACGGGACAGGCCGCGACGGCACGCGCCACCTTCGCCCGGAGCTCGTCCTCGGCATGCGGGTCGTAGACGAGGGATTCCTCCCCGTGCATCGTGAACACCTCGGGCGCGAGGAAGGCGCACTGCGCGTACCCCTGGCATCTGTTGAGATCGACGACAAGCCTCATCAGCGCTCCGGTCCTCCGCGGCCAGGTCCCAGGAAGCCGGGGTTCGACGGCGCCTCGGACAGCGGTCATCTCCCCCGGAACAGCATGGAAGCCGCGGCGGGCCGACGCGCGCCGGGGGCCGCCGAAGGAGTGGTGCGGCGGGCGGGACGCGTCACGACGCTCCGCGCGGCCCGGAGACCGCGCCCGGGCGTGACCCTCGGACCGGCATCGTGTGCCGCGGCCTTCGGTGCCTCGGCCGACGGGCGTCCGCCGACGCGCCCGTCACATCCGTCCCGCCCCGCTGTGGGCCCGTCGAACGGCGCACGCCACACTGTCAGGTTCACCGCACGAACGGAGACCCCATGACCGACGTACCCCCACGGTCCGAGCACACCGAGCCCGCCGAATCGACGGACCCGGGGGCTCCCGTACACCCGCGGTACCCGGTCCGGACGAAGCGGCTGAGCCTGCGGCCCGTGCGCGAGGACGACCTCGAAGCGATCCACGCCCACCGCTCGTTGCCCGAGGTCGCCCTCTACCTGCCGCACGAGCCGCACACCAGGGAGATGACGGAGCAGACCCTGGAGCGCCTGATCTCCGGAGAGTCGCTCGCCGTTCCCGGAGACTGGTTCGGGCTGGCCGTCGAGGACGAGTCGGGGCGGGTCGTCGGCGAGGTGTTCCTGCGGCGGGAGCCCGACGAACCGGCCACCGGCCAGGTCGGGTTCGCGTTCCACCCGGACGTGCACGGCACGGGCATCGCCACCGAGGCGGTCACGGCGGCGCTCGACATCGCCTTCGGCGACTTCGGCTGGCACCGCGTCATCGGCATCTGCGACGTGCGCAACGTCGCCTCCGCGGCCCTCATGCGGCGCATCGGGATGCGCCACGAGTCCGTCCTGCGGGACGGCACCTTCCTCAAGGGAGCCTGGTGCAGCGACTCGGTGTTCGCCGTCCTGGCCGGCGAGTGGCGCCGGAATCCGCCCTCCGCCCGGGAGCGCGCCGTCGACAGGGCGGTCGGCACGTTCCTCTCCGCCTTCACGCGTCGCGAGGGAGAGCCGGTCGGTCTGGACGGGGCCCGTGCCGTGCTCACGCCCGACGCGGTGATCGAGTACGTGGCGCAGGACGGCCGGGTGACCCGGATGGACGTCGACGAGTTCCTGGTGCCCCGTCACGATCTGTTGAACGGAACGGAGTTGACCGACTTCCAGGAGTTCGACGTCAGCTGGTCCACGGTCGTCGTCGGGGAACGCGCGCTGCGGTCCTCGCTCTACCACAAGCACGGCGTCCGCGACGGCGCGTCCTTCGCCGGCTGGGGACGCCAGCACTTCGAGCTGGTCGCCGACGCGTCGGGCGACTGGCGCATCCGCTCCCTCACCTGGACCGACGATCCCGAAGCGGGGAAGTGAGGGTCTACGGTCGAGTGTCCACCGGCTTCGGCCCCGCACCGCCGGGGTCGTTCCGGGGGTGGCACCCGTAGCCTGGACGGCATGAGGCAGGACGCCGATCCCGGGCTCTTCGGTCCCGATTCCGTCACCTGGCAGCTGCACGGCGACCCGGTGATGTGGATCGCCGGCGTCCGCGCGCTCTATCTGCAGGCGCTGCACCCCGTGGCCGTGCGCGGCGTGATGATCAACAGCGACTTCAGGAAGGACGCCTGGGGCAGGCTCCTGCGCACGGCGAACTTCGTCGGCACGATCAGCTACGGCACCGCCGAAGCCGCCGAAGCGGCCGGCGCCCGGGTGCGGAAGATCCACCGGCTGCTCGGAGTCGACGACCCCGAACTCCTGCTCTGGGTGCACTGCGCCGAGGTCGACTCGTACCTCTCCGTCGCCCGTCGCTCCGGAATCCCCCTCACCGACGCCCAGGCCGACCGGTACATCGACGAACACCGCACGTCCGCGCGGCTCGTCGGCCTCGACCCGAGCGCGGTGCCGGCGACCGCGGGCGAGCTGGCCGACTACTTCGACGACGTACGGCCGCGGCTCGCCGCGGGCGAGGACGCGCGGACCGTCGACGCGTTTCTGCGCCGCCCGCCCGTCAAACCCCTCCTGCGGCCGGCGCGCGAGGTCGTCTGGCGGCGCGTCGCGGCACTCGCCTACGACGCGTTGCCTCCCTACGCCCACGCGCTGTACGGGCGGCCCGCTCCGCCCCCCGACACCGTCACGTACCGGCTGACGGCGGCGGCCAATCTGCTGCGCTGTGTCCCCGCCCGGCTGCGCTGGCGGCTGCCGCCGGGTCACATTGTGAACGCGATGGCGCGTCTCGGCCCCGCCACGCGCCCCGCCCCGTTCAAACTCCGCAGCCAGGCGGCCATACTGGACGAGCCGGGGAGGGCGCAGCGAATCGACGGGGGCGACAGCACGCGATGGCGGAAACCAGGCTGATCCAGGGCCGGTACCGGCTGCACGACGTGATCGGGCGCGGGGGCATGGGCGAGGTGTGGCGCGCCACCGACGAGTCCCTCGGGCGCCGCGTCGCGGTCAAGTGCCTCAAGCCGCTGGGACCGCAGCAGGACGCGAACTTCGTGAAGGTGCTGCGCGAACGCTTCCGCCGCGAGGCGCGCGTCGCCGCCTCGCTGCAGCACCGCGGTGTCACCGTCGTGCACGACTTCGGCGAGTCGGACGGTGTCCTCTTCCTCGTCATGGAGCTGCTGGAGGGCCACAATCTGAGCCAGCTCCTGGAGGAGAACAAGCAGCACCCGCTGCCGGTGCCGGACGTGGTCGACATCGCCGAGCAGGTCGCCGACGCCCTCGCCTACACCCACCGGCAGGGGATCGTGCACCGCGACCTCAAGCCGGCCAACATCATGCGGCTCGGCGACGGCGGCGTGAAGATCTGCGACTTCGGGATAGCGCGACTGGGCGCGGACATCGGCTTCACCTCCCGCCTCACCGGCACCGGCATCGCGATGGGAACCCCGCACTACATGTCGCCCGAGCAGATCAGCGGCGGCGAGGTCGACCACCGCAGCGACCTGTACTCGCTGGGATGCGTGCTGTACGAGATCGCCACCGGCGCGCCGCCCTTCGACCTCGACGACGCGTGGGCCGTCCTCGTGGGACACCGCGACACCCCGCCGGAGCCGCTGCGCACGCACCGCGCCGAACTCCCCGACTACCTGGACCGGATCGTTCTCGATCTGCTCGCCAAGACGCCGGACGGGCGGCCCACCGACGCGACCGACCTGCGGCGTCGGATCGTGTCCGCGCGGACCGGACCGAACCCGGTCCCCGTGGCGGTGCGGGTGCCGGAGGCGGCCGCGCCCGGGCTCCCCTCCTGGGCCACGCGGATGACCCACGGCCACCGGGCCACCACGGCCGTCGCGGTGCGGACCGCGGCGTTCGACCCGGCCGCCGGGCTCACGGGGGAGTGGACCACCGCGTCACGCGTCCTGCCCGCGCCGGACCGGGGCGTCCCGGATGCCACACCGTCACCCGGATCGCCGACCCCGCACTCCGCGCCGTCACCCGGATCGCCCGCGCCGGGCCCCGTGCCCGGGTCCACCCCGTCCCCCGAGCTCCTCGCCGTGCTCGCGAGCCGGCACAGGGCCGGGCTCAGCCTGGGCCGGCTCGGCCGCTGGGAGGAGGCGGAGGACGTGCACCGGTCCGTCGCCGAGGACCGCGAGCGGGTCCTCGGGCCCGACCATCCGGAGACCCTCACCAGCCGCTACGAGCTCGGCTTCACGCTCAGCCGGCTGGCCCGCCCCGCCGAAGCCCTGCGCTCCTTCTCCCGGGTCGCCGAGGCGCGCGAGCGGGTCCTCGGCCCCGACCACGCCGACACCCTGGCCGCCCGCCAGGAGACGGCCTACGTGCTCGGGCGCCTCGGGCGGCACTTCGAGGCCCACCAGGTCTACGCGGCGGTGCTCTCCTCCCGCGAGCGCACGATGGGCCCGGACCACCCCGACACCCTGCGCTGCCGCCACAACCTGGCCTTCAACCTGGGGCGCCTCGGACGTCTGGACGAGTCGTACCGGATGGCCCGCGAGGTGGCCGAGGCACGCACCCGGCTGCTCGGCGACGAGCACCCCGACACCCTGGTCACCCGCTACGAGGTGGCCTACACCCTGGGCCGGCTGGAGCGCTGGCCGGAGGCGCTCGCGACCTACTCGGACGTCGCCTCCGCGCGCGGTTCCGTCCTCGGGCCCGACCACCCCGACACCCTCGCGGCCCGCTACGAGGTGGGGATCTGTCTGGGCCGGATCGGCCGGAGCGCTGAGGCCCTGGAGCTCTACCGCGACCTGGTCGACGCCCGTACCCGCGTGCACGGCCCCGACGACCCCGAGACCCTGCGCGCCCGGCACGGTCTCGGCGTCAACCTCGGCCGCCTCTCCCGCTGGCGGGAGGCCGTCGAGGAGGCCCGCGAGGTGTGCGCGGTCCGCGAGCGGGTCCTCGGCGCCGACCACCCCGACACGCTCGTCAGCCGCCGCGAGATCGCCGTCGGCCTCGGCTGGCTGGCGGACTGGGCGGCCGCGCTGTCGGTCTACCGCGAGGTCGCCGACGCCCGCGAACGGGTCCTCGGGCCCGATCACGCCGACGCCCTGGCCAGCCGTCACGACGAGGCCCACTGCCTGGAACAGCTCGGCCGCCACGAGGAGGCCGTCGACCTCTACCGGCGCGTCGCGGCACTGCGCGGGACCGACGGGGAGCGGAACACGTCCTAGACGCGGGGTTCCGCGGGCGATCTTCGCGTGTTAGCAAGAGACATGACCGCACAGCGCTCGTACGACGCCGTCATCGTCGGTGGTGGCCACAACGGACTGGTCGCCGCCGCCTACCTGGCCCGCGCCGGACGCACCGTCCTCGTCCTGGAACGGCTCGGCTCCACCGGCGGGGCCGCCGTCTCCACCCGGCCCTTCGACGGCGTCGACGCCCGGCTCTCCCGGTACTCGTACCTCGTCTCGCTCCTGCCGCCGAAGATCGTGCGGGAGCTGGGGCTCCGGTTCTCCGTGCGGAAACGGTCCATCTCCTCGTACACCCCGAAGGGCGACAGCGGGCTGCTCGTCGGCGGAGGCCCCGACCGCACCCGCGCCTCCTTCGCCGCGCTCACCGGCTCCGACCGCGAGTACGAGGCGTGGCAGGCTTTCTACGGCCGTACGGCGGAGGTCGCCGAGCGCGTCTTCCCCACGCTCACGGAGCCGCTGCCCACCCGCGCCGAGCTGCGCGCCCGGGTGGCCGACGAGACCGCCTGGCGGATGCTCTTCGAGCAGCCCATCGGCGTGGGGGTCGAGGAGAACTTCACCGACGACCTCGTCCGCGGAGTCGTCCTCACCGACGCGCTCATCGGCACCTTCGCCGACGCCCACGATCCCTCGCTGCTCCAGAACCGCTGCTTCCTCTACCACGTCATCGGCGGCGGTACGGGGGACTGGGACGTCCCCGTCGGCGGCATGGGAGCCCTCACCGACGCCCTCGCGGACGCAGCCCGCGCGGCGGGCGCGGAGATCCGCACCGGACACGAGGCGACCCGCGTCGAGACCGACGGCGAGCGCGCCGAGGTCACCTACCGGACGGCGGACGGCGAGGGCGTGGTCGCCGCGGAGCACGTGCTGGTGAACGCCTCCCCGCAGGCGCTCGCCACCCTGCTCGGCGACACGCCGCCACCGGCCGCCGAAGGCGCCCAGCTCAAGGTCAACATGCTTCTCACCCGGCTGCCGAGGCTGCGGGACCGGTCCGTCGACCCGCGCGAGGCGTTCGCGGGCACGTTCCACATCGCCGAGGGGTACGGGCAGTTGGCCACGGCGTACGCCGAAGCCGCCTCCGGCCGGCTGCCGAGCGCACCGCCCTCCGAGATCTACTGCCACTCGCTGACCGATCCGAGCATCCTCGGCCCGGAGCTCGCCGAGCGCGGCTACCAGACCCTCACGCTCTTCGGCCTCCACACCCCGGCCCGGCTGTTCACCGACGACAACGACACCGCGCGCTCGACGCTCCTCAAGGCGACGCTCGCCGAACTCGACGCCGTACTGGACGAGCCGCTCGCCGACTGCCTCGCCGTCGACGCGGAGGGCAGGCCCTGCATCGAGGCCAAGACGCCGCTCGACCTCGAACGCGACCTGCGGCTGCCCGGCGGCCACATCTTCCACCGCGACCTCTCCTTCCCCTACGGGGAGGAGGGAGCCGGCCGCTGGGGCGTCGAGACCGCGCACGCCAACGTCCTGCTCTGCGGCGCGGGCGCCGTCAGGGGCGGCGGAGTGAGCGGGATCCCCGGCCACAACGCGGCGATGGCGGCGCTCGGAAGGTGACGGCCCCCGGCGCGGCGTGAAGCTCACCTGTGGCCGCGCTTAAGAAAACCTCGATGGACCCCGATGCAGGACATACGGAAGATTCTCTTCAAGGATCTTGGGCGCGAACCCGTGCCCGAACCCCGTAGTCACAGGACACGCACGTCGGGAGCCAAGGCATTGAAGGCGCTGGTCAAGCAGAAGGCGGAGCCGGGACTCCGGCTCACGGACGTTCCGGAGCCGGAGATCGGCAGCGGAGACGTCCTGATCAAGGTCAAGCGCACCGGGATCTGCGGTACGGACCTCCACATCCGCTCCTGGGACGGCTGGGCGCAGAAGACGATCTCCGCGCCGCTGATCGTCGGCCACGAGTTCGTGGGCGAGGTCGTCGAGATCGGCCGTGACGTCGCGGACATCGTCGTCGGCGACCTGGTCAGCGGCGAGGGCCACCTCGTCTGCGGCAAGTGCCGCAACTGCCTGGCCGGCCGCCGCCACCTCTGCCGCGCCACGGTCGGCCTCGGTGTCGGCCGCGACGGCGCCTTCGCCGAGTACGTCGCCCTGCCGGCGTCCAACGTCTGGGTCCACCGCGTCCCGGTCGACCTCGACGTCGCCGCGATCTTCGACCCCTTCGGCAACGCCGTGCACACCGCGCTGTCCTTCCCGCTGGTCGGCGAGGACGTCCTCGTCACCGGCGCCGGCCCGATCGGCATCATGGCGGCCGCGGTCGCCAAGCACGCCGGGGCGCGCAACGTGGTCATCACCGACGTCAGCGAGGAGCGGCTCGCGCTGGCCCGCAAGGCGGGCGTCTCGCTCGCGCTGAACGTCGCGGAGCAGACGATCGCCGACGGCCAGCGCACGCTGGGGCTCAAGGAGGGCTTCGACGTCGGCCTGGAGATGTCCGGCAACCCGCACGCCATGCGCGACATGGTCGCGAACATGACCAACGGCGGCAAGATCGCCATGCTGGGCCTGCCCAGCGAGGACTTCTCCGTGGACTGGGCGAAGATCGTCACCTCCATGATCACGATCAAGGGCATCTACGGCCGCGAGATGTTCGAGACCTGGTACGCCATGTCCGTCCTCCTGGAGGGCGGCCTGGACCTCGCCCCGGTGATCACCGGCCGCTACGCGTACACCGACTTCGAGGCCGCCTTCGACGACGCCGCGTCCGGCAAGGGCGGCAAGATCATCCTCGACTGGACCGTCTGATCCCCGCAAAGGACCGCAGCATGTTCTCTTCCGTACGCGACGACCTCCGTACCACCCTCGACGAGATCCGCGCCGCCGGCCTGCACAAGCCCGAGCGCGTGATCGGCACGCCCCAGTCCGCGACCGTCGCCGTCACCGCCGGCGGCCGGCCCGGCGAGGTGCTCAACTTCTGCGCCAACAACTACCTCGGCCTGGCCGACCACCCCGAGGTGGTCGCCGCCGCCCACGAGGCGCTCGACCGCTGGGGCTACGGCATGGCGTCCGTCCGCTTCATCTGCGGCACGCAGGAGGTGCACAAGGAGCTGGAGGCGCGCCTGTCCTCCTTCCTCGGCCAGGAGGACACGATCCTCTACTCGTCCTGCTTCGACGCCAACGGCGGCGTCTTCGAGACGCTGCTCGGCGCCGAGGACGCCGTGATCTCCGACGCCCTCAACCACGCCTCGATCATCGACGGCATCCGGCTCTCCAAGGCCCGCCGCTTCCGCTACGCCAACCGCGACATGGCCGACCTGGAGCAGCAGCTCAAGGAAGCCACGGAGGGCGGCGCCCGCCGCAAGCTGGTCGTCACCGACGGCGTGTTCTCCATGGACGGCTACGTCGCCCCGCTCCAGGAGATCTGCGACCTCGCCGAGCGCTACGACGCCATGGTCATGGTCGACGACTCGCACGCCGTCGGCTTCGTCGGCCCCGGCGGCCGCGGCACCCCCGAGCTGCACGGCGTCATGGACCGCGTCGACATCATCACCGGCACCCTCGGCAAGGCCCTCGGCGGCGCGTCCGGCGGCTACGTCGCGGCCCGCGCCGAGATCGTCGCCCTGCTGCGCCAGCGCTCCCGCCCGTACCTGTTCTCCAACACCCTCGCCCCGGTCATCGCCGCCGCCTCCCTGAAGGTCCTCGACCTGCTGGAGTCGGCCGGTGACCTGCGCGACCGGCTGCGCGCCAACACCGAGCTGTTCCGGACCCGGATGACCGAGGAGGGCTTCGACATCCTCCCCGGCGACCACGCGATCGCGCCCGTCATGATCGGCGACGCCTCCGAGGCCGGCCGCATGGCGGAGCTGCTCCTGGAGCGCGGTGTGTACGTGATCGGCTTCTCGTACCCCGTGGTTCCGCAGGGCAAGGCCCGCATCCGCGTCCAGCTCTCGGCGGCCCATTCGACCGATGACGTGAACCGGGCGGTCGACGCGTTCGTCGACGCGCGCGCCGCCCTGCGAGACTAGGGGCATGATCGAAGCGCGGCGGCTGCACATCCTCCGGGCGGTGGCCGACCACCGTACGGTCACGGCGGCTGCCGCCGCGCTCTATCTCACCCCCTCCGCGGTCTCCCAGCAGCTTGCGGCCCTGGAGCAGGAGACCGGCCACCGGCTCGTCGAGCGCAACGCCCGCGGGGCGCGGCTCACCCCGGCGGGCGAGATCCTGCTCAGCCACGCCAACGCCGTCCTCGCCCAGCTGGAGCGCGCCGAGTCGGAACTCGCCGCCTACGGCTCCGGCGAGGCGGGCACGGTCACGGTGGCGGCCTTCGCCACCGGTATCGGCCTCGTCGTCGCGCCGGCGATCTCCGGTCTCGCCCGTACCTCGCCCGGCATCCGGGTACGGGTGCGGGACGCGGAGGGCGACGAGAGCCTGCTGATGGTCCTGGACCGGCAGGTCGACGTGGCCGTCGCCGTCGAGTACCGGGGCGCGCCCGGTGAGGACGACGCCCGGCTGACCCGCGTACCGCTCTACGCGGAGCCCTTCGACGCCGTCCTGCCTCCCGGACACCCGCTGGCGGCCGGCGACCGCGTGGCCCTCGCCGCCCTCGCCAAGGACGCCTGGATCGGGCAGTCCGCGGGCAACCCCTGCCACGACGTGACCGTCCTGGCCTGCGAGTACGCCGGTTTCGCACCGCGGCTCGAGCACTCCTCCGACGACTTCCGCGCGGTTGTCGCCCTCGCCTCGGCGGGCGCGGGGGTGGCGCTCGTGCCACGCTCGGCGCTCAGCGGCATGGCCCTCGACGCCGCGGTGATCCGGCCGGTCGACGGCGTGGCCCCCACCCGTCGGGTCTTCGCCGCGGTACGCCGTGGTGCCGAGGACCACCCCCTGATCAGCCCGGTGCTCGACGCCCTGCGCGCGGCCGCCGAACCGTCCGGCTGACCACCGGCGCCTGCCCGCACACCTCGGCGCCCGGCGCGGACCATCGCGTGGCGCCGCTGCGAGGGGGCTGTCCATCATGGGAGGGAATGCCGGATCTCCCGGGAGGCGCCATGGCAGTCACCGAAGGCACCGTGCCGTTCCGCGGCTTCCACACCTGGTACCGGGTCGCCGGCAGGCTGCCCGCTCCCGACGGGAAGCTGCCGCTCCTCGTGGTGCACGGCGGGCCCGGCCTGCCGCACGACTACCTGGAGGATCTCGCGGCGCTCGCCGAGGACGACGGGCGTGCCGTCGTCTTCTACGACCAGCTCGGCTGCGGCAGGTCGGACCGGGCGGAGGACCCGGCCCTGTGGACGCTGGAGACCTTCGTGGCGGAGATCGACGCGGTGCGCGAAGGGCTCGGGCTCGACCGGCTCCATCTGCTCGGCCACTCCTGGGGCGCCCAGCTGGCGCTCGCGTACATGCTCGGCAAGCCGTCCGGCGTGGCCGGTCTCGTCCTCGCGGGCGTCATCGCCGACGCCCCCTCGTACGCCGCCGGGACACGACGGCTGAAGGACTCCCTGCCCGCGGCGGACCGCGAGGTCATCGACCGGTGCGAAGCGGAGGGGACGACCGACGACGACGCCTATCTGGGCGTCACGATGTCCTTCTACCAACGCTGGCTCTGCCGGCTGGATCCCTGGCCCGAACACCTGGTCCGCTCCGTCCTCACCATGCGGGAGGACGTGAACGCGGCGCTCTGGGGTCCGGAATGGAACATCACCGGCAGCCTGAGGGACTGGAGCGTCACCGACCGGCTGGGGGAGATCGACCTGCCCGTTCTGGTCACCTCCGGCCGCCATGACATGGTGACCCCCGAGGTCGTCCGCCCCGTGGCGGAGGGCATCGCGGGCGCCGAGTGGGCGCTCTTCGAGAAGAGCGCCCACATGGCCTCCGTCGAGGAGCCGGACCACTACCGCCACGTGGTGGAGGACTTCCTCTCGCGGGCGGAGCGGGAGCCGGCGGGCGGGTAGGGACGCCGTCGCCGGGTCAGTCCGCCGACCTCGTCCACCCGACCGCCTCGATCCGGGACCCGTCCGCGGGCCGCGCCTCCTCGAACACCGGGCGTCCGGAGGCGTCCAGGACCCGCAGTCCGTCCACGTACACCCCGCGCCCGACGTAGAGCCGGTCCGTGGTGTACCGCCACCGCAGGCACAGGGAGGCGGCGCTCCGGACCGTCAGGTCGGCGGCCGCCTCGTGCCAGAGGCGCCCGGACCAGCCGCTCACCGACCCCGTCGGACGCTCGCGCGGTTCCTGTCCCTTCCGTACGGTGGTGAACGGCAGCGGCGCCCAGGTCGAGCCGCCGTCGGTCGAGGCTTCCAGGAAGGCGGCGTCCGCGCCCGGTTCGGTGTCCCACCACAGGGCGCACTCCAGGCGGACCGCACCGCTGAGCGGCGGCAGCGTGAGCGTGGCCGTCGTCGCGCTCGCCATCCCCGAGAACCAGCAGGTCCGGCCGCGTGCCGGACGGACCGGGACCGCGCGGGCGAGGTTGTCGGCCGCGGCGACGCGGGGAGCGGATCCGGAGCGCCAGGTGCGGACGGGGTGGACGGAGTTGCCGAGGACGACGAGGAACGCGTCGGTCGTCGGGTCCAGGACCAGGCTGGTCCCGGTGAATCCGGTGTGGCCCGCTGTGCGCGGGGTGGCCATCGCGCCCATGTACCAGTGCTGGTGGAGCTCGAAGCCGAGGCCGTGTTCGTCGCCGGGGAAGGCCGCGTTGAAGTCGGTGAACATCAGCTCCACGGACTCGGGGGAGAGGATCCGGGCGTGGCCGTACGCCCCGCCGTTGAGGAGCGTCCGGGCGAGCACGGCGAGGTCCCAGGCGCAGGAGAAGACCCCGGCGTGGCCGGCGACCCCGCCGAGGCTGTACGCGTTCTCGTCGTGGACCTCCCCCCAGACCATGCCCCGGTCGAGGCCGGACCAGGGGAGCCGGGAGTCCTCCGTCGCCGCGATCTTCGGCTTCCAGGAGAGCGGGGGATTGAATCGCGTGCGGTGCATCCCGAGCGGAGCGGTGATCTCGTCTCGGAGCAGGGCGTCCAGAGGGTGACCGGTGATCTCCTCCAGGATCAGCTGAAGGGAGATCAGATTCAGATCGGAGTAGAGGTACCTGGTGCCGGGCGGGTTCGGCAGGGTCTCGTTCCACAGCAGCCGGAGCTTTCCCTCCCTCGTCGGCTCCTTGTACAACGGGATCCAGGCGCGGAACCCGGAGGTGTGCGTGAGCAGCTGACGGACCGTGACGTCCTGCTTCCCGCCGCCTCCGAACTCCGGCAGGTACGCGGTGACCTTCGCCTCCAGCGCCAGGGCCCCGCGTTCGATCTGCTGCACCGCCAGGATCGAGGTGAAGAGCTTCGACACGGACGCCAGGTCGAAGACCGTGTCCCGTGCCATCGCGATCCGCCGCTCCTCGGGCAGCTCGATCCCGCTGTCCGTGGTCTCGTCGTATCCCGCGTACCGCACCGCCGCCCCGATCGGCCGGTGCAGGGCGACCGTGCCGCCCCGTCCGGCCAGCAGCACCGCACCCGCGTACCACGGGTGCTTCGGGGAGGGCCCGAGGAACGCCTCGGCGTCGGTGACCAGCCGGTCGAGGTGCGCGGGCAGCAGCCCGGCCCGCTCTGCGGACCCGTGCCGCAGGGTCGTCCGCCCGCCGCGGGGCGCGGCGGCCGCGGCCGCCCCCGGGATCGAGCCGACCATCACCGCACCTCCCAGAGCGAGAAGCCCGCCGCCGAACGCCCGGCGGCTGAGTCCCCGGCCCTCCGCGTTCCCTGCCGGAACACCTGCCGATTCCTCCGTCATCCCTACCCTCTCCCACAGCGCTGAAAGAATCCTTCGGCCACACGCGCAACGACTGAAACTTTCTTACCGGGGTGGGGGTGGGTCAAGGAAGCGTGCGACGGGGCAAAGAATCTGACACTGCATCAGAAAATCTCTTCCCTCGGCCGTTCCGCTGCGGCATCCTGCCGCCCATGAAGACGGAGCTGAGCCAAAAGCTGGGGATCGAGCACGCCATCTTCGGCTTCACGCCCTTCCCCGCGGTGGCCGCCGCCATCACCAGAGCCGGCGGATTCGGTGTCCTCGGCGCGGTGCGCTACACCGCCCCCGACGACCTCGCCCGCGATCTCGACTGGATGCAGGAGCACACCGACGGCCTGCCCTACGGCCTCGACGTCGTCATGCCCGCGAAGAAGGTCGAGGGGGTGAGCGAGGCGGACGTCGAGGCGATGATCCCGGAAGGCCACCGGGAGTTCGTCCGCGCCACCCTCGCCAAACACGGTGTGCCCGAACTCGCCGAGGGCGAGGCGTCCGGCTGGCGCATCACCGGCTGGATGGAGCAGGTCGCCCGCAACCAGCTCGACGTCGCCTTCGACTACCCCATCAAGCTCCTCGCCAACGCCCTCGGCTCGCCGCCCGTCGACGTCGTCCGGCGCGCCCACGACCACGACGTCCTCGTCGCGGCACTCGCCGGCAGCGCCCGGCACGCCCGCCACCACGCCGAGGCCGGCATCGACATCGTCGTCGCCCAGGGGTACGAGGCCGGCGGCCACACCGGGGAGATCGCCTCCATGGTCCTCACCCCCGAGGTCGTCGACGCGGTCTCCCCGCTGCCCGTCCTCGCCGCGGGCGGCATCGGCAGCGGCGAACAGATCGCCGCCGGGCTCGCGCTCGGCGCCCAGGGAGTCTGGCTCGGCTCGCTCTGGCTCACCACCACCGAGGCCGACATGCACTCCCGGGCCCTGACCGCGAAGCTCCTCGCCGCGGGCTCGGGCGACACCGTCCGCTCCCGCGCGCTGACCGGAAAGCCCGCCCGTCAGCTGCGCACCGAGTGGACCGACGCCTGGGAAGACCCGGACGGACCCGGCACCCTTCCCATGCCCCTGCAAGGGCTGCTGGTCGCCGAGGCCGTCTCGCGCATCCAGAAGTACGAGGTCGAGCCGCTGCTCGGCACCCCCGTCGGACAGATCGTCGGCCGGATGAACTCCGAGCGCAGCGTGCAACAGGTCTTCGACGAGCTCACCAGCGGGTTCGAGAAGGCCATCGACCGCGTCAACCGCATCGCCGGACGGAGCGAGTGATGAGCCAGCCACCCAACGGATTCTGGTCCCAGGCCGCCGCCGACCCCTCCCGTACGGTCCTCGTCGCGCCCGACGGCGAGGAGTGGACCGCCGCACGGCTCCACGCCGAGGTGAACCGGCTGGTCCACGGACTGCGCGCGGCCGGCCTGGAGCATGGTGACGCCTTCGCCGTCGTCCTGCCCAACGGGGTCGAGTTCCTCACCGCCTATCTCGCCGCCTCCCAGGCCGGGTTCTACCTCGTCCCCGTCAACCACCATCTCGTCGGGCCCGAGATCGCCTGGATCGTCGCGGACTCCGGTGCCAAGGTGCTCGTCGCCCACGAGCGGTTCGGGCCCGCGGCAACGTCCGCCGCCGACGAGGCGGAGCTCCCCGCCACCCACCGCTACGCCGTGGGATCCGTGCCGGGCTTCCGCCCGTACGCCGAACTGCTCGCGGGACAACCGGAGTCGGCCCCCGGGAACCGCACCCTCGGCTGGGTCATGAACTACACCTCGGGCACCACCGGACGCCCCCGCGGCATTCGTCGACCGCTGCCCGGCAAGCTCCCCGAGGAGACGTACCTCGGCGGCTTCCTCGGCATCTTCGGGATCAGGCCCTTCGACGGAAACGTCCACCTCGTCTGCTCGCCGCTCTACCACACGGCCGTCCTGCAGTTCGCCGGCGCCGCGCTGCACATCGGCCACCCGCTCGTCCTCATGGACAAGTGGACCCCCGAGGAGATGCTGCGCCTCATCGACGCCCACGACTGCACCCACACCCACATGGTCCCCACCCAGTTCCACCGGCTGCTCGCGCTGCCGGAGGAGGTGCGGAGCCGGTACGACGTCTCCTCCATGCGCCACGCCATCCACGGCGCGGCCCCCTGCCCCGACCACGTCAAGCGGGCGATGATCGACTGGTGGGGGAGCTGCGTGGAGGAGTACTACGCGGCGAGCGAGGGCGGCGGCGCCTTCGCCACCGCCGAGGACTGGCTGAAGAAGCCCGGCACCGTCGGCAAGGCGTGGCCCATCAGCGAGCTCGCCGTCTTCGACGACGACGGCAATCGCCTCCCGCCCGGTGAACTCGGCACCGTCTACATGAAGATGAGCACCGGTGGCTTCTCGTACCACAAGGACGAGGCCAAGACCGCGAAGAACCGCATCGGCGACTTCTTCACCGTCGGAGACCTGGGCCTCCTCGACGAGGACGGCTATCTCTTCCTCCGCGACCGCAAGATCGACATGATCATCTCGGGCGGGGTCAACATCTACCCCGCCGAGATCGAGTCGGCGCTCCTCACCCACCCCGCGGTCGCCGACGCCGCGGCCTTCGGCATCCCCCATGCCGACTGGGGCGAGCAGGTCAAGGCCGTCGTCGAGGCGGCCGAGGGGCACGAGCCGGGCGAAGCGCTCGCCGCGGACATCCTCGCGCACTGCGAGGAGCGCCTCGCCGGCTACAAGCGCCCCAAGTCGGTCGACTTCATCACCACGATGCCCCGCGACCCCAACGGCAAGCTGTACAAGCGCCGACTGCGCGAACCGTACTGGGAGGGCCACGAGCGGCCGCTCTAGACCGTTTCCCGCCCGTGTCACGTAGGGTCGAAGAGTCGTGAGCCCCGTCCCGGAAGGCGTGTTCCCGCTGTGCGCTATCGACTCTTCGGCCGTACCGGCCTGCGCGTCTCCGAACTGATGCTGGGTGCGATGACCTTCGGGGAGGAGGGCGGGAGCGGCGTCTCACCCGAGGAGTCCCGCCGGATCGTCGATCTGTACGCGGACGCCGGCGGCAACGCCATCGACACCGCGGTCAACTACCGCGGCGGCGAGAGCGAGTCGATTCTCGGCGAGGTGCTCGCCGGGCGCCGCGACCGCTTCGTCCTGGCCACCAAGTACACCGTGACCCGCGACGCCACCGATCCCAACGCCGGTGGCAACCACCGCAAGAACCTGGTCCTCTCGCTGGAGACCAGCCTCAAGCGGCTGCGCACCGACTACATCGACGTCTACTGGGTCCACATCTGGGACCGGCACACGCCGATCGAGGAGACGATGAGCGCCCTCGACGCCGCCGTGCGTTCCGGGAAGGTGCTCTACGTCGGCATCTCCGACGCACCCGCCTGGGTCGTCTCCCGCGCCAACACGCTGGCGGAGTGGCGCGGCTGGCAGCCCTTCGCGGGCCTTCAGGTGCCGTACAGCCTGCTCCAGCGTGACATCGAGCGGGAGCTGCTGCCGATGGCCGAGGCGTTCGGCATGAGCGTCACCGCCTGGAGTCCGCTCGCCGGCGGCGTCCTGTCCGGCAAGTACACCCGCCCGGGCGGCCCGGACGCCACCTCGCGGTACTCCGCCGACTCGCTCTCCGAGCGGGACCTCGCCGTGGCGCGCGCGGTGCAGGACGCCGCCGACGAGCTGGGAGTCACACCCTCGCAGGTCGCGCTCGCCTGGGTCCGCCGGCGGTCCCGGGCCGTGCTCCCGATCGTCGGCGTGCGCTCGGCCGACCAGCTCAAGGACAACCTCGGCGCACTCGACGTGACGCTGCCGGAAGAGGTCTGCGAGCGGCTGGAGGCGGCGACGGAGTTCACGCGCGGCTTCCCCCACGACTTCATCGACAGCACGAGCCCATGGGTGTTCGGCGACAGCTTCCCGCGGCTCGACGGGCGTCCACTCGGCTGACGTCCCCGTCGCGGCCCGCCCGTCGATCGGCACCGGGTCCCGGGCGGCACGGAGCATAGGGCGCAAGTCGGTGCATCTCTCCCATATGGCAGGATGCAGGGCATGAGTTCGAGCGCGGGACTGACACGGCAGTGGACGACCTGGGGACCGGTCCTTGCGGCCGTGGTCCTCGGGTTGACGTGGGGACGCGGCCTGCCCGGCTTCGTCGTCGGGCTCATCGCGGTCTGTCTGTTCGCCGCCGTCCTCGCCGCCGTCCATCACGCCGAGGTCGTCGCCCACCGCGTCGGTGAGCCCTTCGGCTCACTCGTCCTCGCCGTCGCCGTCACCATCATCGAGGTCGGACTGATCGTCACCCTGATGGCGGGCGGCGGAGAGAAGACCTCCACGTACGCCCGCGACACCGTCTTCGCCGCCGTCATGATCACCTGCAACGGCATCGTCGGCCTCTCCCTCCTCGTGGGCGCCCTGCGCAACCGGGTCGCCGTCTTCAACGCCGAGGGCTCCGGCGGCGCTCTCGCCACCGTCTGCACCCTCGCGACGATGACCCTGGTCCTCCCGACCTTCACGACCAGTCACCCGGGCCCGGAGTTCTCCGGTGCGCAGCTGGCCTTCGCCGCCGTCGCCTCGCTCTGTCTGTACGGCGTGTTCGTCGCCGTCCAGACCTTCCGGCACCGCGACTACTTCCTCCCCGTCGCCCGCCCCGGTCACGAGTCCGAGGAGGACCACGCCGACCCGCCGAGCGTCCGGGAGACCGTGGCGAGCCTCGCCCTGCTCCTCCTGGCGCTCGTCGCGGTGGTGGGCCTCGCCAAGATCATCTCGCCGACCATCGAGGACGGCGTCGAGTCGGCCGGGCTGCCCAAGGCGGTCGTCGGCGTGATCATCGCCCTGATGGTGCTGCTCCCCGAGACGCTGGCCGCCGTGCGCGCCGCGCGCCGGGACCGGATGCAGACCAGCCTCAACCTCGCCTACGGCTCCGCGATCGCCAGCATCGGCCTGACGATCCCGGCGATCGCGCTCGCCTCGATCTGGCTGTCCGGGCCCCTGGTCCTGGGGGTCGGGGCGGTCCACATGGTCCTGCTCGTGCTGACCGCCGTCGTGAGCGCCCTGACCGTGGTACCCGGACGAGCGACGCTCCTCCAGGGCGGCGTGCACCTCTCGATCTTCGCCGCGTTCGTCTTCCTCTCGTTCAGCCCGTGAGGTCGTGCGCTCCACCGGCGTGAGTCCACGGATGCGGCGCGTTCCGGTACTTGACCCGCCCCGCGGCCCCGCCGAGGATCCAGCCATGGAACGACTCCTCACCCGGACCGTCGACGGCGTCCTGCGCATGAGCGCGGAGCGCACCCCCGACCGGATCGCCGTACGGTACGGCGACCGCTCCTGGACCTACGCGGAGCTGGACGCGGCCGTGACGACCGCGGCCGCCGTGCTGCGGGAGCGGTACGGGCTGGCGGAGCGGTCCCGCGTCGCCACGTACGCCCACAACTCCGACGCCTACCTGATCGCGTTCCTCGCCTGTTCCCGCGCGAACCTGATCCACGTCCCGGTCAACCACCACCTGACGGGCGAGGACCTCGACTACATCCTGCGCCAGTCGGGCAGTTCCCTCGTCCTCGCCGACCCCGCACTCGCCGAGCGCGTCCCGGCGGACCTGACCGTACGGGCGCTGCGGGACACCGAGGACTCCTTCCTCACGGCGCTCGCCGAGCCGGACACGTACGACACCGAGCGCGACGCCCGCGACCACGTCCAGCTGCTCTACACCTCCGGGACGACGGCGCTGCCCAAGGGCGCCCGGATGTCCCACCGCGCCCTGGTCCACGAGTACGCCAGCGCCATCGAGGCGCTCGACCTGCACGAGGACGACAAGCCGGTCCACTCGCTGCCGCTCTACCACTCGGCGCAGATGCATGTGTTCCTGCTGCCGTACCTGGCCGTGGGGGCCGAGAACACCATCGTCGACGGGCCAGATCCCCAGGTCCTCTTCGACCTGATCGAGGCGGGCCGCGCCGACAGTCTCTTCGCGCCGCCGACCGTGTGGATCGGGCTCTCCAACCACCCCGAGTTCGCCGGCCGCGACCTCTCCCGGCTGCGCAAGGCGTACTACGGCGCCTCGATCATGCCGGTGCCCGTCCTGGAACGGCTGCGCGGCCGGCTGCCCGCGCTGCGCTTCTACAACTGCTTCGGGCAGAGCGAGATCGGCCCGCTCGCCACCGTCCTCGGTCCCGACGAGCACGAGGGCCGGATGGAATCCTGCGGGAAGCCGGTCCGCTTCGTGGAGGCCAGGGTCGTCGACGAGGACGGAGCGGACGTCCCCGACGGCACTCCCGGCGAGATCGTCTACCGCTCGCCGCAGTTGTGCGACGGCTACTGGGAGAAGCACGACGAGACCGAGGAGGCGTTCCGCGGGGAGTGGTTCCGCTCCGGCGACCTCGCGGTGCGTGATGCCGAGGGGTACTACACGGTCGTGGACCGCGTGAAGGACGTCATCAACTCCGGGGGAGTGCTGGTCGCCTCCCGCCAGGTCGAGGACGCCCTCTACACCCATCCCGGCGTCGCCGAGGTGGCGGTCGTGGGCCTGCCCGACGAGCGCTGGATCGAGGCGGTCACCGCCGTCGTCGTCGCCAGGGCCGCGGTCACCGAGGCGGAACTCCTCGCCCACGCACGCGAGAAGCTCGCCCACTTCAAGGCCCCCAAGAAGGTGCTGTTCGTGGACGAGCTGCCGCGCAACGCCAGCGGGAAGATCCTCAAGCGGGAGCTGCGCGACCGCTTCGCCGCGTCCTAGGAAGGGTCCGGAAGGATCGCCGTCCGCCCGCGGTCGCGGGCCGGGCGAGGAATTCCGGACACAGCCCAGGGGATGCCTCGTCGATCGGGCCGGGCTCGCGGGCTCCCGCTCAGTGCCCGCCGCGCAGGTCCACGATCCGCTTGATCTTGCCCACGGAACGCTCCAGCGTCTCGGGGTCGACCACCTCGACCCCGACCGAGACCCCGATCCCGTCCTTGACCGCCTGCGTGATCGCCCGGGCCGCCTCCGCGCGCTGGTCGGGGGTGGCGTCCGGCCGCGCCTCGGCCCGTACCGTCAACGCGTCAAGCCGTCCCTCCCGGGTGAGCTTCAGCTGGAAGTGAGGGGCGACCGCGGGTGTGCGCAGCACGATCTCCTCGATCTGGGTGGGGAAGAGGTTCACCCCGCGCAGGATCACCATGTCGTCACTGCGGCCCGTGACCTTCTCCATCCGCCGGAAGGCCCGAGCCGTGCCCGGCAGCAGCCGGGTCAGGTCCCTCGTGCGGTAGCGGACGACCGGCATGGCCTCCTTGGTGAGCGAGGTGAAGACCAGCTCGCCCTCCTCGCCGTCCGGCAGCACCTCGCCCGTGAACGGGTCCACGATCTCGGGGTAGAAGTGGTCCTCCCAGATGTGCAGGCCGTCCTTCGTCTCCACGCACTCCTGCGCCACGCCCGGCCCCATCACCTCCGAGAGGCCGTATATGTCGACGGCGTCGAGGGCGAACCGCTCCTCGATCTCCCGCCGCATCGCCTCCGTCCACGGTTCCGCGCCGAACACGCCGACCTTGAGCGAGGTGGCCCGCGGGTCGATGCCCTGGCGCTCGAACTCGTCGAGCAGCGTGAGCATGTACGAGGGCGTCACCATGATGACCTCGGGCCTGAAGTCCTGGATCAGCTGGACCTGGCGGGCCGTCATGCCCCCGGAGGCGGGGATGACCGTGCAGCCGAGCCGCTCCGCGCCGTAGTGGGCGCCGAGTCCGCCGGTGAAGAGGCCGTAGCCGTACGCCACGTGGACCTTGTGGCCCGGCCGGGCGCCCGCCGCGCGCAGCGAGCGGGCGACCACGTCGGCCCAGGTGTCCAGGTCGCGTTCGGTGTAGCCCACCACGGTCGGCCGGCCGGTGGTGCCGCTCGACGCGTGGATGCGCCGTACCTCGGACTGGTCGACGGCGAACATGCCGAAGGGGTAGTTGTCCCGCAGATCCGTCTTGGCGGTGAAGGGGAAGCGGGCGAGGTCGGTGAGCGAACGGCAGTCGTCGGGGTGGATGCCCGCCTTGTCGAAGGACTGACGGTAGAAGGCCACGTTCTCGTACGCGTGGCGCAGCGTGGCCCGCAGGCGCTCCAGCTGGAGCGCCTCCAGCTCCGCGCGTCCGAGCCGTTCGCCGCTGTCCCGCAGATCCGTCATGTGCCGCCCACTCCCGTCCGCACGCCCTGACCATCCGAAATCGGACTACCGATCATTCGGTCGATCCGTTCGAGATCAGTAAATCCGGCCGGACCCCGCCCATGGCAAGGGGGCGACGCCGATTTTCTGATCCGGTGACCGTGCCGCTACGTTCGGTGACCGTGACTCTCTGGCTGCTCAACCACCTCGACACCCTCACCCTCGCCCTCGTGATCGTCGGCGGCACCGTCCTCGCGGCACTCGCCGGGAGCGTGCTGCTGCGTCGCAGGTATCCCGGGCTCGCCGGCGGCGAGCACAACGACATGGTGGGTGTCGTCCTCGGGATGTTCGGCGCGATCTACGGCATCATCCTCGCCTTCGTGATCGTCACGCTGTGGACCCAGATGGAGAACACCCAGAACGTCGTCGCGGAGGAGGCGACCGGCGTCGCGCTCATCGTCAGGGACGCCCGTGTGTTCCCGCCCGCCGACCGGGCCAGGGTGAACGCGGCGGCGGACGGCTATGTGCACACCGTCGTCGAGGTCCAGTGGCCGCTCATGCGGGAGGGGGCGGCCGACTACTCCGTCACCGGAACCAAGCTCGAAGCGCTGTACGACGCCCTGCAGGCGTACGAACCCGTCACGGAGTCGCAGAAGGTGTTCTACGCGCAGGCCGCCTCCAAGCTCGACGAGGTGGCCGGGCAGCGCCGGGCCCGGCTGACGATGGCCGGGCAGCAACTGCCCCCGCTCCTGCAGGTCCTCGCCGTCGGTGGCGCACTCGTCATCATCCCCCTCACCTTCCTCTACGGCATGCGCAGCCGGCGCATGCAGCTGCTCTTCGTCGGGTCCGTGGCGGCGCTCATCGGCTTCAGCCTCCTGCTGGTCGTCGTGCTCGACCGGCCCTTCGCGGGGGAGCTGAGCGTCAGTCCCGCGCCGTACCAGGAGGGTGCCCTCGCGCAGTTCTGGGATCACGGCCGGGAGGCGTCCGCCGTGCGATGACCGCTCGGACGGCGCCCGCCGCGACCCCGGCACCTCGGAGGAGATACGCCGGCTCCGCCTCGGCTCCGGTGCCGCGCTCCACCTCGCGACCACCACCAGGACCTCACCTCCGACGCGGGGGAGCGCGGATTTCCGCTTGCCGCGCTCCGACGGCCGGTGCTGGAGTGTCGGCATGGACCTCGAAGCGATACGCGCCCTGTACGACCGGCAGATGAGGGTGGGTGCCCGCCCGGACGGGCCCGGCTCACGGGTGGAGCGGGACGGGTCCGTCGTCCGTCTGACGGGTCCGGCGCATGCCTGGAACGCCGTGCTGTGGTCCGGCCTGGAGGAGAGCGACGCCGACGCCGTCATCGCATCACAGGTCCGTCACTTCACCACGTCGGGCCGGACCTTCGAGTGGAAGGTGTACGGGCACGACCGGCCGGCCGACCTCCCGGAGCGGCTTCTCGCCGCCGGGTTCACCGCCGAGGACCAGGAGACGCTGATGGTCGCCGAGGCGGCCGCGCTCCCCACGGCCGTCGCACTGCCCGAAGGCGTCGAACTGGTCGAGGTCACCGACGCGGCCGGGGTGAGGATGGTGACCGAGGTCCACGACCGGGCCTTCGGCGGCGACAGCTCCCGCATCGGCCGACAGCTCCTCGACCAGCTGGCGGTGACCCCCGACAGCGTCGCCGCCGTCGTCGCGCTGGCGGGCGACGAGCCGGTGAGCGCCGCACGGCTGGAGCTGTACCCCGGCACGGACTTCGCGGGCCTGTGGGGCGGCGGCACGGTCGAGTCCTGGCGCGGCAGGGGCCTCTACCGGGCCCTGGTCGCCTTCCGGACCCGGATCGCCGTCGAGCGCGGTCACCGCTTCGTCCAGGTCGACGCGGCCGACACCAGCCGCCCGATCCTCCAGCGCCTCGGCTTCGCCGCGCTGACCACGACCACGCCGTACGTGTACGTTCCCGAGGGCGCATCGGCCGGGGAGTCCGCGCAGCCCGCGTGAGGACGCCACCACCGACGAGGGGCCGGCCCCGGCGGGCGACCACCGGGTCCGCGTCGCCGACTCCCTAGCGGGCCGCCCAGTGGCCGGGGCGCTCGAAGCCGGCCGGCAGCCGGGTCGAGGTGTCGCCGCGCGCCGCGTTGAGCTGGGGCTGGGTCAGGAACAGCGCACCGGTGAGGTCCGCACCGGAGAGATCGGCGTCGCGCAGGTCGGCGCCGATCAGGTCGGTGAGGGACAGATCCGCGCCCGTCAGATCGGCGGCGATCAGCAGCGCCCCGCGCAGGTCGGCGCCCCGCAGCCTCGCCCCGCGCAGCCGGGCGCCGATCAGGTCGGCGCCCCTGCGGCTCTTGCTCCTGCCGCCGGCCGTGGCGCGGACCAGCGCGCTGGTCTTCAGCAGGAGCGGGTTGACCTCGGCCCGGACGGGGCCCACGTCCAGCTTCTCCAGCTCCTCCGCCGAGCCCTCCGTCAGCGCCTCCACCCGGGCCGATGCCCGGCGCAGCTCGCCGTGGAGAGGGCGGGCCGCCGGAAGGGCCAGTGCCTCGGTGAGATAGCGCAGCAGCTCGTGCAGCTGGCGCATCACGGGGAACACCTCGTACATCCGCCGCGCGCTCGCCGGGGCCTCGCGCCAGGACACCCCGCCGAAGGTGACCTGCGAGACCTTCTGGCCGGCACCGAAGCAGTCGTAGACGGTGCAGCCCGAGAAGCCGCTCGGCCGCAGCTCGGTATGGATGCCGCAGCGGAAGTCCTCCCGGAGGTTCCGGCAGGGCTCGCCGGACGCCTTGTTCACCGCGAAGTCCGCGGACTTCGCGAACGGGAGGGCGACACAGCACAGCCCGAAGCAGTTGGCGCAGTCGCCTCGGAGGGTCTCGGGCATGGGTGAGCTGTTCCTTCGTGGAGGGTGGGGAAATCCCACCGTATCGCGCCGTCCGCGAAATTGCTTGCGAAGATCATCCGGCTCCGCGGACCATCGGGAACATGCCCACCTTCACGACGTACGACGGAACCGAACTCGCCTATGACGTGCGCGGGGAGGGCGAGACGCTCGTCTGCCTGCCCGGCGGCCCCATGCGCGACGCCGCCTACCTCGGCGACCTCGGCGGCCTCGCCGCCCACCGCCGCCTCATCGTGCTCGACCCGCGTGGCACAGGCGCCAGCGCGGAGCCCGCGGACCCCGCTTCGTACCGCTGCGACCGACAGGTGGCCGACGTGGAGGCGCTGCGGAGCCACCTCGGTCTGGAACGGATCGACCTGCTGGGCCACTCGGCGTCCGGAAACCTGGCCACGCTGTACGCGGCGGCGCATCCGGAGCGGGTGCGCTCCCTCGTCCTGGTCACCCCGGGCACGCAGGCCGTGGGGATCGAGATCACGGACGAGGAGTGGAACGAGGCCGGCGAGGTGTTCGCGGACCAGCCGTGGTACGCGGAGGCGCGGGCCGCGCTGGCGACGATCGGCCCCGACACCCCCGTGGCGCGGATCATGGAGCTCGTCTCCCCCTTCGTCTACGGACGCTGGGACGAGGCGGCCCGGGCCCACGCGGCCGCCGTCACCGACCAGGCGCACTGGGAGGCCGCGGCGGCGTACTACGCGCCCGGCGCCTTCGACCCGGAGAGGACCCGGGCGGCGCTGACCGCCGTCACCGCCCCCGTGCTCGTTCTGGCCGGGGAGTACGACGGAGGGCCGTCCCCCGCTCGGGCGGCCGAACTCGCCGCGCTCTTCCCGCACGCTCGGCTCGCGATCCAGCGCGGCGCGGGGCACTTCCCGTGGGTGGACGACGCGGGCGCCTTCCTCCGTCCGCTCGCCGCGTTCCTCGACCCCGAGGTCCGTACGGTGACCGTGGACGGGGTCGCGCTCGCGTACCGGGTGTGGGGCGAGGCCGACGCCGCGCCCGTGGTCCTGGTCCACGGCCGGGGCGGGAACGGCACCGACTGGGGGCGGATCGCGGAGGAACTGGCCGCCGACCGACGCGTGTACGCCGTCGACCTGCGGGGGCACGGCCTGAGCGACTGGACGGGACCCTACGGGTTCGACGTGTTCCGTGACGACCTGCGCGGGTTCCTGAAGGAGCTGGACCTCGTCGGCGCCGATGTGATCGCGCACTCGATGGGAGGCGGCGCGGCCTGCCTTCTCGCGATGGAGGAACCGGGCATGATCGGCCGGCTCGTCCTGGAGGAGGCGCCCGTCTTCCTCCCGCTCGACCCGCCCCGCGGCCGCGCCCCGCGACCCGCGGGACCCCTCGGGCTTGACTGGGACGTCGTGCTCGCCACCGACGCCCAGCTGAACGCACCGGACCCCGCCTGGCGCGAGGGCCTCACCGCGCTCACGTCCCCGACCCTGATCCTGGCGGGCGGCGAGGGCTCCCCCCTCGCGCGGGAGCGGCTGTCCTCGATGGCGGACCGGATCCCGGACGGCCGACTCGTCACCATCGACGCGGGCCACGAGATCCACGCGGCCCGTCCCGCCGAATTCCTCGCCGCGATCCGGGAGTTCGGGATCTGACCGCACCCGGTTGCGTGGCGGCGGCCCGGCGCCTACCCGAGCCACGGCAGCCCCGAGCAGTCCGGCCGTCCGGCCCGCCCTAGGCCCCCGCGTCCTCGGCCGCCGCCACCGTGCGGGCCCAGCGGTAGTCCGCCTTGCCGCTCGGGGAGCGCTCGATGTGGTCGGTGATCACCAGCTGGCGGGGGATCTTGTAGCCGGCGAGCCGGGTCCGGCAGTGGGTCTGGACCGTCTCCAGATCGAGGACGGGCGCCCCGGCGCGTAGCTGGACCACGGCCGCCACATGGTTGCCCCACGTCGGGTCCGGGACTCCGGCGACCAGTGCGTCGTACACGTCCGGATGAGACTTGAGCGCCTGCTCGACCTCCTCCGGATAGACCTTCTCCCCACCGGTGTTGATGCACTGGGAGCCGCGCCCGAGGACGGTGACGATGCCGTCCTCGTCGACGGTCGCCATGTCGCCGAGGAGCACCCAGCGTTCCTCGCCCTTCTGGAAGAAGGTCTCGGCCGTCTTCGCCGGGTCGTTGTAGTAGCCGAGCGGTACATGGCCCCGCTGGGCCAGGCGTCCCACCTCGCCGACCGCGACCTCGGCGTACGTCGCCGGGTCCACCACCCGCGTCCGCTCGTTGACCTCCAGCCGGAAACCCTTCTCCGGACCCGAGTCGTCGGTCGCCTTGCCGTTGGAGCCGGACTCGGACGAGCCGAAGTTGTTCAGCAGAAGCACGTTCGGCACGAGCGCCTGCAGCTGTTCCCGTACCGTCTCCGACATGATCGCCCCGGAGGAGGAGATGCTGAAGAGGGAGGAGAGGTCCGTCCCCCTGAGCGGGCCGTGGAGCGCGTCGATCAGCGGCCTCAGCATGGCATCGCCGACCAGCGACACGCTGGAGACCTTCTCCTTCTCGATCGTGCGGAGCACCTCCTCGGGCACGTACTTGCGGTGGATCACCACCCGCTGCCCGTAGTTGAAGGCGATGAACGAGGTCAGCGTCGAGGTCCCGTGCATCAGCGGGGGAGCGGGGAAGAAGGTGATCCCCGCGCCGCCGGCCGCGACCCGCTCCGCCAGCTCGTCGGGCCGTTTGACGGGCTCGCCCGCCGGGTCGCCGCCGAAGAGCCCGGCGAAGAAGAGGTCCTCCTGGCGCCACATGACGCCCTTCGGCATCCCCGTCGTCCCGCCGGTGTAGATGATGAAGAGGTCGTCGGCCGAGCGCGGTCCGAAGCCGCGCCCGGGTGAGCCGGCCGCCTCCGCCGCCGGGTACGCCACGCAGTCCAGCGGTGGTGCGCCCTCGGGCGGGGTCCCCACCCGCACGAGGTGCCGCAGCTTCTCCGTCCGCGGCAGCGCGGCCGCGACCCGTTCGGTGAACTCGGCGTCGAAGACGAGTGCCGCCAGGTCGGCGTCCCGGTAGAGGTAGACCAGCTCCTCCTCCACGTAGCGGTAGTTCACGTTGACCGGCACGATCCGTGCCTTCAGGCAGGCCAGGACGGTCTGCAGGTACTCGACGCCGTTGTACAGGTGCAGGCCGAGATGCTCCCCCGGCCGGATGCCGGAGTCGATCAGATGGTGGGCGAGGCGGTTGGCGGCGGCGTCCAGCTCGGCGTACGTGAGCCGGCGTTCGGCCCCGGTGCCCGGGTGGTCGACGTACACGAGCGCCTCGCGGTCCGGGACCACGTCGACGACCGACTCGAACAGGTCGGCAAGGTTGTACTCCACCGTTCCTCCTGACTCCGCTGGTCGTCCTGGCCTGCACCGGCCGAGGCGGTCATTAGAGCGCCGACGGGCGACGGTGGGAAGGGGGTGCGCAGAAGAATCTGACTGAGTGTCAGAAAACTATTGAACTGGACGCGCACCTCCTGCAACCTGTTCCAGGTCTGGAGACGGGAGGACGTCCATGGGTGGGACCGAACACCTCACCGTGCAGCGCGAAGGCGCCACGCTCGTGCTCACACTCAACCGGCCGGAGGCGAAGAACGCGCTCTCGCTGCCCATGCTGGTCGGGCTCTACGACGGCTGGCTGGAGGCCGATGCCGACGACACGATCCGCTCCGTCGTCCTGACCGGGGCGGGCGGTTCCTTCTGCGCCGGGATGGACCTCAAGGCCCTGGCCGGCAAGGGCATGGAGGGGGAGCAGTACCGGGACCGCATGACAGCGGACCCCGATCTGCACTGGAAGGCGATGCTGCGCCACCACCGTCCGCGCAAGCCGGTGATCGCCGCCGTCGAGGGCTACTGCGTCGCCGGTGGCACCGAGATCCTCCAGGGCACCGACATCAGGATCGCGGGCTCCTCCGCCACGTTCGGGCTCTTCGAGGTGAAGCGCGGACTCTTCCCGATCGGCGGGTCGACCGTCCGCCTGCCCCGCCAGATCGCCCGGACGCACGCGCTCGAAATGCTGCTGACCGGGCGCCCGTACACCGCCGAGGAGGCCGCCCGCATCGGACTCGTCGGCCGCGTCGTCCCCGACGGCACGACGCTGGACGCGGCCCTCGCCGTCGCCGAACAGATCAACGCCTGCGGGCCGCTCGCCGTCGAGGCGGTGAAGGCGTCCGTCTACGAGACCGCCGAGATGACCGAGACGGACGGGCTGGCGGCCGAACTGAAACGCGGCTGGCCGATCTTCGCGACGGCCGACGCGAAGGAGGGGGCGCGCGCCTTCGCGGAGAAGCGGAAGCCGGTGTACCGCCGGGAGTGACGGCCCCGCGCCACCCGGCCCCGGGGCGCCGACCCGTCCCGGGCCCGCCCGCAGGGCTCCGCCCGTTCCGCACCCGACCTCCGAAGGAGACCGCCCGCCCATGACCTCCGCCCCCGCGCCGGACACCCTGCGCGCACCGCTCGTCGTCGAGTTCCCCTTCACCCGGTCCCTCGGGCCCGTGCAGTCCGCGTTCCTGACCGGGCTGCGCGAGCGGACCGTGCTCGGGGTGCGGACCGAGGGCGGGCGCGTCCTCGTGCCGCCCGTCGAGTACGACCCCGAGACCGCCGCCGAACTCCGCGAACTCGTCGAGGTCGGCGTCACCGGCACCGTCACCACCTGGGCCTGGAACCCCGAACCGCGCCGCGGGCAACCGCTGACGACGCCCTTCGCCTGGGTCCTCGTCCGGCTCGACGGCGCCGACACCGCCCTGCTGCACGCCCTCGACGCGCCCGGACCCGAAGCCGTCCGCACCGGGATGCGGGTACGCGTCCGCTGGGCCGCCGAACGGAGCGGCGCCATCACCGACATCGCCTGCTTCGAACCGTCCGGGAGCAGCGACGACGGCACCCCCGCGCGCGACCACGACGGCACCTTCGCCGACCCCGTGACCGGCATCGTCGCGGCCGCCCGGCTCGACTACACGTACAGCCCCGGCCGCGCGCAGACGCGCTATCTCCAGGCGCTCGCCGAGAACCGGACCGTCGGAGAGCGCTGCCCGTCCTGCGCGAAGGTCTACGTGCCGCCCCGGGGAGCGTGCCCCACCTGCGGCGTCGCCACCACCGAGCAGGTCGAGGTCGGGCCGCGCGGCACCGTGACCACCTTCTGCATCGTCAACATCAAGGCCAAGAACCTCGACATCGAAGTGCCGTACGTCTACGCCCACATCGCCCTCGACGGCGCCGGGCTCGCCCTGCACGGCCGTATCGGCGGCATCCCCTACGACCAGGTCCGCATGGGGCTGCGCGTGGAACCCGTCTGGAGCGAGGACGGCCGCTACCCCGACCACTACCGGCCCTGCGGCGAACCCGACGCCGACTACGACACCTACAAGGAGCTGCTGTGACGCCGGACCGAGAGGTGGCGATCGTCGCCTTCGCCCAGACCGACCACCTCCGGACCACGGACGAGTTCTCCGAGGTCGAGATGGTCATGCCCGTCCTCCACGAGGTGCTGCGGCAGACCGGCCTGAAGACCTCCGACATCGGCTTCACCTGCTCCGGCTCCTCCGACTACCTCGCCGGGCGCGCCTTCTCCTTCACCATGGCCCTCGACGGCGTCGGTGCCTGGCCCCCGATCTCCGAGTCCCACGTCGAGATGGACGGCGCCTGGGCGCTCTACGAAGCCTGGGTGAAACTGCTGACCGGGGAGGCCGACACCGCGCTCGTCTACTCCTACGGCAAGTCCTCGCCCGGCTCCGTGCGCGACGTCCTCACCCGGCAGCTGGACCCCTACTACCTCGCCCCGCTCTGGCCCGACTCCGTCGCCCTCGCCGCGCTCCAGGCGCGGGCCCTCATCGACGCGGGCCACACGGACGAGCCCGCCCTGGCCTCCATCGCCGCCCGCAGCCGCGAGGACGCGAGCGCCAACCCGCACGCCCAGCTGCCCGGCGCCCGGCCCCAGGGCGAGTACGTCGTCGGTCCGCTGCGCACCGGCGACTGCCCGCCCGTCGGGGACGGCGCGGCCGCCGTCGTCCTCGCCGTCGGGGACAAGGCCCGGGAGCTGTGCGAGCGGCCCGCCTGGATCCGCGGCATGGACCACCGGATCGAACCCCACGCCCTCGGGGTGCGGGACCTCACCGACTCGCCCTCCACCCGGCTCGCCGCCGAACGCGCGGGCGCCTTCGAGCGGCCGGTCGACACCGCGGAACTGCACGCGCCGTTCACCTCCCAGGAGGTCGTGCTCCGCCGAGCCCTCGACCTCGACGACAGGGTGAGGGTCAACCCGTCCGGCGGAGCGCTCGCCGCCAACCCGATGATGGCCGCCGGCCTCATCCGGCTCGGCGAGGCAGCCGCCCGCATCCACCGGGGCGCCTCCGACCGCGCCCTCGCCCACGCCACCTCCGGCCCCTGCCTGCAACAGAACCTGGTCGCCGTCCTGGAAGGGGAGCACCGTGCCTAAGGAGCCAGTCGCCGTCGTCGGGATCGGCCAGACCAAGCACGTCGCCGCCCGGCACGACGTCTCCATCGCCGGACTCGTCCGCGAGGCCGCCCAACGCGCTCTCGCGGACGCCGAACTGACCTGGGCGGACATCGACGCCGTCGTCATCGGCAAGGCCCCGGACTTCTTCGAGGGCGTGATGATGCCGGAGCTGTACCTCGCCGACGCGCTCGGCGCGGCCGGCAAACCCATGCTCCGCGTCCACACCGCCGGTTCCGTCGGCGGATCCACCGCGCTCGTCGCCGCCAACCTGGTGGCCGCCCGCGTCCACGGGACCGTCCTCACCCTCGCCTTCGAGAAACAGTCCGAATCGAACGCCATGTGGGGCCTGTCCCTGCCGGTCCCGTTCCAGCAGCCGCTGCTCGCCGGGGCGGGCGGCTTCTTCGCCCCGCACGTCCGCGCCTACATGCGGCGCACCGGGGCCCCCGACACGGTCGGCTCCCTCGTCGCGTACAAGGACCGGCGCAACGCGCTGAAGAACCCGTACGCCCACCTCCACGAGCACGACATCACGCTGGAGAAGGTCCAGGCGTCACCGATGCTGTGGGACCCGATCCGCTACTCGGAGACCTGCCCGTCCTCCGACGGCGCCTGCGCGATGGTCCTCACCGACAGGGCGGGTGCCGCGCGTGCGCCCCGCCCGCCCGCGTGGGTGCACGGGGGCGCGATGCGCAGCGAGCCCACGCTCTTCGCCGGCAAGGACTTCGTCTCGCCGCAGGCCGGCAAGGACTGCGCCGCCGACGTCTACCGACAGGCGGGGATCACCGACCCGCGCCGGGAGATCGACGCCGTCGAGATGTACGTCCCGTTCTCCTGGTACGAGCCGATGTGGCTGGAGAACCTGGGCTTCGCCGAGGAGGGCGAGGGCTGGAAGCTCACCGAGGCCGGAGTCACCGAACTCGACGGCGACCTGCCGGTGAACCCCTCGGGCGGAGTGCTCTCCACCAACCCCATCGGCGCCTCCGGGATGATCCGCTTCGCGGAGGCCGCGCTCCAGGTGCGCGGGCAGGCCGGGGAACACCAGGTGGACGGGGCGCGCAGGGCGCTCGGACACGCCTACGGAGGGGGCGCGCAGTTCTTCTCGATGTGGCTCGTGGGGGACCGGCCACCGGCGGTCTGAGGTCTGTCGGCACCCGGTGCCGCTCGCTACCCTGAGCCCTCGGACGACGATGTCGCGTGATGCGGGAGGAGCACGGACGTGGCGGAGAGCACCACCACCCAGCACGCCTTCGCGGGCTGGGACAAGCCGGAACTCGACCTCAGCGGAGCCGACTGGCGGTCGAGCAGCCAGGGAGCGGGAGACGTCCAGATCGCCTTCGTGGAGGGCTTCATCGCGATGCGCAACGGCGGGCGGCCCGAGGCGCCGTCACTGATCTTCACTCCGGCCGAGTGGCGGGCGTTCGTGGTCAACGCACGCGAAGGTGAGTTCGACCTGACCTGACGTGCCGCCGGCCCTGCCGGTGGTCCCGCCCGCCCTAGGGTGGTGATCATGAGTGCAGAGCGTGATCTGACCCGGCTCGTCGCCGGGATGCGGCCCGAACTGAACCCCGGCCGCTACGTCTTCGTCACCGTGGACGGCCCCGCTCCGGCGGGTGTCGTCCCGGTGGCCACCATCGCCGAGCGCGAGGGGCTCACCCTCGTCGTGCGCCAGGAGGAGGCCGACGCGGCCTCCTTCGCGTACGACTACGTCGCCGGCTGGATCACGCTGCGGGTCCACTCCGCCCTCGACGCCGTCGGACTCACCGCCGCCGTCGCCCGCGCACTCGCCGAGGCCGGGCTGAGCTGCAACGTCGTGGCCGGATTCCACCACGACCACCTCTTCGTCGAACACGCCCGCGCCGAGGAGGCGTTGACCGTCCTCAACCGGCTCGCGACGCGCGCCACCCGGTCTTCCGTCTAACCGTCACAGGGGGCGCTCACGGGCGTACGCTGGGATCTTCGCGGGGCCTCGGCCCGGCCGCACTCATCCGCGCGCCGGGTGTGCGCCCCCGGCGTGGGGGTGGAACGTGACAGTACGGAGCGACAGAGCGGGCCGCCGTGGGTTCGGACTCTTCGAGCGCGATGCCGAACTCGCCGCGGCGGAGGAGGCGCTGAACCTGCTGACGGGTCTCGGCGGCGACGACCCGTGGCCGACGACGCCCGCGTCGGCCGAGCGCTTCCCGCTCCCGCGCGAAGCCGCGGAGCGGGTGGCACCGGAGGGCCACCGGCTGCGCCTTCTGACGGGCCCGGCCGAAGGGCCGCAGCGCGGGCACCCGAGCGCCTTCGGGCACCCGGCGGTCCCGCGGCCCCCGAAGGAGCACGAGGACCGGGACGCCCCCGGCGGGGCGGCGCCTCCGGCACGGCCCGACGCGGGGACGGAGCACGCCGACCAGGACGCCCCCGGGCAGTCGGCGGGCCAGGGCGCCGGGGCCTCCCACCCGCGGGGAGTCCGCGCCCCGCGCGGAGGCGTACTGACCTACGCCGCACCCGCCGGGCTCGGCAAGACCACGCTGCTCGCCGAGATCCGGCGGCGCGCCGCCGCCAAGGGCTGCGCCGTCCTCTCCGCCCGCGGCGGGGACCAGGAACAGCAGGTCGCGTTCCATGTCGCCCGGCAGCTGCTCCAGCCCCAGCTCGCCGCCTCGTCCGACACCGAACTCCGCACGCAGCTGGGCAGTTGGTACGACATCGTCGGCCCCGCCCTCGGCCTGTGCACCGCGGGTGAGGGGTCGCCTCCCGACCCGCAGGGGCTGCGCGACGGACTCGACTGGGTGCTGACCCACCTCGCCGTCCGACGCGCGCCGCTCGTCGTCGTCCTCGACGACGCCCACTGGGCCGACCCCGAGTCCCTCGGCTGGCTCTCCGCCTTCGCGCCCCGCTCCGAAGAGCTGCCGATGCTCCTCGTCGTCGCCTACCGTCCCGACGAACTCCCGGACACCGGAGAGGAGTTCACCGGCCGGCGCTCGGGCCAGCGTCCCCTCGGACTCGAACCGCTCACCTCGTCCGCCATCGCCCGCCTGGTGCGCGACCGGGTCGGCGCCCACGCCGACGACACCTTCTGCCGGGAGTGCTGGGCCGTCACGTCCGGCAACCCCTTCGAAGCGGTCGAACTCGCCGCCAAGGTCCGCGACCGCGGCCTCGAACCCACCGCGGAGGGCGCCCACGAACTCCGTGACCTCGCCGCCGCCGCGAAGGGCAGCGGACTCGCCGCCCGCCTCGAACGGCTCGGCACCGCCACCGTCCGCCTCGCCTGGGCCTGCGCCGTCCTCGGCACCGAGATCTCCCCGCAGCTCGCCGGCGCGGTCGCCGGACTCGGCGGAGAGGCCGTCGCCGACTGCGCCGAGCGGCTGCGCGACGCCCGCATCCTCGCCGGAACCGAGACCCTCGAATTCGTCCACCCGCTGATCGCCACCGCCGTCTACAAGGCGATCCCCCCGGCCACCCGCGTCGCGCTGCACGGGCAGGCCGCCTGGTGCGTCATCGACGCGGGCCTCGGCGCCGGCGCCGCCGCCCGGCACCTCCTGGAGACCCACCCCGAGGGCGACCCCTGGGTCGTCGAACAGCTCCGCGCCGCCGCCTACGAGAACCTGCGCGCCGGCGCCCCCGACGCGGCCCGCCGCTTCCTCGCCCGCGCCCTGCGCGAACCACCCGCCGACGACGACCGCGCCGCCGTCCTCTTCGAGCTCGGCAGCGCCTCCCTGCTCACCGAGCCCGCCACCACCGTCAACCACCTGCGGGCCGCCCTGGCGGAGCCGATCTCCGACCCGGCCCTGCGCCACGGCATCGTCTACCGGCTCTCCCAGGTCCTCGCCCACAGCGACCGGCTCGTCGAGGCCTCCGAACTCCTCGGCCGCGAGTCCCGCCTCACCACCGACGCCCGCAGCCGCCTGCGCATGCAGGCGGAGAAGTTCATGTGGGACGCCTTCCGCGCCGACGAGCCCGACTCGCCCGCCCGCTCCCGCCGGCTCTCCCGGCTCGCCGACCGGCTCACCGGCCGTGACCTCACCGAGCGGTACGTCATCGGACTGCGCGCCTGGGACGCCACCCTGCGCGCCGAACCCTCCGCGGTCGCCGTCGGACACGCCGAGCGCGCGCTGGAGGGCGGCCTGAGCTGGGCGGACGAGAGCCGTGGCTTCGAGGTCCCGGTCCTGGTGGCGCTGACCTTCCTCTACGCCGACCGGCCCGGGCGCGCGGAGGAGCTCTTCGCGGCCGGCACCGCCGAGTTCGAGCGCCAGGGCTGGCGCGGGGCCCACCTCTCCTTCGCGTACACCCTCCTCGGCTACATCCGCTACCGGCGCGGCCGCCTCGTCGAGGCCGAGGACTTCGTCCGCGCGGGGCTGCGCCTCGCCGAGCGCGTCGGCCCCCGCACCCCCGCCCAGTGGTACGCGGTCGGCGTCATGATCGAGGTGCTGCTCGCCCGCGGACGGGTCGAGGAGGCCGACCGGATCGCCCGTACGCACGACTTCGGCGAGCCGTTCCCCGCCGCCGTCACCTTCCCCGACTCCCAGACCGTCCACGCCGAACTGCTCCTGGCGAGGGGGCGCACCGAGGAGGCGGCCGCGGAGCTGTCCGCGGTCGGCCGCCGCCTCGACCCGCGCGGGATGCGCAACCCCGCCTGGTGCCCCTGGCAGCTCCACCTCGCCCTCGCCGAGGCGTGCGAGACCCCCGAGCGGGCCCGGGGAACCGCGCTGGAGGCGGTCGCCCGAGCCCGCCAGTACGGCGCGCCGTCCGCGATCGGCCAGGCGCTGCGGGTGACCGCGGAGGTCACGGGCGGGGACGAGCGGGTGAAGCTCCTGGAGGAGTCCGTCGACTGGCTGGAGCGGTCGCCCGCGGCGTACGAGCTGGCGCGCTCCCTCGTCGCCCTCGGCGCGGCTCTGCGCCGCACCGGCCGCACGGACGAGGCCGCGGAGTACCTCTACCGAGGTCTGGAGGCCGCGCAGACCTGCGGCGCGGACGGCCTGGGACAGGAAGCCCGCGCCGAGCTCACCGCCGCCGGTCTGCAGCCCCGCACCCTCCACCCGGCCGGCACGGACACGCTCACCGCGCGTGAGCACGCCGCCGCCCAGATCACCGTCCGTGGCGAGGACGCGGTGGCCGCCCTGGAGGCCGACGCGGCCACCGTGACGCAGCTGCTGTCCTCGGTCTACCGCAAGCTGGGCACCGACCGCGCGGGCCTCCCCCAGGCCCTGCGCAAGACGGGCCGCGAGACGCCCGGGTCCGGCAGCCCCGGCTGAGCCCACGGTTCGCCCACCGGGCCCTCCGGCGCACGGGCTGCCGCCGGGCCGGGCACCGGCGTGCGGGGACCACGCCGACCTGCCTCCGGACCGCCGTGCCGGGATCACGACGGCCCGCCGCCGCACCGGCGTGCCGGGCCCACGACCGACCACCCCCGCCCGGGCATGCCGGGACCACGACGACCCGCCTGCGCACCGCTCTGCCACGGCCACGACGGCCCGGTCACCAGACCCGCCCCGGCGCGTCGCATCGGGGTCCGGGACACGTACCATGGCCCTATGTCCTTCCTCCGCCGCCGCAGCGCCGCCACACCCGCGGGCCCGGACTTCGACGTCCTGGCCATGGACCCGGGGGACTGGCCCGGCAACCTCGGCGCCGGTCTGCTGCCCGCCCCCGACGGCAGCTGCCAGGGTGTCTTCCTGCGCTACGACCTGTTCGGCGGCCGCGGCCCCGCGATGATCATCGGCAATCTGCCGGAGGGCTCCCCGGCCCGTGAGCTCGCCGACGGCCAGATCCCCTTCGAGGTCGCGCAGCTCCTCGCGGCCCTGGAGAACGACGAGCCGGTGGAGGTCCTCGAGACCGAGGACATGCCCGTGATGCAGGGGGACAACCTGCTCATCGTGCGCCGCATCAAGCTCTCCGAGAGCCGGATCTCCTGCGTGCAGTTCGACCGCAGCGACAATGTCCTGGTGACGATCGCCAGTTGGGACCGGCCCATCACCGACGATCTCTACGCCCTCCTCAAGCCGCTGCCCGCCGAACTCTTCCAGCAGGGCTGACGGGGAGACGGCGGCCGATGAGCGCACGCGTCGACAGCTGGATCTGGGCGGTCCGTCTGACCAAGACCCGCTCCCAGGCCGCCGCGGCCTGCCGGGCCGGACACGTCAAGGTGAACGGCGAGCGGGCCAAGCCCGCGCAGCCGGTGAAGCCCGGCGACGAGGTCCGGGTCTTCCACGGTGGCCGGGAGCGGATCGTCGAGGTCAAGCAGCTCCTGACCAAGCGCGTCGGTCCGCCGGTCGCCGCCGAGGCGTACGTCGACAACAGTCCGCCGCCGCCCCCGCGCGAGCACGTGGCGCTGGCCGGTGTCCGCGACCGCGGCGCCGGCCGCCCCACCAAGCGCGAGCGCCGCGAACTGGACGAGCTGCGGGGCCGCTCCTCCTAGGGCGCCCCGCCCCCGCCGTCACCGTCTCACGGGGCGAACAGCGTGCCCACCCGTGCCGCCGACGTCCCGATCCCGATTGCGCCCAGCCGCACCAGCGCCGCCGCACCGCCGCCCGAGCGCGTCTCGTCGGCTCCATAACGCCGTACGCCCCGATGCCAGTTGAGGATGCCGGCCAGCCAGTCCTCCAACTCCCGCACGTACGCCTCCAGCGCGGCCCGCCCGGCCGTGCCCAGCGCGAAGTCCTCGTACAGCATGGGCAGTTCGTGTCGCTTCACATGCTCGAACTGGCGCAGGCGCCCCCGCATCAGATCGTCGACCATCGACACGGCCGTCGGGTAGTCGCAGTCGAAGAACGTCTGCAGCACCAGAACGCCGTTGTGGATCTCGCCCTGGACCTCGACCTCCTTCCGGTACGAGAAGAGGTCGTTGAGGAGCGCCGCGTAGTCCGCCGCCGCGTTCTCCAGCGTGCGGACCGTGCCCGTACGGTAGATCCCCGGAGGCAGTGCCTCCGCGTGGCGCAGCCGGCACAACAGCATCGTCAGCTCGGAGCCGAAGGTCGTGCGCCGCATCTCGATGTAGTCCACCGGGTCGGGCACCCGGTGCTGGGTCTGATTGAGCAGCTCCCACATCCAGCTGTCCAGCATCGCGTGGAGCGCGGTCCGCAGCTGCTCCCTCGCCTCCGTCGCCATCGGGGCCGTCGTACGGGCCCACAGATCGGCGAGCGCCCGCTCGATCGGCGTGACCGCGGACGCCCTACCCGCGGCTGGATCACCCACGGAGGCAAGGGACTTGAGGCGCTCGGTGCACTCCTTGGCGCCCAGCAGGTTGTGCGGCCGGCCGAAGGCGAGCGGGTAGTAGTCGTCCCCGTACGTGCCCCACGTCAACCACTCGGCGTTGAGTTCCAGCTCCTCCGCGGTGGCGTCCGGGTCGAGGCCCGCCGAGCAGAGCGCGAAGTCGAAGCCCTCCAGCATCGGCCGGTCCCAGATGTCGTCGAGCAGCCCCATCCGCTCCGCCCAGTCGACCGAGAGCCGCCGTGCCTCCTGGTGGTGCGGGCTCAGCGACAGGGCGTAGGGGAGGTCGAACTCGGGCAGCGGCGAGGGTCCCACCTTCTGGTGCGGGACATGCGTGAGGGTCCGCAGCCGCGCCGCGGCGGGGCGCCCGAAGAGGGTGCGGATGTCGAGCGCGGACGTGCCGAGCACGCCGTCGAACCGCGAAGGTCCGGTGTCCAGGCCCTCGTTCATGTAGCGACTGGACCGCAGATGCCACTCGTGGCCCCCGGACTGCCAGTCCTGCAGCCCCTTCGCGTACGCGGCGACCGCCGCGCACTCCCCGGGACCCAGCCCCTGCTCCAGACAGAGCCCCGGAACCTCGGTGAGAGCCGTGTTCTCGAACTGCTGCAGCCGTGAGGTCAGCAGATCGTTGACGGCCTCGGCCGCCTCCTGGGTCGTGCACCCGAGGAACTTCTCCAGGACCAGCACCCCGTTGCTGTTCTCCCCCTCGTCCTCGACCTCCCGTTGGTACGAGAACAGGTCGTTCCGTAGATGCACGGCGTCCGAGAAGGAGTCCCGCAGTACGCGCAGCGGACGGGAGTGCGCCACCCGCTCGGGGACCTCGGCGCCCGCCGCGTACTCGACGAGCCCGGCGGACCACGGCGCTCCGCCGACCTTGCGGCGCATCTCGATGTACTCGACGGGATTGGCGATCCGCCCCTCGTTGATGTTGTCGAGCTCCCACAGCGACTCGTAGAGCAGGGCCTCGGTGGCCTCCGAGAACCGCGCACGCCACGCGGGGGACATGGCGGGGACCGTCCGGGTCCACAGATCCGCGAGCCCGGCCTCGACCGGGTTCGCCGGGTCCGGCATCGCCGTCGCCGGGTCCCTCGGCATGAACGCCGGCAGCCGGTCCAGATACGCCTTGCCGCCCGCCCGGTCCTGGGTTCGCTTGAAGATCTCCAGGAAGTGGTCGTCGAAGAAGAAGACCCAGGTGTACCAGTCGGTCACCAGGGACAGCGCCTCGGCGTCGCAGTCGGGGTGGGTGTACGAACACAGGAGCGCGTAGTCGTGGGACTCCAGGTCGTGCTCCTCCCAGACGCCCGAGCCCTCCAGCATCCCCATCGCCCGGGCCCACTCCCGGGTGTGCACGCGGGCGGTCTCCACGTGGGGGTTGAGCCGCGCCGGATACGGGACGTAGAAATCCGGCAGAACGAAGGGCTGAGACATGCGTGCGGGGCCTCTCGGTGAGCGTGGGCGATGTCCGGCCGAGCCCTACCCCGCCCCCATGTGGCCCACGCCGCACCCGGGTTAGTCATATGAGCGCGCGCGGTGTCGACGCGCCCCCGCGCTTGTCGACACCGCCCGCGCCCCGTCGGGCACTCCGCTCAGGAGCGGGAAACCCGCACGTCGGAGACCTTCACGAAGGCCACCCGATGGCCGAACTGGATCTCGTAGTACTCCTCCTGGCCACGGACGACCCGATGACCGGTCGTGTCGAACACCGGCGCGAAGTAGTACTCGCCCGGGGTGCGATCGCCCACCACGTACGACTGGCCCGCGAGCAGTCGGTACGGCAGCGGTGACACCGCCTGTACCGGCACCCCGGCCGGGTACGCCGCAGCCTCCGGGTAGGCGCGCCCGTACACCGGGACCTCGGTCGCCCCCTCCTTCGGGGTCAGCACGAGACCCCGGGAGTTCACCGCCGTCGGCCGCTTCACCGGGTTGTGGAACCACGCCTTCTGCCCCAGGTACCAGATCGCCGTCCAGTCGCCGTCGCGCTCCGCCACCGCGTACTGCTGTCCGGTCGAGGCCCGCGCCCCGGTGTCGTTGACCCCCGTCGTCGACCCCTCGCCACCCGGCCGCAGGCCGACGTCCTTCACCAGCGGGGCGTCGGCACGGGGCGCCGTGTGCAGTCGCACCGCGCCGCTGCCGTGGGGCGCGCATGCCTCTCCCGCCGTCACGCAGCCGGTGTACACCGGCTGGTGGGCGCTGTAGTCCGGCCGGATCGTGACCACACCCGCGTTCGGGCCCGCGGTCGGCGTGAACGGCCTGCCCAGCAGCCGGAAGTAGTGGGCCCAGTCCCAGTACGGCCCCGGGTCGGTGTGCATCCCGCGGATCGTCGAGGTGACCGTACCGGGCACGTTGTCGTGGCCGAGGATGTGCTGCCGGTCGAGCGGGATGTCGTACCGCTGCGCCAGGTGGCGCACCAGTCGCGCCGAGGTCCGGTACATCGCCTCCGTGTACCAGGAGTCGGGCGCCGTCAGAAAGCCCTCGTGCTCCAGGCCCACCGACTTGGCGTTCACGAACCAGTTGCCCGCGTGCCAGCCGACGTCCTTCAGCGGCAGGTGCTGCGCGATGTGCCCGTCGGAGGAGCGCAACGAGTACTGCCACGACACGTACGTGGGGTCCTGCACCAGCTTGAGGGTGACGTCCCAGGTCGCCTCCGTGTCGTGGACGACGATGTAGTCGATGGACTGGGAGGCGGGCCGGTTCGCCTTGTCGTGGTTGCCGTAGTCCCCGTCCCCGAACTCCTCGTACGGCGCCGGGATCCACTCGCATGCCACCGTGCGCGGGCACTCCGTCGGCCCGGTCCTCGGCTCGCGCAGCCCCAGCGACTCCAGCTGACCGGTCGCGGGAGCGACATCCGGGTCGGCCGCGAGCGTCACCACCTGCCCGCTGTCGGTCGTACGGCTCTCACCGCTCCGGAGCACGTCGAACACGTCGTCGGCGTAGGACGACGCGGTGGCGGTGTCGTCGGCGCCGGAGTAGCGGGCCACCGCCCCGTACCAGTCGGCGGGGTCCGGGCTCAGCGGCCGGCCCGACGCCCGCTGCGCGGCGGCGAGCAGGGCGGCACCGCCCTCGATGTTCGCGGCCGTGCTGGTCCGCAGCTCCTCCGCGGGGATCCCGGACAGCCGCGCGGCGCGGTCCAGCGTCCTGAGGCGGTCCGGAAGGTCGGCAGCCGTGGGCAGCGCCGCGGCCTCCGTCGCCCCGTGGCGCGCGGCACGCGCGTCGTCGCCCCGGGCGTCCTCCTCGCCGTGCGAGTGGTGCGGTGCCTGGGCCAGCGCGGTCACGGCGTCGGTGAGGTGCATGGGGCCGTAGCCGCCGGTCACGCTCGGAGCCCCGCCGTGCGCGTCCCACCGCGACTGGAGGTATGACACCGCGAGCAGCACACCGGGCGGAACGCCCTGGCGCTCGGCGGCGGCGGCGAACTGCCGCTGGAGCGATCCGGCCTCCAGTGGCCCGGCGGTGGCCGTCGGTGCGGCCGAGAGAAGAGGGAACAGCAGAGCGGCGGACGCCACGGCGCCCACCGTCCGGGCGCCCCGTCTGTGCGACGCGGAACGGTGCAAGGCAGCCTCCGGATGCGTGGGGTGATGAGGGGGCGTGCGAGGCCGAACCCGTACAGGGGTATCGGCTTCCGGACGATCCGTCAATCACCCTTCACCACACGGGATTTCCCATGTCAGGTGGCATGTCGCGGAGTTTCGCGACGAAGGGGCGCGGGCCTGCGGCGCGTCAGTGGAGTGGACCAATGAGACGTGGGGGGAGAGGGGAGAACACACACCGCGCGCCCGGTGTGTCGGCACCGGGTGCGCGATGTGTCACCCCCGTGGGGCCGGTCGGGGCGGCCTCACCGCGTACCGACCGCGGCGCGCACGGCCCGCCGTGCCATGGCGCAGTCGTCGTGCAGCCGCCGCAGCAGCAGCCGCTGCTCCTCACCGGGCGAGACCGCACCGGACGGAACGGGGACCGAACCGGCGGGCGGCGCTTCCTTGATGGTGCGCTGCACCGCCGTCTCGTAGGTCCGGATCTCCCGTGTCAGCACGATCATCAGGTTCACCAGGAAGGCGTCCCGGGACGCCGCCCCCGCCTGCTGGGCGAGCTGGCTGATCTGGCGGCGCGCGAGCGGCGCGTCACCGAGCACCGACCACATCGTCGCCAGGTCGTAGCCGGGCAGGTACCAGCCCGCGTGCTCCCAGTCGACGAGGACCGGCCCCGCGGGGGAGAGCAGGATGTTGGAGAGCAGGGCGTCGCCGTGGCAGAACTGGCCCATGCCCTGGCGTCCGCCGGCCTGCGCCAGGCCGTGCAGAAGCTTCTGCAGGTCGTCACGGTCCCGGTCGGTGAACAGCCCCAGCTCGTGGTAGCGCGCGATGCGCGAACCGTAGTCGAGCGGAGCGTCGAAGGTCCCGGCCGGTGGCCGCCAGGCGTTCAGCCGGGCGATCGCACCGAGCGCCGCCCGCAGATCCGCGCGCGGCGGGGCCTCCAGGGGGTGACGGGTCAGAGCCGCCGCCCGTCCGGGCATCCGCTCGATCACCAGCGTGCCGTTGTCGGGGTCCGCGGCGATCAGCCGCGGGGCACGCACGGGCGGGCGGTGTCGGACGAACGAGCGGTAAGCAGCTATTTCGTGCTGGAACCGCTCGACCCACGCGGGGGAGTGGTCCAGTAAACACTTCGCGACCGCGGTGGTCCGTCCGGTGGTCCCGACGATCAGTACGGAACGCCCGCTGCGGCGGAGTACCTGCACCGGGTTGAACTCCGGGCAGATCCGGTGGACGGAGGCGATCGCCATCCGCACCTGGGCCCCCTGAGGGCCCGACAGGTCGATTCTCCCGCTGGGAGTCTGAGCGGCAGGGCCCGCCCAGCGCCTCGCACGGCCCGCCGGAGGGGCGGGGGCGAGATACGGTCCGCTGCCGGCCGGCACGGAACGGTGCTGCGGCCGGGGCGGGGCGGACACGGAGGACGATGCTGTGTACATGGAGGAGACAGATCCCTTCGTGTGCCGACGAGTTGCATGCGTCGCCCCGCCCGGCCTCCGGTCCGCACCCTGGGGAATGAGGGCCGGTTACCGGGGCGGGGTGGCGCGTTCCTACCTGACACCCGGGCGCGGGTGGCGGAACATCGGGCGCACCCTGGCGAAGCATGGCGAATAGTCGCCAGCCCTATGACAGGGGGCTACTGTCAACTCAGCCGAGAACCTGGGGGCTTAGACGTGACCGGACAGACCAACACCCGCCTGGCAGACCTCTTCGGCCTCGCCGGCTGGTCCAAGGGAGAGCTCGCGAGACTCGTCAACCGGCAGGCGGCGGCCATGGGCCACCCGCAACTGTCGACCGACACCTCGCGGGTGAGGCGATGGATCGACATGGGGGAGACCCCGCGCGATCCCGTCCCCCGGGTGCTGGCGGCTCTGTTCACCGAGCGACTCGGCCGTGTCGTGACCATCGAGGACCTCGGGTTCGTACGACACGGGCGCGCCGGGAAACGGCAGAACGTCAGGAACAACGACAACCCTGACGGGCTGCCCTGGGCGCCCGAGCGTACGGCAGCGGTCCTCACCGAATTCACGGGAATGGACCTCATGCTCAACCGACGCGGCTTGATGGGCGCGGGCGCCGTGCTCGCCGCCGGCTCCGCACTCACCAGCGCCATGCACGACTGGCTCCACACCGACCCCGCGCGCGTCGCCGCGCAGGCCCCCCGCGCCAACGATCCCCTCCACGCCGACCCCGCTGGGTTCGACCGCTACGAGGCCGCCCCCATCGGGTCGGAGGAGATCGAGGCGCTGGAGCGCTCGGTGGAGGTGTTCCGCGCCTGGGACGCCTCCCGTGGCGGCGGACTCCAACGCAAGGCAGTCGTAGGACAGTTGAACGAAGTGGGCGGAATGCTCGCCTACCACCACCCCGATCATCTCCAGCGACGTCTGTGGGGCGTGGCGGCCAACCTGGCGGTCCTCGCCGGCTGGATGTCCCACGACGTGGGCCTCGAACCCACCGCCCAGAAGTACTTCGTCATCGCCGCCCACGCGGCCCGCGAGGGTGGCGACCGGCCACGTGCGGGCGAAGCCCTGTCCCGCGCCGCGCGCCAGATGGTTCACCTCGGCCGGCCCGACGACGCCCTCGACCTGATGAAGCTCGCCAAGTCGGGCTCGGGCGAGGAGGTCCTGCCGCGCACCCAGGCGATGCTGCACACCATCGAGGCATGGGCGCAGGCGTCCATGGGCAAGGGCCAGGCGATGCGCCGCACCCTCGGCGAGGCCGAGGACCTCTTCGTCTCGGACCGTTCGGACGTGCCGCCGCCGAGCTGGATGCAGAACTTCGACGACGCCGACATGCACGGCATGCAGGCCCTCGCCTTCCGCACCCTCGCCGAGCACGATCCGTCGGCCGCCGTCCCGGCCCAGCGCCACGCCAAGCTGGCGCTCGAACTGCGCCGCAACGGACACAACCGCTCCAAGCTCTTCGACTACATCTCGCTCGCCTCGGCCTGTTTCATCGCCGACGACCCGGAGCAGGCCGACCGGTACGCCCGGCTCGCGCTCGTCTCCATGGGCGAGACCTCCTCGCACCGCACCTGGGACCGGCTGCGCGAGATGTACCGGCTGACCGGGCAGTACGCCGGCTACGCCAAGATCGAGGATCTGCGCGAGGAGATCGAGCTCGCGCTGCCCAAGCCCGCCGCGAAGCGGCCGAGGTCCGGCACGATCTGAGGCGGCCCGGCGCGGCCGGCCGCCCTCGGCGGCGTCCGCCACCCACCCCGTACATACGAGAAAGGGCACACCGGTCCTGCCGGTATGCCCTCCTGAGCTCCCTGTCTACCGACCGACCTGGACCACCATCACGCAGGCGTCGTCCTCGCGCGGTGCCTGGCCGAACTCCTCGACGACGGACCGGACGCACTCCTGGGCGTCCCGCGCGCCGGCCAGCCGCGGCGCCAGTTCGAGCAGGCGCCGGGTACCCGTGTCGTCCATGCCGTCGCGGCGCGTGAGTCCGTCCGTGTGCAGCATCAGCAGGTCGCCGGGGAGGAGTCGGATCTCGGACTCCTCGTAGGCGGCCGCGGCCGTCGCGCCGAGGAGCACGCCGTCGGGTCGCTTCAGCGCGCGCCCCGTTCCGTTGCGGAAGAGCAGCGGGGCGGGGTGGCCCGCCTGTGCCCAGGAGAGCGTCTGGCTCGCCGGGTCGTATCGGCAGCACATCGCGCTGCCGAGCGCGGGCTGCACCGAGGTCTCCAGCAGCTGGTTGAGATGGCCCATCAGGGCGCCGGGCCTGATACCGGCCACCGCCATCCCGCGCAGTGCGCCGAGGAGCATGGCCATCGAGGAGGTGGCGGCGACACCGTGCCCGGTGAGGTCACCGACCGTCAGCAGGGCGTCCCCGTCGGGGAGGGCGAGCGCGTCGTACCAATCGCCGCCGATCAGGCCGGTCGTCGCGGCGGGCAGATAGTGGCCGGCGACGTCGAGCGGGGCGCCGGGGCCGCTGTGCGCGAAGCTCAGGGAGCCGCGCCATGGCGGCAGGACCGCCTCCTGCAGTTCGACGGCGACCCTGCGCTCGGTGCGTTCGATGTGGCGGCGGCGCTGCAGGCTGTCCCGGGACTCGCGGACGGCTCGTTCGCTGCGGCGCAGTTCGCTGACGTCCCGTAAAACGGCCCACATGGACGCGGTGCAGCCGTCGGCGTCGAGGACCGGCTCGCCCATCATGTGGAGCGTGCGGACCCGGCCGTCGGTGCGGACGATCCGGAACTCGCCGTCGATCGGCTTTCCGTCGATCAGACAGTCCGTCACCATCGCCTGGAGCAGGGTCTGGTCCTCGGAGAACACCATCGACGGCAGCTCGTCGAGCGACATCGGGCCGCCCTCGGGCGTCCTGCCGAAGATCTGGTACAGCTCCTCGGACCAGCTGACCTCGTCGGTCAGCAGATTCCATTCGGCGCTGCCGACGCGGTGCAGCAGGGATCCGGTGCGGGCGGGGGCCGGGGCACCGTAGGCGGCGCCGGGGTCGGAGGCGGCCTCCGGCTCGATCGTGTCGGCACCGGTCACGACGGGGAGCTCGTCCGGCAGGCCGGCTCTGAGCTGGCCCAAGTGGGCGCCCAGATCGTCGAGTTGATGCACGGCGAGGTCGCACAGGGCGCGCTGCCAGCGGTTCTTCGGGTCGTCCTCGTCCAGCACCGCGTCCCGGCGCACGGCGTCCACGTCACCGCGCAGACGACGGGTCTGCGAGATCAACGCGTCCACCGTGCCGGGCTCCGGCGGCTGAGCGGGACGGTCCGCGAACAGATGGGACGGCATGTCGTACTCCGATACAGGCGCGGCGGGCGATCTGTGGAACAAGGCCCGGATACGACTGTTGCACAGGCAAGGACAGCCCGTAAGAGATTTGGCAACACTCGATACGGTGGTGCTTCTGGCATATGTCAAAGGCCCACCGATTGTCGGCCATCGGGGTGATAACGAGAAGGTGCGGTGGGAAGGTTACGGTGCAGGTGTGGTGAACGACGAGGTGGACACGGTGGGTACGGCGCTGCTGCTGGCGGCGGCGCCGGCGGGGCGGGGACGGGCGGTGGACGCGGCCTCGGTGCTGCCCGCGCTGGCGGCGGTGCCGCCGAGCGCGCTGACGGGCACTCCGGCGGCGACGGTCGTCGAACTGGCCGACCCGCTGGACCCGCAGACCGTACTGACCCGGCTGCGGGCTGCCGCGGCGACGGCGGGGCCGCTAGCGGTCTACCTCGTGGGCCAGCTCCAGCTCGACCGGCGCCAGCACCTGCCGCACCTGGCGCTCGCCCGCAGCACCCCGACGACGCTGCGCTACACGGGGCTGCCGTGGCACTGGCTCGCGTCCGAACTCGCGGCGCGACGCCCGGGGACCACGACGGTGGTGGCGGACCTGGTCGCCGACCCCGAGCTGTGGCAACGCCTCGGCGCCGTCCCCTCGCTCCTCTCCCTCGGCCCGGGCCCGCGGCTGTACGGCAGGGTGGCCCCGGCACCGCGCCGCGGTGACCCGGTGACCCCGGAGTACCTCCGCCACTTCGCCACGATCTGGCGCACGGGAGCCCGCCCGCCACTGCCCCATCTCCACGCGGAGGCGGCGGCCCAGCAGGCCGGGACGGAGGCGCTGCTGCTCACCCCGGCACAGGGACCGGGCGCGCCGGGCGCGCTGCCCCTGCCGGGGCACGGGCCGGCACCGGCACCCCTCGGTGTGCCCGCCCCGAACCCGCCGCCGGTCCGCCGCGGGGCTCCCGCACCGGTCTCGGTGCCCGCCCCCGACGTGACGTCGGTGCCGACAGCGGTGCCCGCGCGGGTTCCCGTGCCTGCCTCCGACCTGGCTCCCGTGCCGGCCTCCGACCTGGCTCCCGGGCCGGTCTCGGTGCCCGCCCCGGACCTGGCGCCGCTGCCGTCAGCGCTTCCCGCCCCCGTCGCGGCGCCCCGGCCGCTTCCGGTGCCCGTCGCTCCCCTCCCGGTGTCCGCTCCCTCGGGGGCCCCGGTGCCCGTCCCGGACCGCGCCGTGCCGGCCGTCCCGCCCGCCGGGGCTTCCGCCCCCGGCGATCCGCCCGCCCCGGCGGTCCCCGCCGGAGTACCCGATCCGCATCCCGCGATCCTCGCGGCGGCGCGGGCCGGGCGGCACGGGGAGGCCGTGGCGGTGGCCGTCGCGTGGGAGCAGGAGGCTCTGCGACGGTACGGGCCCCGGTCCCAGCAGGCCGTCCACTGGATGGAGGTGCGGGCCGATCTCGCCCGACTCGCGGGCGAGCCCGCCCGCAGCTGCGAGTTGTGGATCGCGGCCGCCCAGGCCCGGCTCGGGCTGCGCCAGGAGCCCGGGGAGGCCGACGTCGAGGGCGCCGTCGACCGGGCACATCACCAGTGGGAGCAGATCGAGGACCCCGCTCGGGCCCGTGACCTGGGGCCCGCGCTCGTCGCGCTCCGCGAGCGCGTCCCGGGGCGCAGGGCCGGGGCCCTGGCCGCCGTACAACGCAGGATGCGGCTCTGACACATCCGCGCGGCCGGGCGGAGCTGAGATGATCGTACGTATGGACGTCCCCTCCGCTCCGCCCGCCGACGGCACCATCGCCACCGAACGGCTGCTGCTGCGTCCGGTGCGGACGCGGGACGTGCCGGCGGTCACCCGTCTGTGGACCGACCCCGACGTCCGCTTCCACCTCGGCGGCCCGGTCATCGACCAGGTCGTGCGGATCCGGCAGCGGCGGGTCGTCGGAGCGCCCGGCGTCCACGCGGTCGTCCGGGCCTCCGACGGGACGCTGCTCGGCCTCGTCACCGTGGAGCCGGCGTCGCGCGACGGGGAGACGGAGGTCTCGTACCAGTTCCTGCCCGAACACTGGGGGAAGGGCTACGCGCGCGAGGCCGTCGCCGCCGCCGTCGACCGGGCGCTGGAGAGCACGCGGAGCGTGGTCGCGGTGACCCAGGAGGCGAACGCCCGGTCGCGGCGGCTCCTGGAGGCCATCGGGATGGTCCACGCCGCGTCCTTCGTGGAGTTCGAGGCCCCCCAGGTGCTCTACCGCCGGACGACGTGAGCGATCAGGTGACCTTCTCGCCGGCCGCCAGCTTCCCCATCATGCGCTCCAGCCGCTCGCCACGGTTCTTCGGCGTGCGCGCCTGCCACAGCCGCAGGATCACCATGTACTGATCGGTCTTCCCCAACTGCTCGTAGAAGGTCCGGGCCTTCTCGTCGGCCGCGAGCGCGGCCGCCAGGTCGTCGGGCACGGTCGCCTCCGCCTGGGAGGGGTACGCGGACTCCCACCGTCCGTCCGCCTGCGCCGCCCGTACCTCCGCGAGCCCGGGCTCGCGCATCCGGCCCGCCGCCACCAGCGCGTCGACCTTGCGGACGTTCACCAGCGACCAGAGGCTGCGGGCCCGGCGCGGGGTGTACTTCTGGAAGTAGTACGCCCCGTCCCCGCCCTTGCGCTGTCCGTCGATCCAGCCGAAGCAGAGCATGCAGTCGAGCACCTCCGGAATCGTCAGCGACTCGCCCCCCTTGCCCTTCTTGGCGATTCTCAGCCAGATCCCGGGGGTGTCGGCATGGTGCTGTTCCAGCCAGGACTCCAGCTCCTCGGTCTTCGTGACGGTCATCAGCTCGAGCCCCTCGTACTGCTCCATGGGACCAGTCCCCCTCAGTCGGTCGGTCGTCGCGACATGCGTTCGTGACCAAGATATTCGGGCCACCGACGGCATGGTCGGATACCGGCCGTGGGTCGGCACCCGACCGGGAGGGATCGCGCAACGGGCGGGCGGTCCCCGTCAGAACCGGGCGTGCGTGGTGATGTCCGACTCGAACTGGGTGATCATCTCGGGCGTCACGGTCGGACGGCACTGGGCGATGGCTTCCAGATAGTCCGCCGTACCGGCTCCCGGCGTCCGCTCCTCGGCCGCCGTCCGTCCGCCGACGGAGACCAGATCGCGCTCGAAGGAGTTCTGGGCGGCGATCCGGGCGGCATGCTCGATGTCGGCGGGTGTGAACAGGTCGCTCGCCGCGACCAGTTCGTCGATGTCCACGTCCGGACGGCCGTCGGTGTAGCGCGCCCAGATCGCGGCTCGCGCGGCCTTGTCGGGCGTACCGATCGGGATGAGGTAGTCGAAACGCCCGGGGCGGAGGAAGGCCGGGTCGAGGGAGCGGATCGAGTTCGTGGCACAGACCAGCAGCCGCTCGTCCCGCTCGCGGAAGCCCGGTATGAGCTTGAGCAGTTCGTTCGTGACGCCGTGCATCCCACCGGGCTGCGCCGGTTCCTGACGGACCGGGGCGATCTCCTCGACCTCGTCGATGAAGACCAGGACCCGCTCCAGCTCGGCGATCCGGGCGAACGCGGCGCGCAGCGCCGCCGCCAGATTGCCCTCGTCCGCCAGTCGTGAGGGCAGGATCTCGACGAACGGCCAGCCGAGCCGGGAGGCGATCCCGCGGGCGAAGGTCGTCTTCCCGGTGCCCGGCGGGCCGAAGAGGCCGACGGCACGCGGCGGCCGGACACCGTGCCGCCCCGCGCGCTCCGGCTCGGCGAGCGGCAGCACGACCCGTCGTTCGATGAGATCCTTCTCGCGCTCCATGCCGGCGACCTTCGCCCAGAGATCCCCGGGCAGCAGCCGGCCGCCGAGGTCTTCGAGGAGGTTGGCGGCGGGCCCGTGCAGCGGCTCGACCTTCTCGAAGTAGGCGACGGCCGGCTGGCGGGTGTAGCCGGCGTTGAGGAGCCCCTCGCCGAGCAGGTCCTCCTCGGGCAGGACGTAGGCGATCCGGCCGACCCGCGCCGCGACCAGGCGTCGTTCCAGCTCGACCAGGAGGGCGCTGGCGAGGCCGCGGCCCCGCCATGCCGAGGCGATCGCGATCCGCATCACCCAGGCCCGCTCCCCGGCCACACAGGCGAGCGCCGTCCCGATGGGCACGCCCTGGTGGACGGCGACGACCGCCGGCTGGCGGGAGGTCAGGGCGCCGATGCACTCGGCGAGGGAGAACACGGATTCCTGGCCGAGCTCGGCCGTGGTGTCGATCAGGTGGACCACCGCGGCGAGATCGCTCTCGCGGTAGTCGTGGATGAGCCAGTTCATCGGTACCGCCCCTCGTTCGTTCCTTTGCGCGCGCCGCTGCGGCGAGGCTAGGGGCGGGGGAGGAGGCGGGTCGTGCTCCACGGTGCACAAGGAGCGGGCGGCAAATTCTACGAACCGTCACTGGGCGTACGGCGCCGGAAAAGGGCGAAGCCCCCGGAAGGGAGCCTTCCGGGGGCTTCGCGCGGTGCTTCTCAGCACCGCTTAGTACGCGGCGACGGCCTTCGGGTTCGAGCCGTAGGCGTTGTCCGTCGGGGCACCCTCGGTCGCGTAGAACACGATGAGAATGATCGGGCCGACGAGCGGGATGATGCCGAGCAGGATCCACCAGCCGGAGCGGCCCGTGTCGTGCAGGCGGCGGACGGTCACGCCGAGCGTGGGAAGGAAGACGGCCAGCGCGTAGATGCCGGTCAGCAGCGGCTGCGTGGTGAGCACCGCGTCGAGGATCGCGACGATGATGTACGCGATGATGTTGAACAGGAAGAACATCCAGTATTCCTTGCGGCGCGCACGGCCGCTGAATACCGCGTACTTCTTGAGAACGTCGAGGTACCAGTTCACTTAGTCCCCCCAAGGACTGGGAATGCGAGCGGGAGCCTGTCCCTGTGGAGCAAGCTTACGCAGAACTTATGTGGCCGAAACGCCGTCGGTCAATTCGTTACCTGACGTGGGGCGTTGGGGGGTGATGTGTCTGGTTTGCCCAGTGGGGCGACGGCGGCGCCCCATCCCGTATACGGAGGATGGGGCGCCGTTTGGGGGAGGATCAGAACTTCATCCCGTTCTCCTGGTCTTGCTCATGAGGAGCCCGCCCGCCGTGAGCGCGAAGAGGCAGACGCATGCGCCGGTGATGACGTTGCTCACGATCGCGCCGGTGCCGGCGTCGGAGGGGGCGACCACCCAAGGGGCGATGATCAGCCATGCGCCGAGCAGCAGGACGACGACGTTCAGGTCCTGTGAACGCTCCGGGGCCATCGACATACAGAGGCCCAGAACCGCGAGGGCGATACCGGTGATCAGGTTGCTGAGGGCGAGTTCCGGCTGGGCGGCCGCGAAGTGCACCACCCATCCGGAGATCGCGGCGTAGATTCCGGCGAGGATCACCAGTTCCTCGACCGCCGCGACACCCCGGGTCTCCAGCATCCGGGAGTAACGCTCGCGCATTTCCGGTGCGTCCGGGTGGCCCCTGATATCACCAGGACGGTGAGAGACGTCAGACATACGACTCGCCTCCTTCTGGCGTCTTGCACGTCCGACCGTGCCTGCGGCGTGATGCCGCGGTTTCATTGTGCTCTTATCTAGCCTTTATGTGTAGATCTGTCCGATAAGGGATCTGTACAGAAAATGCGTGGTGGATTAGCGGGAATCCCCCAAAGAAGGTGACCGTTCAATGAATGGCCGGTGAAAGGCGAAGCGTGACGGAGTATTCGCTGTGCGTCACCCCGCCGCTGAGGTGCGCGGGCATGCGGTACGACCGGGTCCGACCCCTTCCGGAGCGGTTCCGCGCCCGCGGCAACGGGACGTCGGGCGCGGCCCCTTCGGCGTAATCTGGAAGAGGACTCGGGGGCTGTCACGTCTCACCGCCGGGAGGCGGACGAACATGACCGGAATCGCGTCCCGGAGCTTCGACTCCGCAGATGAGACCCGTCCCTTCGAGGACGGCAAGGGCCGACTGGACCTGGTCAACACGGATCGCGGCCCCGTCGGCAGGGCGGTCTTCGAGCCGGGCTGGCAGTGGTCCAAGCACGTCAAGCCCATCGCCGGAACGGACAGCTGCCTGGCGGACCACGTCGGCTATGTCGTCAGCGGCCGGATGAAGATCGTCATGAACGACGGCGAATCGCTCGAGGTGGGCCCCGGAGACTTCTTCACCGTCGCACCGGGGCACGACGCCTGGGTGCTCGGCGACGAACCCTGCGTGGCCGTGGACTGGGTCGGCTTCGGGGGCTACGCGCAACGCGCCTGAAGCGACGGGGCTACGCGCAACGCGCCTGAAGGCGGCCGCGGACGCGTTCGGCTGACGCGCCGTGAGGAAGGCCGCGTCGGCCACCTGGGTCGGGAAACGAGGAGAAGGTGTCGTCGCGCCGGGGCACGATGGCGCGATGAACGAAGATCGCCGCACGCAACCGCCCCGTACCGCCGACGAGCGCACCACGCTCACCGCGATGCTCCAGTTCCAGCGCGACACCCTGGAGATGAAGTGCGCGGGGCTGACCGTCGAGCAGCTCAAGCGGCGCGCGATCGCCCCCTCGGGGCTCTCCCTCGTCGGCCTGGTGCGACACGCCGCCGAGGTCGAACGCGGCTGGTTCCGGAACGTCGTCCACGGCGAGCGGAGTCGCAGCCCCTGGACTCCGCCCGGTTCGACGGACTGGGCGGACTTCGACGTCGACGACCTCGACGAGGACGGGGTCGCCGAGGCGTTCGCCGTCTGGCGTGACGAGTGCGCCCGGGCCCGCGCGGTCGTGGACGCCGCGGACTCGCTCGACGACCGCGGGCACGTGGGCGAGGAGGCGTACTCCCTGCGCTACGTCCTGGCCCACATGATCGAGGAGTACGCCCGTCACAACGGTCACGCGGACCTGCTGCGCGAACGCCTCGACGGAGCCACCGGCGAGTAGCGCGGACGCCCGACCGCCCGCGTGAATGCCCTGATCCGCCGACGGGTTGGCCTGTTATCGTCCCGCCTATGCCCGAACTGGTCGCCCCCACCGCGCATCTGCAGACCTCCTGGCTCGAAGCACACGCCGAGTGGAGCCCCGGAGCCCACCAGGACGGTGCCGGCATGAGGCTTGCGGAGGGGGACGCCCTCGCCCATCCCGATGTCTTCGCCGCCTGGGTGGGGAGACTGCGCGCGCAGGCCGACCCGACACTCCCGCTCGCGGCGGGCTGGGTGCATGCCACGCACTGGTGGATCGTCGAGGACGGCGCCTACGCGGGAGCGATCGACCTGCGCCACGATCTGAACGACCTCCTGCTGCGGGCCGGCGGGCACATCGGCTACAGCGTCCGTCCCTCCGCGCGCCGCCGGGGCCTCGCCACCTGGGCGCTGGGCGCGGTCCTGCCCGAGGCCCGCGCACTCGGCCTCGCGCGGGTCCTCGTGACCTGCGACGACGACAACATCGCCTCCGCGCGCACGATCGAGCGCAACGGCGGTGTCCTGGAGGACGTCCGCGAGACCGAACTCGGCCGCAAGCGGCGCTACTGGATCGCCCTGTGAGCACGTCGGGCGAGGCCGCGGACGCGGCGGCGGAAGACGCGGTCGCCGCGGCCGTCGCGGCGGAGCTGCGGCTCATGGAGCCCTCCGTACGGACGTCCCGTGCGCTCGCCCGGGACCTTCTCGACCCCGACTTCGTCGAGGTCGGAGCCTCCGGCCGCCGCTGGACGTACGACCGGATGCTCGCCGCGCTGCCCGACATGACCGGTGGCACGGAGGACGGCCCGCGCTACGAGCCCTCGGCGATGACCGGCACGCTCCTGGCCCCCGGCCTGGTCCACCTGACCTACGAAACGGTCATCGACGGCCTGCGTGCCCGCCGCAGCTCCCTCTGGCGCCTGGCCGGTGACGGCGTGAGCTGGCGGATGTACTACCACCAGGCGACGCCGATCCCGCCCGGGGTCGAGTGACGCGGACGGCCGGGCGACGCGCGAGCGGGGCGTCGCTGCCTGTCGACGCCCCGTCCTGACCCCGGCCCGTCGCAGTCCCCCGGCCGCCCCGACCGCCGCGCCCACGCGCCCGATGCGGCGCGGGTCCCTGGGTGATCGGGGGGTGCCGCCCGATCGGGGAGGGGGCATCGGTGCCCGGCCGTGGGCGACCGGGCCCAGGCTCAGGTGAACGCGTCCGTGACGCAGTCGCGGGCGCACGCCGCGCGTTCGTACTGGAGGCGGAGCGCCGCCGCCGCTTGCTCGCGGGGCACCTCGGCGCGGCCGACGTGGTCGGCCATCAGGCGCATCACGTCCTCGACGGTGACGATCGCCGGCTCTCCGTGGCCGGCTGTTTCGCGCGCCGAGGCGATCGCCATCCCGGCCGCGCGCAGCAGGACGCGGGAGTCCGCGCGCTCGGCGGCGGCCCGTGCCCTGGCGGGGCGCAGCGGGCGGATCGCCCGCCCCTTCCGGGCCACGCCCGTCGCCATCAGGGCCGCCCCGCCGGCCACCACCAGGACCCCGACCACCGTCGACGCGTCCATGTCGTCTCCCCTGCCACCGCGACGTTCCTCACCGGTCCTACCCGCGCCGGGCACGGCGACACCACGGACGGATCGTCAAGAGGCCCGTCCCGCAGCGGAGTCACCGCGCGCACTCCTCCTCGGCGGCGACGCGGTGACGGCGGCGGACGACACGGCGGACGACACAGGACGGCAACGGGTGACACGTGATGGTGACACGTGTTACCTTCCTGTCCTCCTCGTCGGCGCGCCCGCGTCACGTGATCCTCCAGGAGCCTCCATGACGCCTACCGCCGCGCCCCTCGTCACCACCACCCGAGGGCCCGTCCGAGGCGAGCGGCGGGCCGACGGCAGCGTCCGCTTCCTCGGCATCCCGTACGCGCAGCCGCCCGTCGGCGACCTCCGCTTCGCCGCACCCGTGCCGCCCGAGCCCTGGACCGAGCCCCTCGACGCCACCGCGTACGGGCCGACCGCCCAGCGGCGGCCCTTCGCCGAGGTCACCACCATCCCCGAGCCCTCCGTCCCCGGTGACGGTGTGCTCAACCTCAACGTCTTCACGCCCGAGGCCGACTCCGCGGCGGGCCTGCCCGTCCTGGTCTGGATCCACGGTGGCGGTTACGTCGCCGGATCGGCGGCCAGCCCCTGGTACGACGGCTCGGCCTTCAACCGCGACGGTGTCGTCCTGGTCTCCCTCGGCTACCGGCTCGGCATCGAGGGCTTCCTGCACCTGGACGACGCGCCGGACAACCGCGGCGTCCTGGACTGGATCGCCGCCCTGGAGTGGGTCCGCGACAACATCGCCCGGTTCGGTGGCGACCCCGCCAAGGTCACCGTCGCCGGCCAGTCGGCGGGCGGCGGCGCCGTGCAGACCCTGCTCGCCGTCCCCGCGGCCCGCGAGCTGTTCCGTGGCGCGCTCTCCGTCTCCGGGGCGGTCATGCGCCCGGACGGACCCGAGGTCGCCCGTGCCGCCGCCCGCCTCTTCACCGCCCGCACCGGAGTCCCCGCCACGGCCGCGGCCCTGCGCGACATGAGCGACGACGAGCTGCTCGACCTCCAGGACCGGCTCGGCGAGCCCGGACCCGACCGCGAGGGCCTGCCTCCGCTGCTGGCGCTCGCACCCTTCGCGGACGGCAAGCTGATCCCGGAACCGGTGCTCGACGCGCTCACGGACGGCGACGCGGGAGCGGACGTCCCCCTGATGCTGGGCTTCACGGCGCACGAGTTCAACGCCATCCCCGCCCCGGGGCCCGACGGCCCGCCCGTGCCCGTACTCCTCGGCACCGTCGGCCTGGCGCCGGACCGGGTGGAGTCCTTCACCGCCGCCTACGCGGACGGCGACCCCGACCGGCTTTTCGGGCAGGCGCTGACCGACGCCACGTTCCGCGCGCCGACGCTGGCCGTGGCCGACGCCCGCGCCCGTCGCGAACGACCCACCTGGCTCTACGAGTTCGTCTGGGAGTCGCCGGTCAATTCGATGGCCTTCCACTGCCTCGACCTGCCGTACGCCTTCGACCTCCTGGACGCCGAGGGTGTCACCGCGGCCGCCGGAGACGCTCCGCCGCGGGCCCTCGCGGACGCGATGCACCGCGCCTGGGTCTCCTTCGTGCGCGACCAGGACCCGGGGGAGTCCTGGCCGCGCTACACGGCCGGCGACCGTGCCACGATGCTCTGGGACGCCGAGCCGCGCGTCGAGCGGGACCCGCTGTGCCGCGTCCGCGAGATCTGGCTCGCCTGACGGTGCGGGCGGAGCGCGGGGAGCCGGACCGGGCCACGCCGACGAGCGCGTCCGGGGCTACGGCTCCCCGCCGAGCGCCTCGACGATCGCCCGCGAGAAGGACTCGGCGTCGGCGGGTCTGCGTGAGGTGATCAGGCGGAAGCCGCCCGACGTGTCGACCACGACCTCACGGTCCACCCACGTCCCGCCGGCGTTCACCAGATCCGTGCGGATGGACGGGTAGGAGGTCACCTCCTTGCCCGGCACGAGCCCGCACTCGACGAGCAGCCACGGGCCGTGGCAGATCGCGGCCACGGTCTTCCCGGTCTTGGCGAACGCCGACAGCAGCCGTTGCGCCGCCGGGTCGACCCGCAGACGGTCGGCGTTGACGGTGCCGCCCGGCACGACCACCGCGTCGAACCCCTCCGCCGACAACGCGCCGTACGTCACGTCGGGCCGCACCACCTCACCCGGCCGCCGGTCCGAGACCAGTGTGTGGACGGGCTCCGCCTTCCGCGCCGCCAGGGTGACCCTCGCGCCCGCCCGGCGCAGGGCAGCCATCGGTTTCTTCAGTTCGTCCTGCTCCGTGCCGTAATTCGTGGTGAGGACCAGCACGCGCTTTCCGTCGAGGGACACGGCAGCCTCCTGCCCGTGGACCGCGCACCGGCCCACACCCTCGCGTGTCTCCGCCCACGGCGCCGCCAAACGGCGCCGCCAAACGGCGCCGCCCAAACGGCGCCGCCCAAACGGCGCCGCCCAAACGGCGCCGCCCAAACGGCGCCGCCCAAACGGCGCCGTCGGACGGGGACGCGGTTCGCGGAGTACCTCGCGCGGCGGGAGGTGGACCCGACGTACACCTTCCGCCGGCATCTGCGCCGGATCGGCGGCGCCGTCGAGGAGTAGGGGAAGCGTCGGGGCTCAGCCCGCCCGGAAGCCGATCGTGCCGTCCGGCAGTACCGCCTCCACCGTCGCACCGTGCTCGACGGTCCGGCTCACCGTGCAGAACTTCTCGTGTGTCAGCCGCACCCCTCGGGCGAAGACCTGCGCCGCCTTCGGGTTGCTGTCCGGCAGCTCGAACTCGTAGCTGACCCGGATGCGGCCCAACCGCCCGTCGTCCTCGGGCCCCGACACCGACTCGACCACGATCCGCAGATCGTCGTGGTCCACGGCGCGGGCCGTCCGGTCCACCACCATGCCGCCACAGCCCCCCATGGCCGCGAGCAGCAGCTCGACCGGGGTGAACGACGGCTGCGCGTCCGCGTCGTCGGCCGCCCCGATCCGCACCTCCGCGCCCCGGTCGTTGCGGGCGATCCAGGTGCGGTAGCCGGTGCGTACGGTCTCGATGCGGTAGTCGGCCATGGTGTCGTGGACTCCTCGGTGTGCGTACGGTGCGGTCGACGGCCCACGCAACCCGAAGGGGACCGGCCCGCCAAGCGGGCGCGCCGGGATCCGCCGGGGCCGGGAAGCCGTCCGTGCTCGGGCGAGGACGAGGGCGCCCCACGCGTCGGCCATCGCCCACCAGACTGTACGGAGTTCCGGTTGCACCTCGCGAACGCAGGTCACCGACTGAGTACGTGAGTACGACGGGATGAGTACCCGGGCCGATTCCGGGCACCCGCCTCCGCTGGTCGAATACGGTCATGACCTCGGACGACCGGCGCAACCGCCGTATGCAGCACGTCACCACCACCGGCTCGGCGCTGGCCGTGGCGCTGGTTCCGCTGGCCGTCGGCATGCTGCTGGCGCGCAGTGTGGGGGCCGATCCGATGACCTCGGTGAACGCGCTGATCACCAGTGGCGGCCAGCGCGCCAGGCTCTCGCGCTGTCAGCTCCGCGCGGTGGCCACGGCGCGGGAGGGCCGGGGTGTCCGGGTGGGCGCGGGGATCCGGGTGGGCGTGCGTGCGCGTGGGAGCCGGGCCGTGCCGGTGGAGCCGGTCGCTTCGACGGGGCGGGGTGTGTCCGAGGGCCTGCTCGCGGCGGAGCGCCCGGCGGTGCGGAGGGGAGTGCTCGCGCGGATGAGAGGGCGCGAGCTCGCGCCGGCCGCCGTGCGGGCACGGTGAACGCTGTCCCAATATGCGGTCAACTCTTGTATGACGCCTGCGTGTTGAAGCCCGACTGCGTAGCCTTGGGGGTGGGGAGTCGGCTGCGCGGGGGTGGGGCTTGTGACTGCTGGATCCGGGTCGGTACGCCGGGGGAGATGGCCGCTGGGCGGCCGCTCCACGCTGTGGCTGCTGCTCGCCGCGATGGTCATGGCCGCGGCTCCGGCGGCCGCCGTGACGACCGGTCCTTCCCCCGTGGCGCGCGCCGCCGCCGGGAACGCCGCCGCGCCACCCGCACGCGCGCCCGCGTGCGATCCGCGGCGGGCGAGCCCCCGGCCCTCACGCGTCGACGGCCCGGCCGTGCAGCGCATCCGGCAGCGCGGCCACCTCATCGCGGGAGTGGACCTCAACAGTTACCTCTGGGGCGCGCGGGACGCGCGGTCACGCCAACCGGTCGGCTTCGACATCGACCTCGTCCGGGCGATCGCCCGTGACATCCTCGGGCCGAAAGCCACGGTCCGCTTCGTCAGCATGCCGCCGAGCCAGCGGATCTCCCGGCTCCAGGCCCATCAGGTCGACGTCGTCGTCCGGACGATGAGCATCACCTGCGAGCGGCTGACCGAAGTCGCCTTCTCCAGCGTCTACTTCGAGACCGGTCACCAACTGCTCGTACCCGAGGGCTCCGAGATCGTGGGCTTCGACTCGAAGCTGCGCGGCCGACGCGTCTGCCTCAGCAAGGGGAGCTCGGCGGCCGACCTGTTGAGCGGCTCCGGGACCGGGGCCGTCGCCGTGGAGACCGCGAGCCACCTGGACTGTCTCGTCGAGCTCCAGCAGGGGAACGTCGACGCCATCCTCACCCACGCGACCCTCGCCGCCGGGCTCGTCGCACAGGACCCCAATCTCCAGCTCGTCGGCCCGCGGCTGGACACCTCCCTGTACGGCGTCGCCATGAACAAGGACGACCAGGACCTGGTGCGCCGGGTCAACGCGGTCCTGGAGGACTACCGCAGGGGCGGTGCCGGCAGCCCCTGGATGGCCTCGTACGACCGGTGGCTCGCACCCTCCCTGGGCGCTCATCCCGAAGGTCCGCCGCCGGCCGCGTACGCCCCGGGATCGTAGGGCCCGTCGTACGGCGGGGGGAGTCGGGGCGGCGAGGCCCGCCGCGACGGCGACGGGTCCGGATCCCGGGATCAGGCCGTCGGGCGGGTGGCGGTGACGACGTAGTAGTCGAGAAGTCCCTGCTCGAAGGTCTTCAGGAAGTTGCGCGGCCAGGTGCCCGGCTTCCACTGGTCCGACAGCCAGCGGTCCCAGCCCTGCCACACGTCCGGCCCGATGGAGGTGGCCCGCGCGTCCGTCAGGCCCGCCCCGGTGAGGGCCTCGGTCACGTGCGCGACGGGACGCGCGATGTCCAGCCCGTCGGCGAACGACTCCAGGTACGACGCCAGCCGGGCTCCGCTGTCCGGGGCGTCGTCCGGGGTGAAGAAGCTCGCGACGACCACCCGTCCACCGGGCCGCAGCACCCGGGCCGTCTCCCGGGCGAAGGCGGTCATGTCGTCGAAGTGCTGGGCGGCCTCGACGCTGTAGACGCAGTCGAACTCGTCCTCGTCGAAGGGCATGTCCTCCGCCGCGCCGCGGACGAACCGGATCCGCGACGGTGAGGTCTTCAGCAGATCGGCGTTGGTCCGGCGCGCACGGTCCAGTTGTTGCGGATGGATGTCCATGCCGGTCACCCGCTCCGGTCGGTACTCGAGCAGGGCGAGCGCGCAGCCGACACCGAGGCCGCAGCCCACCTCGACGGTCCGCCGACCGGCGAGCGGTCCGGCGGCGTCCAGCACATGCCGGTACATGTCCTCCTGGCTCCGGACCCGGTCGGCGACCGTGAGCCGTCCGGCCAGGTCGATCGAGTGCCAGTACCCGAAGTTGATGAACCCTCCGGCGAACACCGGGACCGAACTGAGGTCGGCCGGGCCGTACGTCTTCCGGACCGCGGCCCGCATCTCCATCGATTCCACCACCCGCTGCACCTCCGCGAGCAGTCTGACGGCCGGAGCCACGCCTGTCGACGGCGCCCCGCCCCACTTGGCCGAAAGGGTGCGCCCGCCGAGGGGCCACGCCGACCACGGATTCTCGACGAGCGGCTGCCGGCGCGATCCCATCGGCGGCACCGGCGGAATCGATGCCACGCCCCGGAAGCCACGTCAGCCCCGGAATCGACGCCATGCTCGGGATCGACGTCAGCCCCCGAACCGAGTCGGCCCGGAACCGGCGTCAGCCCCCGAACCGAGTCGGCCCTGAACCGACGTCAGCCCCGGAACGACGCCGGGCGCTCGGGCGACGCCTCGGCGAGGGCCTTCGTCACCGCCGCGGCTCCTTCCCGCAGGCCGTAGACGGGAGTGTCGGGCTGCTGGCGCCAGGACTCGTCGATGCCGCCCGCGTCGACGGTGTCGAAACCGAGCTCGTCGATGAGGGCGCGGACGGTCTTCTTCGCGACCTCGTCGTCGCCCGCGACGGGCAGCGCCATCCGTCCGGGTCGCCGGCCGGGAGGGGCTTGTCCAGGATGTCCTGGGCGTAGGTGCCGTTGAACGCCTTGATCACCGGGTGGCCGAGGTGGCGCTCGGTCCAGCGGCTCTCGGTCAGGCCGTCGTCCTCGATGGCCGCGATCCGGCCGTCGCGCTGCTGCGGGTAGTAGTTGTTGGTGTCGATCACGGCGAAGCCCTCCGCCGCGCCCTCGAAGAGATCGGAGGGCAGGTCCGGCACGGCCTTCAGGGGAACGGTCACGACGACGATCTCGGCGCCCCGCGCCGCCTCCCTGGCGGTCACGGGCGTCGCGCCGGTCTCCTCCGCGAGCGCGGCAAGGGTCTCCGGGCCGCGGGAGTTGGCCACGGACACGTCGTGACCGAGGGCCGTGAGGCGTCGCGTGAGGTTGCCGCCGATGTTGCCTGCGCCGATGATGCCGATCTTCATGGAGCTTCCTTCCGAGCGGGTGCGGCCAGGTGCCACGTGCGCTCACAACCCTCCGTACGGGGCGCGCTATTCCCGCCTCCGCCCGCCGTGTCGTGAGGGCTTGGAGCGCCCGGAGTGAAACCTGTGCCGTTCCGGGGCGCGCCCGGCGCGCGGTGCGCGATGATCCGTCGGACTTCGTCGTTCGTCGAGAGGGCAGCCGATGACAGCGCACGACCATGCGCAGCAGCACCCGGGGGAAGCGACCGCGTCGAGCGTTCCGGACCGGCGTCGGTTTCTCGGCTACGTCCTCGCGGCGCCGACCCTGACCGTCGCCGCCCAGCTCGGCGAGGCAGTCCTCGCGCCCGCCTCCGCGGCCGCCGCGACTCCCTCCCTGGTGCCGTCCCCGCCCGGCCCCTCCGAGATCTACGACCTCAACGACATGCTCACCCATGCCACCCTGCCCACCGCGAACCTGATCACCGTGAGGATCGACCAGGACGGCACGGCCTCCTTCGCCCTGCCGAGGGCCGAGGTCGGCCAGGGCATCACCACCTCCTCCGCGATGCTGCTCGCCGAGGAGCTGGACCTGCCGCTGGACAAGGTGCGGATCACTCTCGCGGACGCCCGCCCCGAGCTGCTCTTCAACCAGCTCACCGGCGGCTCCAACACCACCATCTCCACCTTCACCCCCATCCGGGTCGCCGCCGCCGTCGCCCGGGGCCGGCTGCTCCACGCCGCCGCGCTGGAGCTCGGAGAGCTGGTGGGCTCCCTGACGGCGAAGGCCGGGGCGATCGTCTCGTCGACGACCGGCAGGAGCCTCACCTACGGCGAACTCGCGGTGAAGGCCGCCGCCGTCACCGACACCGCGGTCGGCGTCGCGCTCAAGAGGCCCTCCGAGTTCAAGGTCATCGGCACCGCGCAGCGGCGGATCGACGCCCTGGAGGCCGTGACGGGACGCAAGCGGTTCGCCATGGACCTCCAGGTGCCGGACGCGCTGCCCACGATGGTCTGCCGACCGCCCACGATCAACGGCACGGTCCGCTCGGTGGAGAACCCGGACGAGGTCCGGTCCATGCCCGGCATCACCGACGTCGTACGGGTCTCCACCGGCGTCGCCGTCCGCGGCCGCACCTTCGGCCAGTGCATCGACGCCGTCCGCGCCCTGAGGGTCCAGTGGGGTCCCGGCAGCGCGGAGGGGGCCTCGGACGCGACGGTCCTGCGGAAGCTGCGCGCGGCCGAACTGCCTCTCGTCGTCCCGCCGTTGCCGCTCCTCACCAAGGCCGTCGACGCCCGCTTCACCTTCCACTTCGCCAGCAACAGCGCCCTGGAGACCAACTGCGCGATCGCCGACGTGCGGGCGGACTCGGCCGAGATCTGGGCGAGCCTGAAGTCGCCGATCGTCGCGCAGGAAGAGATCGCCCTCGCACTCGGTCTCCCGGTCACCGCCGTCACGGTCCATGTCACCGAAGGCGGCGGTTCGTTCGGGCGCAAGCTGTTCCACGACGCCGCCGGCGAGGCCGCGGAGATCTCCCGTGCCATGGGCAAGCCCGTGAAACTGATGTGGCACCGGACCGACGACTTCCGCCAGGGCCGTACGCATCCCCTGTCCACCTCCCGGGTCCGCGCCACGTACAGCCTCGGCGAGGTGCTGACGTACGAGCAGCGCCACACCTCCGTCGCCACGGACTTCGGTCACGGCCTCGGGGAGATCATCACCTCCGCGGCGGCCCGACTGCCCGTCGGCGACCTCACCTTCTCCGAGACGATCTTCCAGCTGACCCAGCAGAGCCCCTACCACTTCGGGGTCACCACCCAGCTGCTGAGCGAGACCGACAAGGGCTTCAACACCGGCTCCATGCGCAACATCTACTCGCCCAACGTCCGGTGCGCCCAGGAGCTGGTCGTGGACGAGCTGGCCCGCCGGATGGGCAGGGACGCCTACGAGTTCCGCCGCCGCCACGTCAAGGACGAGCGCGCGCGGGCCGTCCTCGACAAGGTCGCCGAGGTGGGGGAGTGGGGACGCGACCTGCCCGCCGGCGTGGCGCAGGGGATCGCGATCCACCCCGAGTACCACTCCGTGGTCGCCGTCCTCGCCGAGATCGACTGCCGTCCGGAGACCACCGGACGGACGATCGAGGACGCGTACACGGGTCCGCGCGTCACGAAGGTGGTCTGCGCCGTCGACGTCGGTCTCGCGGTCAATCCCCGGGGCCTCCAGGCGCAGATGATGGGCGGCATCATCGACGGCATCGCCGTCACCCTCACCTCGGGACTGCACCTGCGTGACGGGCACTTCCAGGAGGGGAGCTGGGACAACTACTTCTACACCCGGCAGTGGAACACCCCGCCCGAGCTCGAGATCGTGGTGATGCCGCCGACCTCGGACCGGCCCGGCGGAGCGGGCGAGCTGGCCGTCGCGGGAGCGATGGCCGCGGTCGCCTGTGCGTACGGCAGGGCCACCGGCACCATGCCGACGACCTTCCCGGTCAACCACGCCGAACCGCTCGGGTTCGAGCCGCTGCCCACCACTCCGCCGATCCCCGCCTCGCCGGTCGACGGCCTCGACCGCGCCTTCTAGGAGCAGGAGCCACCGTGCCGCAACACACCTTCATCCTCAACGGCAAGGCCGTCACGGCCGAGGTCGAGGACGACGTCCGGCTGCTGTGGGTGCTCCGGGACGTCCTGGGCGTCACCGGTCCCAAGTACGGCTGCGGGCTCGGCGTCTGCCAGGCATGCACCAGTCACATCAACGGCAAGGCGTTCAACCCTTGCTCGGTCCCGGTGAAGTCCATCGCCCCCACCGACGAGATCACCACCATCGAGGGCCTTCCCGCGACGGTGGGTCGGGAGCTCCATCCGATGCAGGAGGCATGGCTCGACCTCGATGTCGCCCAGTGCGGCTACTGCCAGCCCGGGCAGATCATGACCGCGGTGGCCAAGGTCCGCGCCGTCCGTGAGGCCGGACGGGAGATCGAGGAGGCCGACCTCGACGAGATCCGCAACATCTGCCGTTGCGGCACCTACAACCGGATTCGTGAGGCGATCGTGGCGGGAGCCCGACGGATGACCTGACGCCCCCGTACCCGGCGTGAGGGCGGCCGAGCGCTCGCGATCCTTCAGGGCCGGTGGCGTGCTCCTGCCGCGCGGGCGCGTGGGCACGGGATCTCCGGGACTTCTGCCGGACGACGTCTTGTCGTGGGCGCGACAACTCCTTACCGTCGGGTAAGTTGCCCCGACCGGCGGGGTGTTCGATGTCGCACGTCTCCCGGAAGGACCCTCCATGCCTGCTGCCCGGACGCGTGGCGCGCGCCGACTCCTGCTCGGCGCGCTCGCCGCCGCCCTCGCGCTCACCGTCACGGGGGGCGGCGCCGTCGTCGCCGCCCCCGCCACCGACTCCGCACGGCCTGCCGGGCTGCGCGAGGTGATGTTCGTGGGCAACAACTGGGACGGCACCGCCGACGTCATCGAGTCCACCGGCGACTTCGCGCGCATCGGCCGCATCAACGTCATCCCCGACCGTGAGGCCCGGATGTGGGAGATCGGGCTCAACCCGCTCAAGCTGGCCTTCTTCCTCGGTATCCGGCAAGGGCCCGGCGAGGGCCACGACCAGTTCGTCGACGACATGTACGCCACGCCCGACGGCTCCGCGATGGTGGTCTCCCGGCCGAGCTTCGCCGACGTCGTCTCGATAGACCTGCGCACGGGCCGCATCAACTGGCGCTTCCCCGTCTCCGGCTTCCGCTCCGACCACATGGCCGTCTCGCCCGACGGCACCCGCGTCGCCGTCTCCGCCTCCACCTCCAACACCGTGCACGTGCTCGACATCACGACGGGCCGGCAGGTCGGCTCCTTCGCCACCGGCGACAAGCCGCACGAGAACGTCTTCTCGGCCGACGGCCGGTACCTGTGGAACATGGCCATCGGCGAGGTCACCACCGCTCTCGACGATCCGTTCTGGGACTGGACCAAGGGCGACCGACGCATCACGGTCGTCGACGCCCGCACCTTCGAGCGGGTACGCGTCATCGACATGCGCGCCCGGCTCGACGCCTTCGGCCGCAAGGACCTCTCCGACGCCGTGCGCCCCGTCGCGTTCACCCCCGACGAGTCGAAGCTCTACTTCCAGGTCTCGTTCTTCCACGGCTTCCTCGAGTACGACGTGGCCGGTGACCGGATCACCCGCGTCAAGACGCTCCCCGCGAACCCGGCGACCGACCCGGACCGCACCACCTGGGTCAACGACTCCCGCCACCACGGAATGTCCATGAGCCCCGACGGCAAGCGGCTGTGCGTCGCGGCGACGATGGACGACTACGCCACGGTCGTGGACCGCGAGACCCTGACGGAGGGGCCGCTGGTGGAGGCGTCCAAGCCGTACTGGGCGACGGTCAGCGGCGACGGCCGCTCCTGCGTCATCTCGGAGAGCGGCACGGACCGTGTGACGGCGATCGACTTCGCCACCGGCCGCCGCGTCGCCTCGGTGGCCGTCGGCGACCACCCGCAGCGGGTGCGCCTCGCGCACGTGCCCGCCGACTGGACCGGCCCGGCCGCCCGCTGAAAGGCCCCCTACCCGTAGTACTTCAGAGCTACCCGCCGACTGCCCCCTCCGGCGGGACGCCGACCACACGGCGTGATCCCTACGTTCGGAACCGGAACGAAACACTCGCCCGGTACGGAAGGACCACACCATGGCGTCCCGCCAGCGCAGCCGTCTGCGCCGCACGCTGCTCGCCGCACTCGTCACCGCCTCGGTGGCGGTGCCGACGGCGGGCGCCGCCCGCCCCGCCGCCGTCCCGGCACCCGCACCGGCCGAACTCGGCCCCCTCACCCGGGTCACGGCCACCGACCTCGACGCGCGGTACGCCGCCAACCGGGACGCCGTCCGCGCCGCCGAACGGACCGCCGCCGACTACGGGGACCGGAAGAGGGCCGCCGCCCTGCACGCCATGGCCGCCCCGGACCGCCGCTTCCTCTCCTTCGACGGCCGCGACGGCGGCCGCAGCGTCGAGGTCGTCGGCGACCTCGCCCGCGCCGAACACCTCGCGGTCCTCGTCCCCGGCTCCGACACCGCGCTCGGCAGCGAACGCTTCCGGGACGGCGCCGTCGCACTCCAGCGCCGGACCGGCGAACGCGCCGCCGTCCTCGGCTGGCTCGGCTACCCGACCCCCGCCACCGCGAGCGCGGCCGCGATCACCTCCGTTCGCGCCGAGCAGGCCGCTCCCGTACTGCGGGACTTCGTCGAGGAGTTGAGGGCCGCCAAGCCCACCGCGCGCATCACCCTCCTCTGCCACTCCTACGGCTCCGTCGTCTGCGCCAAGGCGGCGCCCGGCCTCCCCGTCTCCGGAATCGTCCTCTACGGAAGCCCGGGGACCGGCGCCGACAGCGCGGCGGACCTGCGGAGCACGGCCACGGTCTGGGCCGGGCGCGGCCGTTCCGACTGGATCGCCCACGTGCCCCACCTCCGGGTGCCCCTTCCCTCGGGGGAGCTGGGGTTCGGCACGGACCCCCTCGCGCCGGAGTTCGGTGCCCGGGTCTTCGACGCCGGCGACGGCGGACACAGTGACTACCTCGTCCCCGGATCCGTACCGCTGAAGCGGCTCGCCGACATCGTGGTGGGACAGGACCCCGCCGATGCGTGAACTCGTCCGCCGCGTCGAGGCCGCCACCCCACCGGCCCGCGACCGCGCGCTCGACGCGCTGCGCGGTCTCGCCATCCTCGGAGTGGTCCTCGGCCACTGGCTCGTGACCGCCCTGGTCGCCGACAGCGGCACCGTCCGCGTCGCCAGCCCCCTGCAGGACCTGCCCGAATTCACCCCGGTCTCCTGGGTGTTCCAGACCCTGGCCGTCTTCTTCCTGGTGGGCGGGAAGGTCGCCGCGAGCAGCCATCAGGCGTCCCGCGCCCGACGGGAGAGCTACCGCCAGTGGCTCACGGCGCGGCTGGGCCGGCTCTTCCGGCCCGTCGCCGCCGTACTCGCGCTGTGGAGCGTCGCGGCACTCGCCATGCTCGCCACCGGGGTGCCCTGGCCCACCGTGTACGCCCTCGGCAAACTCGTCCTCTCCCCGCTGTGGTTCCTGCTCGTCTTCGCCGCGCTCACCGCCGCGACCCCGCTCGTCACCCGGGTCCATCCGCTCTGGCCGCTCGCCGTCGTCCTGCACGTCGACGTGATCCGCTTCGCCCTCGACGGACCGGCCTGGCTCGGCTGGACGAACGTGGCCGCAGGCTGGCTCGTGCCGTACTGCCTGGGCACCGCCTGGTCCCGGCGCGGGCGGGAGGACCGGACGACCGGCTGGGCCCTGCTGCTGGGCGGCGCCGCCACGACGACCGCCCTCGTCCTGTACGCGGGCTACCCCGGCTCCATGGTCGGCGTGCCCGGCGCGCCGGTCTCGAACCTCAACCCGCCCACCCTCGCCGCCGTCACCTTCGGGCTCGCCCAGTGCGGCGGTGCGCTGCTGCTGCTCGGCCCCTTGCGACGGACCCTGCGCCGGCCCGCCGTCTGGGCCGCGGTGGCGCTGCTCAACCTCGGCGCGATGACCGTCTTCCTCTGGCACCAGACCGCGATGATCGCCGTCACCGCCACCGGGCTGATGGCCGGCGAACTCCTCGGCCACGGACCGCTCGTCGGCCTGCACAGCGTGCCCGACGGGTACGGCTGGGTCCTGGCCCGTCTCGCCTGGCTGCCGCTCTTCGCGCTCGCGCTGCTGGTCTGCGTCGCCGCCTTCCGTACCCACGAACGGGGCGGCCGTCACGCCGCCCGCGAGAGCCGACCCGAGGCGAGGGGGGAGATCCGACGTGCCTAGGCTGGACCAGGCGGACAAGGGGGAGCACGTGGGGGACGATCATGGGCGGTCGCTGATCGGCGCCGTCGGGCGGGTCCCGCGCGCTCTGCGCGAGGACCTCTGGACGATGGCGCGTGACCCGCTGCCCCGCCAGGGGTGGTTCGGCTGGCTGCCGCACGGACATCTCGTGCTGCTCGCCGTCGTCGCCGGTCTGGGCAGGATGGCCGAGTACAGCAGCGCGATGCCCGTCCTCACGGGGCCCGTGCAACTCCTCGTCGTCCTCCAGTCCGCGGCTCTGGTCCTCGCCCTGAGCCGTCCCGTGCCTGCCTGGTGGCTCTCGACGGCCACGCTCTTCCTCACCGCGGTCGTCGGCGACTCGACCGTCGGACCCGATCTGCTGTGGCCCTGGAGCGTCTGGGGCATCGTCGCCCACACCTTCGTCGTGCTGCTCCTCGCCCTACGGGTCCCGCTGCGGGTCACGGTCCTCACCCTCGTGATCACCACCCTGTCCGGAGTGGTCAACACCGTGATGTCCACGAGCTTCCCCCACAACGAGGACCTCGGCAGCGGCGCCATCGCGTTCGCGACCGCGGCGGTCGTGGGGGCCTCGCTGCGGATGAGCCGGGTGGCGCGGACACAGCTCGTCGCCCAGGAGGTCATCACCGCCGAGGAACGGTCCCGACGCACCCTGCTGGAGGAGCGCGGCCGGATCGCCCGCGAGCTGCACGACGTCGTCGCCCACCACATGTCGGTCATCTCCATCCAGGCCCAGGTCGCCCCCCACCTGGTGGAGAACCCCTCTGACGAACTGCGGGAGAACCTCGCCGGCATCCGGCAGAACGCCGTCGAGGCACTGACCGAACTACGCCGTGTCCTGGGCGTCCTGCGCGCGGAGGAGCAGGCCGCCGACGGCATGCGGCACGCGCCCCAACCCACCCTGGACCGCCTCGACGAGCTCCTCGACAACGTCCGCGCCGCCGGTCTCGGCGTCGAAGCGGAGACCATGGGAGAGCGCCGCCCGCTCTCTCCCGGCGTCGAACTCTCCGCGTACCGCATCGTCCAGGAGGCGTTGAGCAACGCCATGCGGCACGCGCCGGGGGCGCGGGTGCGGGTGGAGACCGGATATCACGCGGCCGGGCTCACGCTGCGCATCACCAACTCCGCGCCGACCCGCCGCACCGGTCCCGCCGCCGCTCCGCTCGCGGGACCGGGGCACGGGCTGCTCGGGATGCGCGAGCGCACCGCCATGCTGGGCGGTGAACTGACGACCGGACCGACCCCGGACGGCGGCTTCGAAGTGACCGCCACCCTTCCCATCGAGCCCTGCGAGGACAGCACATGACGAGCGGTACGACCCGGGTCCTCATCGTGGACGACCAGATGATGGTCCGGCAGGGCTTCACCGTGCTGCTCGACGCGGAGCCCGGCATCGAGGTCGTCGGGCAGGCCGTGGACGGCGAGGACGCCGTGGCCAAGGTCGCCGAACTCGTCCCCGACGTGGTCCTGATGGACATCCGGATGTCCGGCATCGGCGGAATCGAGGCCACCCGGCTCATCACCGGCACGCGCGACACCACCGTGAAGGTGCTCGTGCTGACCACCTTCGACCTCGACGAGTACGTCTACGAGGCCCTGCGCGCCGGAGCCTCCGGATTCCTCCTCAAGGACGCGTCTGCCGACGAACTCGCCCAAGCGGTACGGGTGGTGGCGGGCGGCGACGCGCTCCTCGCGCCCAATGTCACCAAGCGGCTGATCGCCGAGTTCTCCCGGTTGAGCGCCGGACCACGAGCCCCGCGCGTGGACCGCGTCGGCGATCTGACGGAACGCGAGACCGAGGTCCTGAGTCTGATCGCGCACGGGCTCTCCAACGCCGAGATAGCCGCACGGCTGGTCGTCGCCGAGCAGACCGTCAAGACCCATGTGAGCCGCATCCTGATCAAGCTCGGACTGCGCGACCGGACCCAGGCGGCGGTGTACGCGTACGACACCGGCCTGGTCCGCCCGGCCGGAGGCTGAACCGGGGGCGAGACCTCCGGAAGGGGGAGCGGCCACGACCGCCTGGGTCGGTCGCGGCCGCTCGTGGGGTCCGGTCGTCAGACGGCCGGCGGCACCCGGGACGGGCGGCCGGAGCCGCGGGTCAGGGTGTAGCCCCCGATGCCCGCGAGGGCGCCCAGGACTCCGCCGACGGCGGTCCAGACCCAGCGGTCGGACCACCAGCCCGAGGACCAGCCGTCCTCGGGAGCGCGCGCCTCGACCGCCGACGGCGCGTCGTCCGAGGCCGCGTCCCGCGTCGTCGCGCCCGGCACGAGCGGGGCGGCGAGCGTGCCGTCACCCGCGTACGCACCGCCCGTCTCGGCGGAGACCGCACCCACCCGGGCGGTGAACGGCTGCCCGAGGTCGTCCTCCGGGATGCCGGTGACCGTCAGCCGGACGTAGTAGCTGCCGGGCAGCGGGTCGTCGTCCCAGGTGTCGGCCGAGGGACGGACCGGACGCAGGGTGCAGGACAGCTCCACGGAGCCGGCGTCCTTCCCCACGGCCCGGGACTGCATCCCGTACATGCAGGGCTGCCGGCGGCGCAGTCCGTCGTAGACGTCGATCCGCCAGGTCGAGGCACCGTGCCGGACGGCGGCGTCGGGGAGGGTGACGGAGGCGGTCACGGTGGGCCGCTGCCCGGTGTCCGCCGGGAACACCCAGTAGAGGTAGTCACCCGTGGACGCCTCGGCCGTGGCCTGCTGGCCCTGCCGGAACGCGGCGGCGGTCCGGAAGGTGGTGCCCGCCTCGGTCGGTCCGGCCTCCGCGGCCGCGCTCGCGCTGCCGCTCGGGGACGGGGTGTCCGCGAGGGCGGGCACGACGGCGGGGCCGAGGAGCGCGGCGCCCGCGAGGAGGACGGTGGTCAGCGTGCGTACGGTACGCATCAGTTGGTCCTCCAGACGGCGACGCGCCAGCGGGACAGCCAGCCCCACAGCAGGCCGCCCACGAAGCCGGCCAGTACGAGCACGCCGAGCAGCCACCAGCCACGGCCGAGGCCGAAGGCCGCCACGTCGGACGCCTGGTCCGGCGCGTCGACCAGGTCGACGGTCAGCTCGATCGGCATGCCGGGGGTGGTCTTCACCGACGGCGGCGCCGAGAAGGAGTTGCTGACCTGGAGGCAGATGGTCTCGGCCGCGGGCTTGTCGTCCGCGTCCACGTCGTCGCGCGGCGGCTTGGGGTAGCGCAGACCCGTGGAGATGACGTCCGTGCGTCCGTCGCCCGCCTCCGAGCCCCGCACGACCTCGCGGCCGTGCACGGTCACCGCGCGCAGCAGGACGCCGTAGTCGTCGTTGACGGCGCGGTCGGCGGCCACGCTCACCGAGGCGCGCAGCTCCTGCCCGGGCAGCACGTCCACCCGGTACCAGCGGTGGCGCCCGAAGACCTGACGGTCGGTGAAGAGCCCGGCCTTGAGCTGCGGAGCGTCCGCGCAGCGCTCGGCACCCTCGGTCGCCACCGGGGTGACCACCGGGTCAGCCGCGCGGTCGACCAGCTGGCGGACCCGCTTGGAGAGTTCCTCGGTGTGCCGGACCGAGGTGTACGTGCCGCCGGTCGCCTCGGCGATGCAGGTCAGCTGCTGCCGGATCTTGGCGTTCGGCACGAGACCGAGGGTGTCGATGGTCAGATGGATCCCCTTGGCGGCGATGTCGCGCGCCACCTCGCAGGGGTCGAGCGGGGCGCAGGTGTCCTCGCCGTCCGTGATGAGCACGATCCGGCGGGTGGCGTCACCGCCCTTGAGGTCCTCGGCCGCCCCGAGCAGGGCCGGGCCGATCGGGGTCCAGCCGGTGGGGGCCAGCGTGGCCACCGCCGTCTTCGCCTCGGTCCGGTCGAGGGGGCCGACCGGATAGAGCTGCCTGGTGTCCTCGCAGCCCTTCTTCCGGTCCGGTCCCGGGTAGTTGGCGCCGAGGGTGCGTATGCCGAGCTGCACCTCCTCGGGCACCGCGTCGAGCACCTCGTTGAAGGCCTGCTTGGCGGCGGCCATCCGGGACTGGCCGTCGATGTCGCGGGCCCGCATCGAGCCGCTGACGTCGAGGACCAGCTCGACCTTGGGGGGTTCCTTCGCCGCCGGTTCGTCGGCGGCGGCGCCGGTCGGGACGAGCCCGACGGCCAGGGCGGCGAGCAGCGCGCAGGCCCCGGTCGCCAGCCGTTTTCTCGTGATCATCTGCCGGATCGTAGGGATGATCGTCCGACAATCCAAAACGACGCCGTGCGCGGACTCCTGAAGGGGCGTCCGCAGCGGCAGCGCCCCGCGGGCGGCGGCTCACCCCCTGTCCTCGGTCCCTACGGGGTTCGGCCCCGGTCACGGTGAGCTAGGAGGGCTTCGGCCACGTGAACCTCCCCGCCCAGTGGGCCCAGGCCACGAGGACCGTCAGGACGGCCGTCAGTCCGCCCAGCACCATCACGGTCGAGGGCGAGGAACGGTCGAGGACGGCCCCTCCCATCAGGGCTCCGACGGAGAGGGTTGCCTGGAAGGAGGCGGTGAAGAGGACAGAGGACGCCTCGGGGCGGTCGGGGGCGGCCTGGGAGAACCACGTCTGGGAGCAGACCGGGACGGCACCGTAGGCGACGCCCCAGACGACCAGCAGTGCCACCGCGCCGGCCTCCGACTGTCCCAGGACGGGCAGGAGCAGGGTCGCGGCCGCGATCAGGGCCGCCGCTGCGGCGAAGGTGGACCGCGGATGGCGACCCACCGTGGAGCCGCCGAGGAAGTTGCCGGCGATACCGGCCGCACCGTAGACGAGCAGGTAGATCGTGATGGGACCCGAACCGACGTGGGTCACCTGCTCCAGGAAGGGAGCGACATAGGTGTACGTGCCGAAGTGGGCGAGCACGACGAGGAAGGTCATGACCAGGGCGAAGCGGGCGTTGACGCTTCGGAGCGTGCCGCCGAGGACATCGAGGCGCGTCGCCCGGTCGGAGGGGAGGGGCGGAACGACCACGAGGAGCACCACGAGGACGGCCAGCGTGAAGCCGCCCATGGCGAGGAACGCCGTCCGCCAGCCCGCGATGTCGCCGATGAACGTGCCCAGCGGTACTCCGAGTACGGAGCCGAGCGGCACGGCGGAGAAGATCACCGCGGTCGCGCGGCCCACGGACTTCGCGGGAACCAGCTGACCGGCCAGACCCGCCCCGATGGACCAGAAGCCGCCGATGGTGACGCCCACCATGACGCGGGAGATCAGGACCAGCCAGTAGCTCGACGCGGCGGCGGCGAGGAAGTTGGCCAGCGACAGCAGAAGGATGAACACGCCCAGCATGACCCGCCGGTCGACGCCCCGTGTGGCCACCGTGACCACAGGGGCCGAGACCGCGGCGAGGAACCCCGGCATGGTCATCATGAGGCCGGCCATTCCGTCCGAAACGGTGAAACTCGATCCGATCGACGTGAGCAGGCCGATCGGAAGAATCTCGGTCGTGACGATGGAGAAGATCCCCAGCATGACGGACATGACGGCCAGCCAGGAGACGAGGGGCGAGCGGTCCGGCGACGAGGGAGATGTGACGGAAGGGGCGGTTGCTGTGGACATCGAATCCCGTCCTGAGGTGGGCATCACATGGCGGGTGTGATCTCCAGTCCAGCAGGAACGGGCATCATCTTCTGGCAGGTTCCCGACACCAACCTCCCCGTGCGGACGAGAGTGGCCAGGGTGCGCAGGCCGCGGCGAGAAGGGCGTCCGCCGGGGTGGACGCCCCCGCTGTGGCCGCGTGGTGGGTCAGTCCGACAGAGCCGGGCCAAGCTCCTTCGGGCCGTAGCACGCGGTGGACTTACCGGTGACCAGAGCCCAGTAGCGGTCACCGAAGGACCAGTGCCACCACTCCGTGGGGTAGTTCACCAGGCCCGCGGCGGTGAGCGCGGCGCCCAGCAACCGACGGTTGGCATGGGCTTCCTCGCTGATGTCGGCGGCGTGGGTGTAGCAGGCGCCCGCGCTCTCTTCCGGGTCCGCGTTCATCCGTGTGCCCAGGTCCAACTCGCGCCCATCGGCGTCGGCCAGGGTGAGATCGACGGCCGCGCCGGCACTGTGCGGAGCGATGTCGGGCGGTGAGACATAGCGGCTTGCCGCCGAGTGGATTCGCTCGTCGGACCATTCGGGCTGAGCGGCCCGCAGCCGGCTCGCGTACTCCTCGAAGTACTCCCGTTGCAGTGAGGGAGGCCGGTACCCCTCGACGAACAGCAGTCGTAGGCCCCGCGGGAGCGTTGCCTGAGCCGTGAGCAGCCGCTCCAGCACACCTTCCCGCAGGTACGCGAAGGCATCGGCAGGGTCCTGCTTGCGTGTATCGACCAGCAAGGAGCCGATACGGCGGACATCTACGAGAGGCTCACCGCACTCCGCAACGGGTATCGCGGCGACCTTGGGATCCGACATCAAGACGATCTCACTCATGAGGTGATCATCCCGCAGCGCTCACCCGGCGAACCTGTGTCCCACCGGACCTCCGATGGTCCCGCCCGAGCTCAACGGTGCTCGGGGTTCTCGAAGTCGAACCGGCAGCCGGCGTCCCACTCGGAGCGCTGGTTTCCGTGGGCGGGGATGCCGCCGGTGTCCTTGAGCAGCCTCGCCAGGTGGAGCTGGTTCCAGGTCATGAAGGTCGTGTTGCGGTTCGTGAAGTCGTTCTCCGGGCCGCCCGAACCGGGGTCGAGGTAGGACGGCCCCGGGCCGGCCGGGCCGACCCAGCCCGCGTCGGCCTGCGGCGGGATCACGTATCCGAGGTGCTGGAGGCTGTAGAGGACGTTCATCGCGCAGTGCTTGGCGCCGTCCTCGTTACCGGTGATCAGACAGCCGCCCACGCGACCGTAGTACGCGTACTGGCCACGCTCGTTGAGGATCGACGAGCAGGCGTACAGACGCTCGATCACCTTCTTCATGACCGAGGAGTTGTCTCCCAGCCACACAGGCCCCGCCAGGGTCAGGATGTCGGCGGCCATCACCTGCGAGTAGATGACCGGCCACTGGTCCGTCTCCCACCCGTGCTCCGTCATGTCCGGCCAGACACCTGTCGCGATGTCGAGGTCCACTGCCCTGAGTACCTCGACCTGGACGCCCTGGCGCTCCATGATGCCGGTGCTGATGTCGATCAGCCCCTGAGTGTGGCTGCGCTCCGGCGACCGCTTGAGCGTGCAGTTGATCACCAGCGCGCGGAGATCACGGTAGGACGTGTCGGTGTCGGTCATCGATGCGTCCCCTTGCGGACGAGTGGGTGGTCGGGCGGCGCGACACCCGGCCGCCGACGTCGAGGGGGCCCCGGGTCGGTCCGGCCGAAGATCCCGTCCACTGTCTCGCCTCGTCGGGCGGAACGATCGAATGCCGCGCCAACGGTCACGCGGTCGGCCGTCCGATCACCCGCATGGCCCGCACCGATGACGGCGCGACACCTCCGTCGGCCACGACGCCCCCCGCCCGACCGGATGACGGGCGGGCGCCGCCCTCGCCGTCTCCCGCCCGGTCGGCGCACGCCCCGCGTCAGAACCGCACCCGCGCCGCCACCGGCAGGTGGTCGCTGCCGGTGGCGGGGAGCGTCCAGGTCGTGGTGACCTCGCCGCCCCGGGCCAGCACGTGGTCGATCCGCGCGAGGGGCACGTCGGCGGGCCAGCTGAAGGCGAACTCGCCCCGGCTGCCGCGCACCTGGTCCATGACCGGACCGAGCCCCCGGTCCGCGGCGGTGCCGTTGAGGTCGCCGAGGACCAGCACCGCGGCGGCCCGCTCCGAGGAGAGGGCGACGCCGAGGCGCCTCGCGCTCTCGTCGCGCCAGGCCGTGGCGTACCCCTCGGAGGCCCGGAGTCTGACGGACGGCAGGTGGGCCACGTACGTCGCCACCTTCCCGCGCGGGCCGTTCACGACGGCGCGGAGCCCCCGGTCCCAGCCGTCGCCGACCGCGCGCGGTCGGATGTCGACCCGGGCGACGTCCGTCAGCGGGTATGTGGACCACAGCCCGACGGTGCCCACCGTGGCGTGATGCGGATGCGTCCGGCCGAGGGCGATCCGGTACGCGGGGAGGGTCGACTCCGTCAGCTCCTCGAGCGCGACGACGTCGGGGTCCGCGCCGAGGAGGATCCTCGCGACGCGGGACGGGCTGGTGTTCTCGTCGCTCACGTTGTGCTGGACCACGGTCATGTCCCCGGCGTCCCGGGCGCCGGGCTCGGGGGCCGGCGGCAGAGCCGTCCGGAACACGGCCAGCCAGACGGCGGCGACCGCCAGGGACGCCGCCGCCGCGACGACCGAGCGGCGGACGGCGGCCACGACCAGTCCGGCCGGCACGGCCAGGCCCAGCCACGGCAGAAAGGTCTCCACCAGGCTCATCACGTTCCCCGGCAGGCGGGGCACGGCGGAGGCGAAGAGCAGCAGCGCGGCGACGACCGCCAGCACCGCCGCGGTGACCAGCCCCCGCGTCCTTCTGATCGCTGCCATGGAATGCCTCCCGGGGTGAGGACGTGGCCGGGACGGAACCAGTTCCCGCACCGGGAGCATTCTCGGTGGTCAGGGGCTGGTGGTCGGCCCCTCCGTCCGCAGGACCGCGATGCCGAGCGGGCGCTCGCCGACGGCCAGGCGCCGGGTGTCGCCGGTCGCCAGATCGACCACCGAGATGCCGTTCCAGTACCCGTCCCGGGTGAAGCCGCCCGTGACGTACGCGGTGCGGCCGTCTTCCGACACGGTGACGTCCTCGTGCGGCCCCTGGAGCGGATGGACCGTCTCGGTGCCGTCGGGCGCGCGGACGGTGAGTGAGGGGCCCTCGTCCTCGTCGGGGTCGATGGGGCCCGTGCCGACGACGAGGAGGGTTCCGTCGGGGGTGATCGTGGCACCGTGCTGGTGGGTGTCGGCGGTCATCGGCTCGATCTCGGTGCGTCCGGTCCGTGGATCGACGACCGCGAGCCGCTCGCCCTCGAAGGGGAGCAGCAGCCTGCCGTCGGAGGGCCGGACGGCGGTGTAGTGCGGCTTGAGCCAGGAGCCGAGACCGCCTTCGGTGCCGTACGGGGCCACCTCGACGCGGCGTGGGGCGAGGGTGTCCGCCCGGACGACCGTCACGTCGAACGAGTCGTGGTTCGTCGCGTACACCTCGGAACCGTCCCGCGAGACATCGACGTCGAAGGGCCGCCGTCCGACGGAGACGGTGTCGGTGACCTCGCGGCTCGCGGTGTCGATGACTTCCAGAGTGCCGTTCCCGCCGGGGACGTTGACGCCGACGTAGACCCGCCTGCCGTCGGGGGAGAGGGCGATGCCCATGCCGCCGCCCCGGTACTCACCGGTGGTGACGGGTCCGGTGTCGGTCTCGTACGGGACGAGGGCGAGCCGTTCGCGGGTACGGGTGTCGACGACGGCGACGCCTTCCGCGGTGGCCACCCAGGCGCGCCCGTCCGCGCCGACGACCAGGCCGTACGGCGCGGTCCCCACCTCGACCGAGCCGAGCGCGCCGCGCTCCGGGTCGACGAAGGTGACGGTGTCGGAGCCGAAGTCGGCGACGAGGAGGGTGCCGTCGGGCGTGGGCGTGGGCGCCGCCCCGGGGGGCGTGGACGGGGACGGGGCGGTGGCCGAGGAGCCGCGGGCCGGGACGTCGGCGCCCTGGCTCGGCGCGCAGCCGGCGAGCAGGGCCGCGACCGCGGCGGCGGGTACGAGGACGCGTGCCGCGCGTCCCCGCCGCAGGGGGCTCATCGGGCGGCCTTCCGTCCGGCGCGCGCCGACGCGGCTTCGAGCAGCCCGGTGATGCCGGCGAAGCCGCGCCGTCGCGCGTGTGCGAGCGGAGTCGTACCGTCGTGGTCCGCGAGCAGGGGGTCCGCGCCCGCGGTGATCAGCAGTTCGACGATCTCCTCGTGCCGACGGCCGCCGTCGCCGAGGATGACCGCCTCCAGGAGCGCGGTCCAGCCGAGCCGGTTGACGTGGTCGACGTCCATGTCGGTCTCGCGCAGGACGGCCCGGACATAGGCGACGTGGCCGCACTCCGCGGCGGGGATGAGCGAGGTGCCGCCGAAGCGGTTGGTGACCGTCAGGTCGGGGTTCGCGCGGAGCAGTACGCGCATCATCGACACGCTGCCGGTCACTCCGGTGACCAGCCACGGCGTGTCCGCGCGGCTGTCGGGCGCGTCCGGATCGGCGCCCGCCTCGACCAGCAGGGCGGCGACGTCCACCCCGTCGGCGCGCGCGGCCAGCAGCAAGGGGGTGCGACGCTCCGCGTCACGGCACTCGACGTCCGCTCCGGCACCGAGCGCGGCGGCGACCCCGGCGGCGTCCCCTCGGTGGGCGGCCGCGAGCAGCAGCCGGTCGTTCGGATCCATGGAGGTTCTCCTTCTCACGGCTGTCGGCAGCACGGACGTCGCCCCTTCCCGGCGGACGGCGGAGGCGGGCGGTCCGCTCTCCTCACCATCGTGCGTCCGGCGCCGCCCCGCGCCGGTCGACCCGGTGGATCTCCGTGGGGAACCGTCCGGTGGACGGAGGGGTCAACCGATCGGTTGACCCCTCACATGCGGCTAAAGTGATCATCTACGACCAACTCTGCTCCACTTTTTGGGGGATTCGTGCGTCTCAAGCACACTCTGGCCGGCGCCTGCGCGACGGCCGTGGCCGCTCTGATCGTGCCGCTCGCCGCCACGCCCGCCGCGGCCGCCGTCCCGACCACGGGCGACTCCGTGACGGCCGGCGACTTCTCCTTCTCCGGCAGCTTCGAGATCGGCTGGCGCGCGAACAAGCTGGACCCCGTCAAGATCACGCTCCGGGACCAGCGGACCGACGGCTACGCGGTCGGCGCGCGGCTGATCACCAACGGTGCCAACGGCAAGATCACCTGGCGGATGCGGACCATCCCGTCCGGCCAGGACACCGCCTCGTGGACCACCTACGCGGCTCCCGGCGGCTGGATCAGCTACGCCTACTTCGAGGTCTGCAAGGTCAGCGTGAGCAACGGCGCCGTCTCGTACTGCCACACCACGCGCGTGATGAACAACCCGATCTCGGACGAGGACAACGTCCCCTTCCCCGGCTGATCGCGACCGCTCGTACGAGCCGAACAGGAGGAGCGCCCGGCGGCCGGGCGCTCCTCCTCCCGCACCACCGGGAAAAGCACTGTCCGACCGGGTTCTTCGCAGGTGAGAATGGGTCATCACCGACCAGGAGGAACCCATGAGCCAGGCACACCTGACTCTCCAGGAGCTGCTTCCGCCGCAGGAGCTGACCGCGGCCATCGACGCCGGGCACGTCACCCGCAAGGCACACCCCGAGCTGCCGCTCTCGATCTACACGTACACCCGCGCCTGCCAGTACGAGCGGATCTGGAACCGGGTGACCACGCGCTGCCGCGGCCTTGTCGCCGACGACACCACCGGCGAGATCGTCGCGCTGCCCCTGCCCAAGTTCTTCAACGTCGGTGAGCACGAGACCGGTCAGCCCTACGCGCCCGCGCTGCCCGACGAGCCCTTCGACGTCTACGACAAGGTCGACGGCAGCCTCGCGGTGATCTTCCACTACGCGGACCGATGGCAGGTGGCCTCCAAGGGCTCCTTCATCAGCGCCCAGGCGACCTGGGCACAGCGCCGGCTCGACGCCCGGGACACCGCCGCGCTCACGCCCGGAGTCACCTACCTCGCCGAGATCCTCTACCCGCAGAACCGCATCGTCGTGGACTACGGCGACCGCCGGGACCTCGTGCTGCTCGCCGCCTTCCACCCGGACGGCACCGAGGTGCCCCTGGCCGAGGCCGCGACCGCGTGGACGGAGATCGGAACGGTCGTCAGGACCTGGCCCGCGATGACCCTCACCGAACTCGTCGCGCTCACCGAGTCGAACACCCTGCCCGGGGGCGACGCCGCCACCGGCACCGACGCCGAAGGCTTCGTCCTGCGGTACGCCTCGGGCGTGCGGGCGAAGGCGAAGCTGAGCGAGTACGTACGGCTCCACAAGGTCCTGACCGGTGTCACCGAGCGCGATATCTGGCGCAGCCACGGCATCCAGCGCTTCGCCGGAATGTCCGTCAAGCGGCTGGCGTCGGGCCTGGGATGCTCGGTCGCCGAACTCGGCGGGATCAGGGCCGACGGCGGGCGACCGCTCGACGCGCTGCTGGAACAGGTGCCGGACGAGTTCGACACCTGGGTGCGCGGGGTCATCGCCCGGCTCGAGGACGAGGCGGCGGCCCGCGAGCGGGCCATCGACGAGGCGTACGGGCAGGTCGCCCATCTGTCGGCGGACCGGGGTGCCTTCGCCCGGGCCGTCAAGGCACTGCCGGTCGCCCCCGAGATCCGCTCCGCGCTGTTCCTGCGCCTCGACGGACGACCGACCGACCTGGTCGTCTGGCGCTCCGTCAGGCCGGAGGCGGCCGACCCCTTCACCACCGACGAGGAGAACTGACCGTGCCCGTAGTCCACGTCATGACGGGACTCCCCGCCTCGGGGAAGACCACGGCCGCCCGACGGCTGCAGTCGGAGTCCGAGGGCCGGATGCGCCGCGTCAACCTCGACGACCTGCGCACGATGCTCGACATCCCGGCGCCGGAGCGCGGTCGTTCGCACGCGCACGAGCGGACGGTCCTCGCCATCCAGGACGCCGCGGTCCGCTCGGCCGTCGAGGGCGGCTTCGACGTGGTCGTCGACAACACGCATCTGACCCCGCACATCCCCAAGCGGCTCATGGCCGCCGTGACCGGCCTCGACGCCGGCTTCGTCGTCCACGACTTCACCGACGTGCCCGTGGACGAGTGCGTCCGACGCGACGCGGCCCGCGAGCGGTCCGTCGGCGAGGAGATCATCCGCATCCTCGCCGACAAGCACGCCAAGGCCACCCGCGGCGGCTGGCGGCTGACCGCCGAGTGGCTGGGCAGGCGGCCGTCGGCCGCGCCCTACGTCCCCGACCCGGCGCTGCCGTCCGCGGTGATGTGCGACATCGACGGAACGCTCGCGCTGCGGGGCGACCGGGGCCCGTACGACTTCTCGCGCTGCGACCTCGATCTGATCAACGTCTCGGTGCGGCAGGCCCTGCGTGCCTTCCGCCGCGCCGAGAACGACACGATCGTCCTGGTCTCCGGCCGCAGCGAGGACCACCGGCCGATGACCGAGGCATGGCTCGCGCGGCACGAAGTCCCGTACGACGAGCTGTGGATGAGGGCCTCGGACGACGGACGCGGCGACGACATCGTGAAGGCCGAACTCTTCGACGCGCACGTGCGCCACCGCTACGCGGTACGGGTCTCGCTCGACGACCGTGACCGCGTGGTCGCCCTCTGGCGCCACATGGGCCTGCCGACCTGGCAGGTCAACTACGGCAACTTCTAGGACCGTCCGGTCGGCTGACGTGATCGTGCCGCCCGGTCCGGCGCGGCCCGGTCCCGGCGCGGCGCGGTCCGGCGCGGAGTGGATCGGGCCCGGCGGGTTTCGATCCCGCCGGCCCCGGCCGCGAAACCGCCGTCCACGTCCTGAGCGGCGGTTCCGTGCCCGCCCCCGGGTGCGATATGAAGCTGTGAGCAGGCCGCCCGACCGTGACGAAGGAGCCCGATGCGTGTCGCCCTGTTCCTGACCTGTGTGAACGACACGCTGTACCCCGACACAGGGCGGGCGGTGGTGAGGCTCCTGACACGGCTCGGCGTCGACGTGGACTTCCCCCTGGGCCAGACGTGTTGCGGCCAGGCGCATCTGAACACGGGGTACCGTCGCGAGGCGGAGCCGCTCGCCCGGCGCTTCGCGGAGGTCTTCGACGGCTACGACGCCGTGGTGACGCCCTCCGGCTCGTGCGGTGCGATGGTGCGGGAGATGTACCCGCGGATGGGCGAGCGGGCCCGGGCGGAGGGGCGGGGCGGTTCGCTGGCGGCCGCGGTGGCTCCGGTGGTGCCGAAGACCTACGAGCTGACCGAATTCCTGGTGGACGTGCTCGGCGTGACGGACGTGGGCGCGTTCTACCCGCGTACGGTGACGTATCACCCGACCTGTCACGGCCTGCGCTCCCTCGGTCTGGGCGACCGGCCGTCGCGGTTGCTGCGCGCGGTGAAGGGGCTGGAGCTGGTCGAGTTGCCGGGGGCGGAGGAGTGCTGCGGCTTCGGCGGGACGTTCGCGGTGAAGAACCCCGACGTCTCGGCGGCGATGGGCGCCGACAAGGTGCGCAGTGCCGTGGCGACCGGCGCGGAGGTGCTCTGCGCCGCCGACAACTCCTGTCTGATGCACATCGGGGGGACCATGGCCCGGCTCGAGGTGGGGATGAGGCCGGTGCACATCGCGGAGATCCTGGCGAGTACGGAAACGGAGCCGGCGGTATGAGCGGGACGTTCGTGGGGATGCCGTCCTTCCCGAAGGCCGCGCACGAGGCCGTGCGCGACACGACTCTGCGGGCGAACCTGCGGCATGCCACCCACACGATCCGGGACCGGCGGAGCAGGGCGGTCGCGGAACTCGACGACTGGGCGGAGCTGCGGGAGGCCGGGAAGCAGATCAAGGATCACACGCTGCGTCATCTCGACGACCATCTGATCCAGCTGGAGTCGGCGGTCACGGCCGCGGGTGGGACGGTGCACTGGGCGGCCGATGCCGCCGAGGCGAACCGGATCGTCGTGGAGCTCGTACGGGCGACGGGGGAGAGCGAGATCGTCAAGGTCAAGTCGATGGCCACGCAGGAGATCGGACTCAACGAGGCGCTGGAGGCCGAGGGCATCGCCGCCTACGAGACCGACCTGGCGGAACTCATCGTGCAGCTCGGCGACGACCGGCCCTCGCACATCCTGGTGCCCGCGATCCATCGCAACCGGGGCGAGATCCGGGACATCTTCGCCCGGGAGATGAGCCGTTGGGGCCGGCCGGCTCCGGAGGGGCTGACGGACACCCCGGCCGAGCTGGCGGAGGCGGCCCGTCTGCATCTGCGGGAGAAGTTCCTGCGCGCGAAGGTCGGGATCTCGGGTGCCAACTTCATGGTCGCCGAGACCGGCACGCTCGTCGTCGTCGAGTCGGAGGGCAACGGCCGCATGTGCCTGACCCTGCCCGAGACGCTGATCTCCGTGGTCGGCATCGAGAAGGTGGTGCCGACCTGGCGGGATCTGGAGGTGTTCCTGCAGACCCTGCCCCGTTCCTCGACGGCGGAGCGGATGAACCCCTACACGTCGATGTGGACCGGTACCACCGACGGCGACGGCCCCCGGACCTTCCATCTGGTCCTCGTCGACAACGGCCGCACCGACACCCTGGCCGACGACATCGGCCGTCAGGCCCTGCGCTGCATCCGCTGCTCGGCCTGTCTGAACGTGTGCCCCGTCTACGAGAGGGCCGGGGGACACGCCTACGGCTCCGTCTATCCCGGTCCGATCGGTGCGATCCTCAGCCCTCAACTGCGCGGCACCGGAAGCGAGATCGACGCCTCGCTCCCGTACGCCTCGACCCTCTGCGGCGCCTGCTACGAGGTCTGCCCCGTCGCCATCGACATCCCCGAGGTCCTCGTCCACCTCCGCGAACGCGTCGCCCAGGGCGGGCAGGCGACCCGCGCAGGCAACCGGGTCACCCTCAGACCCGCCAAGGGGCATGCGGCCGAGCGCGCCGCCCTGCGCGCCGCGCAGTGGGTGTTCCGCCACCCGGCGGCGCTCGCCACGGGCCAGCGCCTGGCTGCGCGCACCCGCCGCTTCCATCCGCGTACCGTGCCGGGTCCCGGCCGTGCCTGGACGGCGACGAGGGACCTGCCGACGGTGCCGGCCGAGTCGTTCCGGGACTGGTGGCAGCGCACGCGGGGCACCGAAGCGAAGGAGAACGGCCGATGAGCGGCAGGGACGTCGTCCTGGGGCGGATCCGGCGCGCGCTCGGTCCGCGCGAGGAGCGCGGCGCGTACGAGCGGGCGGGCGGGGAGGGCGTCGACCGCGGATACCTGCGCGAGCACGGTGCGAGGAGCACGGAGCAAACGGTCGACCTGCTGGCGGAGAACCTCGCCGACTACCGTGCGGTCGTGCACCGCACGGACGCGGAGGAGCTCCCGTACCTGATCATGCGGCTGCTCGCGGCGCGGGGGCCTCGGTACGTCTTGGTGCCCCCCGGGCTGCCGCCCGAGTGGATGTCCGCCGCGGATCCCACCCGGGTCCACGACCGGGCGGCGAGCACCCCGCACGAGCTCGACCGGGTGGAGAGCGTGGTCACGGGCTGCGCCGTGGCGATCGCGGAGACGGGCACGATCGTCCTGGACGGCGGTCCCGACCAGGGCCGTCGCCGCATCACCCTCGTGCCGGACCACCACATCTGCGTCGTACGCGTCCCCGACCAGGTCGTCTCCTCCGTCCCCCAGGCCCTCGAACGCCTCGACCCCACCCGTCCGCTCACCTGGATCTCCGGCCCCTCGGCGACCAGCGACATCGAACTCGACCGGGTCGAGGGGGTGCACGGCCCGCGCACCCTGGAGGTCGTGCTGCTGGGCGGCTCCTGAGCCCGACCGTCCCACCCCACCCCGTCTACCCTGGGTGTATGGGCGGTGACCTGGTCGGACTCTTCCTCTGCGGCGACGTGATGCTCGGCCGCGGGGTCGACCAGATCCTTCCCCATCCGGGCGATCCGGCACTCCACGAGCGATATATGCATGATGCACGGTCCTATGTGGCGCTCGCGGAGGCGGTCAACGGCCCGATCCCGCACCGCGTCGACTTCGGCTACCCGTGGGGCGTCGCGCTCGGCGCCCTCGACGACGCCGCGCCCGACGTCCGCGTCACCAACCTGGAGACCGCCGTCACCACCCACGGCGCGTTCGCGCCCGGCAAGGCGGTCCACTACCGGATGCACCCGGAGAACCTGCCCAGTCTGACGGCCGTCCGCCCCGACGTCTGCGTGCTGGCCAACAACCACGTCCTGGACTACGGCCGGTCCGGCCTCGACGACACCCTCGGGGCCCTGGGCGAGAGCGGGCTGCGCGCGGTGGGCGCGGGGCACGACGCCGAGGAGGCGGGCCGGCCGGTGGCCGTCGCCCTTCCCGGCGGCGGACGGGTCGTCGTACACGCCCTGGGCATGGCCTCCAGTGGCATCCCACGCCACTGGGCCGCCACGGACGAGCTCGGGGGAGTCCACTTCGCCGCCGCGCCGAACGACGCCACCGCCGCCCGCCTCACCACCCGGATACGGGAGACCAAGCGGCCGGGCGACATCGTCGTGGTGTCGGTCCACTGGGGCTCCAACTGGGGGTACGCCCTCTCCCGCGCCGACGTCGACTTCGCGCATGCCCTGATCGACAGCGGCGCCGACATCGTGCACGGGCACTCCTCGCACCACCCCAGGCCCGTGGAGGTGTACCGGGGCAGACTCGTCCTCCACGGCTGCGGCGACCTGATCAACGACTACGAGGGCATCACGGGCTACGAGCAGTACCGCGACGACCTGCGGCTGCTCCCCATCGCCTCGGTGAGGCCCGGAGACGGCGGACTCCAGGAGGTGCGGATCATTCCCCTGAGGGCCCGGCGCATGAGGCTGGAGCACGCCCCCGGCCGGGATGCGCGGTGGCTCCACGACGTACTCGGCCGGACGAGCCGGCCCTACGGCGCGCAGGTCGACCTCGACGAGGACGGAACCCTCGTCGCCCGCCCCGCCTGACGGGACACGGCACCGAGCCGCGCGCACGCTCCGAACCAGGGAGACGAGCGGGACATGTACTTCACCGATCGTACGGACGCCGGACGGCAGCTCGCCGCCCGTCTGGACCACCTCAAGGGCCACGACGTCGTGGTCCTGGGACTTCCGCGCGGCGGCGTGCCGGTCGCCGAACAGGTCGCCGACGCCCTCGGGGCGCCTCTCGACGTCTGTCTCGTACGCAAGTTGGGGGTGCCCTTCCAGCCGGAGCTGGCGATGGGCGCCATCGGGGAGGGCGACGTGCGGGTGCTCAACGACAACGTGCTGGCCGAGACCGGAGTGTCCGGCCGTGACATCGCCGCGGTCGAGGAGCGGGAACGGGCGCTGCTGCGCCGGCGGGCCGAGCGCTACCGCGGGCCGACACCACCGGCCCGCCTCGACGGCCGTACGGCCGTGGTCGTGGACGACGGTCTGGCGACGGGCGCGACGGCGCTGGCCGCGTGCCGGGTCGTCCGCGCGCGGGGAGCCGCGCGGATCGTTCTCGCGGTGCCGGTCGCGCCGGCCGGCTGGCCGGCCCGGATGGGAGGAGAGGCGGACGAGACGGCCAGCGTGCACGAGCCCGAGTTCTTCTACGCCATCGGCCAGTTCTACGAGGACTTCTCACAGACGGCGGACGAGGAGGTCCTGGCCTGCCTGGCACGCAACCGCGCCGCGCGCGGTCAGGGCGCCCAGGACGCGGAAGTGAGCATCGAGGCGGGGGAGTTGCGACTGGCCGGACATCTGGTGGTGCCCCAGGGCGCCGCGGGGGTCGTCCTGTTCGCCCACGGCAGCGGCAGCAGCCGGCACAGTCCGCGCAACCGGGCCGTCGCGGAGGAGCTGAACAGGGCCGGCCTCGGCACGCTCCTCTTCGACCTGCTGACCGAGGAGGAGGCGGCCGACCGGACCAACGTGTTCGACACCGAACTCCTGGCGGACCGCCTGGCCCGGGCGACGGCGTGGCTCGGCGGGCGGCCGGGCGTCGGCGGGCTGCGCACGGGCTACTTCGGCGCCAGCACGGGCGCGGCGGCCGCCCTCTGGGCCGCGGCGGACCCCGCCGCCACGGTGGCCGCCGTGGTCTCGCGCGGCGGCCGCCCCGACCTGGCCGGGCCACGCCTCGCCGATGTACGCGCCCCCACCCTCCTCATCGTGGGCGGCCACGACCCCCTCGTCGTGGAACTGAACGAACAGGCGCAACGGCGACTGCGCTGTGAGAACGAACTCGTCGTCGTCCCGGGCGCCACGCATCTCTTCGAGGAACCGGGCACGCTGGAACGCGTCGGGGAACTCGCGGCCGGCTGGTTCGCGGACCACTTCTGAACGGCCATAGCGTTCATCCCCACCTCGTTGCAACGAACCGAGCCTGATGTGTTGCGTTAGGTGTCAGGGTCGTTGCAATGATTCGCCTGCTTCTACCTGCAATGATGTGGACTAGGTGCAATCTTGGTGTTGCCAGTCTCGTGAATGCAACGTAGCTTTCCGGCATTGGAAACGACGCGCGACGTGTCACGACGACACGGACCGACGAAGGTCACGTCGATCGACAGCCAAGGACGGAAGAGACGTATGAGCACCACTGAGGACTACCAGGCCGCCGAGCGGCTTCTCCGCCGCCCCGCCAACCCCGGCGAACTCGTCGTCGGCGACAAGGTCAGGCCGCGGTGGATCGACGGAGGCGCCCGCTTCTGGTACGCGGTGAGCAACGGGTCCGGCAGACGGTTCGTGCTGGTGGACCCCGCGGCGGGCACGCGCGAACCGGCCTTCGACCACACCCTGCTCGCCGCCGCTCTCGCCAACGCCTCCGGACAGCCGGTGGACCCCGAGGCACTGCCGTTCGCGGCCATCGAACTGTCCGCGACCGCCGTGGAGTTCTTCGCGCTCGGCCACTACTGGCGCTGCGCACGGGACGGTTACGTCTGCGAGCGGGCGGATGTCACGCCGCCCGGCAACCCCCTCGACGTGCCCTCGCCCGACGGGAAGGTCGCGGTGTCCCGGCGCGGGCACGACCTGTGGGCGCGCTCGCTGTCCGACGGGCGCGAGTGGGCGCTGACCACCGACGGCGCGCCCCGACACGGTTACGGCTACGGCCCGGAGAGCACGGGCAACGGCACCCTGCTGCGCAAGATCGGGCTGCCGCACCTGCCGCCCGCGGTGGCCTGGTCGCCCGACTCGACGAAGGTCCTCGCGCACCGGACCGACGAGCGCCGGGTCCGGCAGACCCATCTCGTGGAGTCCAGGCCCGCGGACGGCGGCGCGCCCCGCCTGCACACCCAGCGATTCGCCTACCCCGGGGACGAGCACCTTCCGCAGGCCGAGCTGGTCGTGCTGGACGTCGCCGAGGGCACCGTGGTCCGCGCGAAGGCCGACCCGCTGCTCATGCCGGTGATGTCCCCGATCACGGCCCGGTGGGCCTGGTGGGCCCCGGACGGCTCCGCGGTCTACTACCTCGGCAGGCCCCGCGACCTGCGTACGCTCAGCCTGTACCGCCTCGACCCGGTGACCGGTGAGGTCACCACCGTGCTCAGCGAGACCGGGCCCACCCGGGTGGAGCCCCACCAGTCGGTGTACGAGCCGCCGATCGTGCGGGTCGGTGCCGACGACGTCCTGTGGTACTCGCAGCGGGACGGCTGGGGCCACCTGTACCGGTACGACCTGCGCACCGGAGCGCTGCTCGGGCAGGTCACCTCCGGGCAGTGGGCGGTCCAGCGGATCCTGCGCGTCGACGAGGCCGAGCGGGTGGTGTACTTCATCGCCACCGGCCTGGTGGACGAGGACCCGTACCGGCGCACCGTGTGCCGCGTCGGCCTGGACGGCTCCGGCTTCGCCAAGGTCACGGACGACGACCGGGACCACGTCGTCACCCTCGGGGACGACCCCGACCTCTTCATCGACTCCGCGTCCACCGTCGACACCGCGCCGGTGACCAGCGTGCGTGACTGGTCCGGGCGGGTCCTCGTCGAGCTGGAGCGGGCCGACATCGACAAGCTCGTCGCCGTCGGCTGGACCCCGCCGGAGCGGTTCCGCGTCAAGGCGGCCGACGGGGTGACGGACATCTACGGCGTGCTGTACCGGCCGCGGGGCTTCGACCCGGCGAAGCGCTACCCGGTGGTGGACCACGTCTACCCCGGACCGCAGGTCACCCGGGTGTCCCCGAGCTTCGACCCCGGCGGCATGGGCCTCGACGCGGAACCCCTCGCGGCGCTGGGCTTCGTCGTGGTGGCGCTGGACGGCCGGGGCACCCCTGGCCGGAGCAAGTCCTTCCACGACGCCTCCCACGGTCGCCTGGCCGACGCGGGCTGCCTGGCCGACCACGCCGCCGCGCTGCGCCAACTGGCCGACACCCGGCCCTGGATGGACACGGACCGGACGGGAGTGCTCGGCCACTCCGGAGGCGGGTTCGCCGCGGCCCGGGCGATGCTGGACCTCCCCGAGGTGTACAAGGTCGGAGTCGCCCTCTCCGGCTCGCACGACGCGCCCCACTTCAACCCGGGCTTCGTGGAGACCTACGACGGCGCGGACGATCCCGAGGCATGGGGCCGCACCTCCAACCTGGATCTCGCGGACCGGCTGGCGGGCAGACTCCTGCTCATCCACGGCGAGATGGACGACCAGGTCCACCCGGACCAGACGCTGCGCCTCGCCGACCGCCTGCTGGCCGCCGGCAAGGACTTCGAGCTGCACATCGTGCCCGGTGCCGACCACACGTTCATCGACTGCCTGGCCCATGTCCGCACCCGTTGCTGGGACTTCCTCGTGCGCGAGCTGATGGGCGGCCGGCCTCCCGCGTACCGCCCGGCCCCCATAGCGATCGACCCCGAGACGCTCGGCGAGCTCTTCGGCTGAGCGCGCGACGTGCCGGAGGAGGGCCCCGTCGCTCGCCTCCGGCACGACGGCGACCGACGACCGTGCCGGGGCCGCTGACGCGTCCGTGATCGACAACCCGTAATCTCCACCCCGGCAAGGGGATTGACGGGGTCCGAGCGGGACGGGGGACGGCATGACGTATTGGCGCGCGGCGATACCGGCACTGGTGGGAGGGCTGCTGCTCACGGCGTTGCTGTGGTGGGCGGGTGCCAGTGCGCAGGCACTGCGCCTACCGGGCTCGACCGACGTCCTCGGAGGCCGGGCCGCCTCCGAGCTGGAGGGCTGGCTGATCGCCTGGTCGTACGATCCTCCGGCCTCGTTGCGGTACGCGGCCGAGTCCGGCGGGATCGCGGACACGGCCGCGGCCGACGCCGGTCGCTACCTCGGCCTGTACGCCACCGCGATGCAGATCCGGTTCTTCGCGGTGTTCGCCTTCTTCGTTCCCGGGGCCGTGCTCCTCGTCCGCAGGCTGCCCCCGGTGCGGGGCAGGCTGACCGCCGCGCTGGCGGCCGTGTGGGCCTGGGGACTGGTGGCCGGGATGCTGGCCGTGACGGTCTCCGCACCCTGGCTGATCGCCGCGTACGGGCACGGCAGCTACCGTCTCCTGCCCCAGCTGGCGAGCATGATCGGCGCCGGGCGGCAGGTCCTCGTGGGGACCGCGCTGGTCGCGGCGGTGGCGACCGTCGTCGTCGCGCGGATCACCGCGAAGGGCGCGGGTCCGCTGCCGCAGGAGGTGGTGCCGGCACGGGCCGCCCGCCTGTCGGCCTCCGTCGGGACGGCGATGATCGCGGTGTCCCTCGTGGTCCTCTCGTACCAGCCGGTCGCCGCCGCCATCCAGACGTTCTCGCCGGACGGCGGGCTGTTCGCCGAGCCCGGCGACCTGCTGCGCACGTGGCTGCTGCTCGGTGCCTGGGACACCCCCGCGACCGGCGGGTTCGGTGACTGGATCCTCTACCGGGCCGCCGACGTGCTCCTGCTCGCCGTCGTCTGGTGCGCGCTGCGCCGGCTGCCCGCCCTGCTGACCCGGGCCACCGTCCCGGCGATGGCCGTGGGCGCCGTCTGCGCGACCGTCCTGGCGCTGCTGGCGAGCCAGCTGCTGCGGATCTCGACGGACGGCTCCGGACTGCGCTGGGGGCTCCTGCACCTGTCCGGGGTCCTCGGCGTCGGTGTCCCGGCGGCGCTGACCTGGGGCCTGGTCGCGGGGGTCGCGGCCGCCGTGACGCTCCGGGTCTCCGTGCGCCGCACCCGGACCACGTCCGCCACGACGCCCGCCCCGGACCCGGCCCGGCTCGACGTCTGACCGGTCGGGGCGCGGACCGGTGGGACCGGTCCGCGCCCGTCACACCGCCGGTTCCGCTACGAGCCCTGGGGCAGGTACGCCTGTCGGCCGGCGCAGTGCCAGATCACCGGACGGGCGAGCCCGGACGCGTCCACGGCGACACCGCCGGCCCGGTCGTCGTCGGCCACGGCGCGGGCCGACGCGTCGCGGTCCCCCGCGAGCGACGGCAGCGCGAGGACCGGGCCGTGGCCCGGCCACAGCTGCGCCTGGTAGGGCAGCAGGGGGGCGCCCTCCTCGTGGGACGTCGCTGTGCCGACCGCGACGCCGGTCGTCGGGCTGATCGCGTCGAACTCGCCCTCCTGCTGCCCGGCGAGGACGCCGGGCGAGGAGCCGTGGTCCTGGTACGGCGGCGTCCACGACCAGGGCTCGCTCGTCGGGTCGAACCGGTCGCTGACCGACACCGATCCGACCACGCGCCCCGCGTCGTCGATGCCCTCGGCGGTGTTGTGGACCAGGTACTCCGCGCGCTCGACCGGCAGCGCCCGGGCCGGGCCGCCGTCCGCCGGCCACAGGATCGGGAAGGAGCTCCAGGTGAATCCGTCGGGGCCGTCGTCCGACCGCTCGGCCGCGCCGATCACGTCGCCGCGCGCGTTGACACCGGTGATCCGGGTCACGACCGTGCCGGGCCCCGCGTCCGGCGGCAGCGCGAGGACCCGCGTGACCGTCCCTCCCCGCCACACCTTCGGCGCGCCGTCGCTGTCGACGGCCGCGATCCGCCCGGCGTCGTCGACATCCACGTCGACCGAGCCCCGCGCCACCCCCTGGGCGAACAGCCGCACCGACTCGGCTCCGGGACGGAAGCTGAACAGGGCGGTCGAACCGTCGGAGCGGCGGCTCACCCATCCGGCCATCAGTCCGTGCCGGTTGACGGCCCGCACCACGCCCTCGTCGTAGCCCTCGGGCAGGGGCACCTTGTGGAGCCGCTCGCCCCTCCAGTACACCGGCAGGCCGCCGCTCGCGCCCACGGCCAGGCCCCGCGGGCCGAGATCGTGCACGCCCTCGGAGGAGAAGCCGGCACGGGTGTCCGGCGGGAGCGAAGGCAGGACGGTCGGGCCGGACGCGCACCGCGCGGCCCCGGACGTGCTGTCGGAGGCGGCGCCGGGCGTCTGCGCCGCGGCCGGACCGGCAGCGGTGAGCAGTCCGGCAAGACCGGCCGCGGCCGCGGACACGGCAAGCGTTCTCTTCATGCGTCGTTCCCCCCTGGGACGGGATCCGCGCCCCCCGGCGTGGATCATCAGTCGCCCATGGTGCCCGCCATGAACGCGACATGGGTGCGGAATGCCCCACACCGGTTGACGGGAACGCCGAAGCCCCGGCCCGTGAGGGGCCGGGGCATGGCGTCGACGCGCTGCGAGGGTCGGTCAGTAGGCCCCGTTGACGTTGTCGATGGAGCCGTAGCGGTCCGCGGCGTAGTTGCAGGCCGCGGTGATGTTGGCGACCGGGTCGAAGAGGTCCATCGACGTGCCCGGCACGTGGTACGCGAGGAAGGTCGGCTCGATGACCTGGAGGAGACCCTTGGACGGGGTGCCCTTGACGGCGTTGGAGTCCCAGAGGTTGATGGCCTGCGGGTTGCCCGAGGACTCGCGCATGATGTTGCGGTGGATGCCCTCGTACGTGCCGGGGATGCCGTAGCGCGCCATGACGTCCAGCGACTCGCGGATCCAGCCGTCGAGGTTGTCGGCGTAGGCCTTCGCCGGGGCTGCCTTGGGGGCCGCGGCGGCGGCCTTCCCCGAAGCCGCGGCGGCGGGCTTCGCGGGGGCGGCCTTGGCGGGAGCGGCGCTCCGCTGCTGCGAGCGGTCGGCCCGGTCGGCGTCCGAACGGGCCGAGGACTTCGACTGCTTGGGCTGCTTCGGAGCGGTGGCGGAATTCCCGCTGAGCGTGAGTTCGAGACCGGGGTGGATAAGTGACGGGTTGTCACCCACGGCGCTGCGGTTCGCGCGGTACAGGGCCTTCCATCCACCCTGGACGTCCTGCTCGTGCGCGATCACCGAAAGGGAGTCGCCGGGGACGACCTTATAGGTCTTGGCAGCAGAATTCTGGGCGGCCGGAATTGATTCCGCGATCTTTACCGGGGCGCTGAAGACGGTCTTCTCGACGGGGGTGGCCGCGGGGGCCGCCTGGGGCGCCGCGTGGGCCGTGGCCGTGGCGACCAGGGGCAGGGCCAGTGCGGCGCCGCCCGTGCTCGCGAGGGCGATACCGCGGGTCAGGGGACGTCGCTTGGGGCGCCGGTGCTTACCGTGTGCGGGCATGATGCATTCCTCTCCGGCGCCTGCGGGGTGAGCTGTCGGGTTCGGGCTGGAGATGCCCGGCCGCACACGTGCGACTTCACCCCGAGCCGCTCCGGAGAATCCGGACCGGCGAATAGTGGGTCCCCCGCTCCTGCCTTCGGGTGAATGATCGGTCTTTTCGGACGGTGGCAGGATTAGGCGATCCGTCCGGGTCGAGGTGACCGTAGGCGAGAAATGTCGACAGAAACAAGACGTCTTGTCCGTGGGTAATTCGAGAGAGGGTTCAGCGCCGCGTCCGCCGCGCTGAACTTCCTTGAGGGGTAAGGGGACGGAAGGTGCGAGAAGATCGCTGAAGGCCCTTTGCGTGATTCATCTCACCAGGAGTGTCAAATCGGTCATTACGGCTAATTCAGGTGAGTTGAGAAAAGGGGCACAAGGGTTAATAAAGACCCTTGTGCCCCTTTTGGGTGGAGAGTGTGGCTGTGTGTCAGCCCGTGACGCTCGCCGCGCCGGTCTCGATGTGGCCCGTGTAGCGGCGCGACCAGGTCCCGTCGACGTCGGCGAGGATCGTGAAGTCGTACCAGCCGTTGTGGTACGCCACGGCGTTGAAGTAGTCCTCCCGGGAGGAGTTCGCGGCCACCGTGTACGTCCACGGCCCGTCGGAGCGGTAGGCATTCGAGCGGATCGTGAAGGTCACCGGCCCGGCGGAGGCGTTGGTCATCGTGAAGTAGATCGCCGTCCTGCCGGTGCCCGGTTCGGTCGCGAACCGCGCCGCGACCTCGACGGCCCTGCCCGGCTTCGAGGCGTCGCCGATGAACCGGCGCAGGAAGCGGTTCGGGCCCATCATCGAGATGTCGTACTTGCCGGATCCCGACCCGAGCCCGATGTTGAAGTAGTCCGTCGACGTCGTGCCCGCGTCGACGGTGTACTGCCAGGCCGCCGTGTCCCGGTGCTGGTGCGGATGGATCGTGAAGTGCGCGGCGCGCTTCGCCTGGGCGCCCTGGTTGGTCATCGAGAACCAGGCCAGGATCTTGCCGGCGGCACCGAACTCGAACCGGTCGAGGTTGCCGTTCACCTGGTAGGGCAGGGCGCGCGCCGGGCGGGTGCCGGCCTCCTGGGCGGGCAGGGCGTTGTCCTGCGGGACCGGGTTGGGCAGCGGGGCACAGGTCGACTGTCCGATCACCTCGGCGGTGGACGGGAGCCCCGAGGGAACGCCGAAGACGGGGTGCGCGAAGTCGAAGACCCCGGTGAGGTCACCGGTGACCCTGCGCCGCCACGCGCTGATGTTCGGGCACGCGGCGGGAGTGCCGAGGGCGGCCGTCCAGGTCTCCATGAACCGCAGGACGGAGGTGTGGTCGAAGACCTCGGAACTGACCCAACCGCCGCGGGTCCACGGGGACATGACGAGCATGGGAACCCGGAACCCGAGCCCGATCGGGACGCCGTCGAGGTACTCGCCCGGGGTCCCGGGCGGTGCGACCGGCGGCGGGACGTGGTCGAAGAAGCCGTCGTTCTCGTCGTAGTTGAGGAAGAGGACCGTCCCGTCGAACACCTCGGGGTTCGCGGCCAGCGCCCGGTAGACGAGGTCCACGAAGTGCGCGCCGTCGCCGGGCGGGGCGTACGGATGCTCGGAGAACGCCTCGTTGGCCACGACCCAGGAGACCTGGGGGAGCGTCCCGGCGACGACGTCGGCGCGGATCGCGGCGGCGATGTCGTCCGGGGTCGATCCGGTGACCTTGGGGACCGAGCCCATGCCGCGGTCGTACAGCGGGTCGCCGGGGCGCGCGTCGGTGAACCTCTTGAAGTACGCGAGACCGTTGTCGCCGTAGTTGTCCTGCGCGTTCTGGTAGACCTTCCAGCTCACCCCGGCGCGCTGGAGCGCCTCGGCGTAGGTCTCCCAGGTGAGCCCGGACTCGTCCCCGCCGTCCTTGCTGGAGGCGTCGATCCTTCCGCTCCACAGGAAGGTGCGGTTCGGGCCCGTGGCGCTGAGCGCCGAGCAGAAGTACGCGTCGCAGATCGTGTAGTTGTCGGCGAGGGCGTAGTGGAAGGGGATGTCGCCGCGGTCGAGATAGCCGAGGGTGCGGGTGTTGCCGACACCGGTCACCCAGTTGTCCATGCGGCCCTTGTTCCACGCCGCGTGCTGGGAGGTCCAGCTGTGCGGCAGGTCGCCGTTGCACTGGGCCAGCGTCTCGCCGTCGACGCCGCCGGCGGGCGGGGTGGAGCTCAGCTTCCACGGGTACTGACGGCCACCCCAGTTGGGCTGGTTGAAGGTGCCCCAGCCGCCCGGGATGTTGCCCGCGGCCCTGTCGCCGAAGCCGCGGACGCCGCGGAGCCTGCCGAAGTAGTGGTCGAAGCTGCGGTTCTCCTGCATGAGGATCACGACGTGCTTGACGTCGGTGAGCGTGCCGGTGGCGGCCGCGGCGGTGGCCGATGCCGTACCCGGGGGGAGCGCGGCGCCCGCCATGAGACCTGCCCCGATCCCGACGAATCCCCTGCGGCTGATGGGAGTCATGCCCCGCCTCTCGCGTCACTGCGTGCCCCAGCGGCACACCGAGGAAAGGATGGGGGAGCGCGGCCTAAAGGTATAGATCCGTGCGGTAATTCTTCGGTGAACTTCCAAGGTGCGCTTGATGCTTGGAAGATGATTGGTGGCGAGGCAGACCAATGGGCGGCGCTGGTCGGAGGTGGGCCGGTGCCGGAGTCGCGGCGGTCACGGGCCGTCCCGGCGCAGCATCAGCAACGCCGCGTCGTCCTCCGCGTGCGGTCCGGGGGTGAGGGTGTCCAGGAGGTGGTCGGCGAGCTCCTCCGGATCCGACGGGCCGCCCGAGAGCGCGGCGGCCAGCCGCGCCAGCCCGCGGTCGATGTCCTCGCCGGGCCGCTCGACCAGCCCGTCGCTGTACAGCAGCAGGGTCTCGCCCGGAGCGAGCCGCGCCGTGGTCGGCGGATACGGGGTGGGATCCCAGTCGGCGGGGAGCCCCAGGGGCGGCCCGACGGACAGCTCCAGCCGGTCCACCGTGCCGTCCGCGCGGCGCAGCAGCGGCAGCGGATGGCCGGCGTTCGCCGCGTCGACCGCGCCGGTGGCGAGAGCGATCCGCAGATACTGGCAGGTGGCGAAGCGGTCGGCGGCCAGCTCGGCGAGGAACGCCGACGCCTTGGCCAGGACCCACCCGCACGGATGGCCCTCGGCCGCGTACGCGGTCATGGCCACGCGCAGCTGCCCCATGAGGGCCGCGGCCTCGGTGTCATGACCCTGCACGTCCCCGATCGCGATCCCCACCGCGCCGTCGGGCAGCGTCACCGCGTCGTACCAGTCCCCACCGACCCGGACGCCCGCCCGCGCCGTCCGGTACCGCACGGTGATGCGGGCGCCGGGGGTCTCGGGGATCCTGCGGGGCAGCATGGCGTTCTGCAGTCCGGCGGCGATCTCCCTCGAACGGTCGAGCATGGTGACCCGGTGCAGGGCGCGGGCCACCGCCCTCGCCCATGCGGTCATCAGGGTGTGGTCCGCGAGGGAGAACGAGGTCGTGTCGTCGTAGAACATGCCCATGGCGCCGAGCGGCTGCCCCTGCTCGACCAGCGGCAGGAACGCTGCCGCCGTCGCGTGGAAGCCGTGCCGGTGCGGCGCGAGCCGCGGATAGCGGTCGAGGAAGTCGGGCACGGAGGTGAAGAAGAGCGGCCTGGCGGAGCGTACGACGTCGTTCAGCGGCCAGGAGTCGGCGAGCCGGGACTTCTGGGGCGGCTCGGCGTCGTCCAGGGAGAGCACCGAACGGACGAGCCTGAGCCGTCCCTGTTCGAGCACGGCGAGTGACATCGCCTTCACTCCGAGCCTGCGCAGACACGGCTCGTCGCCCAGGACCGCGGCGACCTCGCACACGCTCATCGCCCGGGCCAGGGCGATCGCCGCCTCGCCCAGGGCGTGCAGGTGGTCGTTGTCCTCGTCGGCCGGAGGACGGATCGCGGAGGGTGACAGATCCAGGCTCGCGTCACGGACCACCCCCACCACCCGCGCGGGTCCCTCCGAGCCCGCGCGTACGGCGTTCCCCCGGACGTGCGTCCAGCGGCTGCGGCCGTCGTGGAGCGCGACCCGGAAGTAGGCGCTGTACGCGTCCCTGCGGCCGCCCCGCAGCTCCTCGCCGAGGGCCGACAGCAGCGTCCAGTCGTCGCGGAGGATCTTCGGGCGGAGGTCGGTGGCAAGCCCGTGGTACTCCTCGGGGAGCAGGTCGAGGGCGTCACGGCCCACGGGGTCGAGGATCAGCTGTCCGGTGGCCGGCACCCACAGGAAGCAGCCCACGCCCGTGGCGGCGAGCGCCTCGCCGCGGTCCAGCCGCGGTGCCGTGTCGCCCATGCGCGGAGCCGTCAGCGCCGTGCGCGGCGACGGGCGATGTAGAGGCCGAGGACGATCCCGACGAGGAGCGTGACCGTGAGGACGCTCCACAGGGGCAGGGTGACGGTGGGGATCCACAGTCTGATCGTGACCGATCCCGTGTTCGCGGCGATGAACCAGATCGCGGCGACCGCGAGGACCACGAAACCGATCGTGCGCAGACGCATGTCCCGACCCTTGACGGACAGGGTCGAGGGAGGATGAGGCTGAGCTTCTGCCTTACGGGCCATGAGGTCCATTATCGACCGTTTTGCCCCGGAGCTCGACCTCACCCGCTCGCACGGCGCGGAGCCGGGGCCACGGCGTCCGGCGCCGCACGGGCCTCGTCCCGCGCCCACAGGGACCGTACGTGGCTGAGATGGCGGACCATGCAGGCCTCGGCGCCCATGGCGTCACCCGCCAGCATGTAGTCGAGCAGCTCCAGATGCTCCTCCGCGGAGGGCAGCAGCTCGCCCCGCTCGTCCAGGGCGGTCAGCCCGTAGAGCCGGGACCGTTTGCGCAGGTCGCCGACCGTCTCGACCAGGCGTTCGTTCCCCGAGAGGCCGAGCAGCGTGAGATGGAATCGGCGGTCGGACTCCAGATAGCCGATGAGGTCGTGGGCGCGGGCCGCCGCGACGATCTCCTCGGCGATCGGCCGCAGCGCCCGGAGGTCGTCACGGTCCGCCGTCAGCGTCACCCGGCCCACGGTCGGCACCTCGATGAGCAGCCGGATGTCCGTGTACTGGTCGAGGTCGCGTTCATTGACCTCGGTGACCCGGAAACCCTTGTTGCGCACCGGCTCGACCAGGCCCTCGCGGGCAAGGTCGAGCATGGCCTCCCGTACCGGGGTCGCGGAGATCCCGAAGTCCTCGGCGAGACCCGGCGCCGAGTACACCTCGCCGGGCTTGAGCTCGCCGGAGATCAGCGCCGCCCGCAGAGCGTGGGCCACCTGGTCGCGCAGGCGCTCCCGGGTGGTGATCAGATGACTCTGCTTCAGATGGCCCATGTGCCGTTCTCCGACTTCCGCTTGTCGCGCCGTCCGGCAGCCGGGGCGTGGCGCCGCACCACCGTACAATTTCACGTTTTCACGGCACGTGACAGCTCACAGCAGGAACCCGCCGGGGAAGGGGTCCTCCGGATCGAGGAAGTACTGCGCGGTGCCCGTCAGCCACGCGCGCCCCGTGATGGTCGGCACCACCGCGGGCACTCCGCCCACCTCGGTCTCCTCGACCAGCCGGCCGGTGAACCGGGTGCCGATGAAGGACTCGTTGACGAAGTCCTGGTGCAGCGGGAGCTCCCCGCGGGCGTGGAGCTGCGCCATGCGCGCGGAGGTTCCGGTGCCGCAGGGCGAGCGGTCGAACCAGCCGGGATGGATGGCCATGGCGTGACGCGAGTGGCGCGCGTCGGAACCGGGCGCGGTCAGATGGACGTGCTTGACGCCGCCGATCTCCGGCCGGACGGGATGGACCGGCCGGTCGTCGGCGTCGATCGCCGCCATGATGGCGAGCCCGGCCCCGAGCAGCTCGTCCTTGCGGTCCCGGTCGAACGGCAGCCCGAGCGCTTCCAGATCGACGAAGGCGTAGAAGTTGCCGCCGAAGGCCAGGTCGTAGCGGACGGTGCCGAGGCCGGGGACCTTCACCTCCCGGTCCAGGGCGGCGCAGAACGACGGCACGTTGGTCAGCGTCACCGCCTTCGCGACGCCGCCCTCCACCCGTACCTCCGCACGCACCAGGCCGGCCGGGGTGTCGAGGCGCACGGTGGTGACCGGCTCGACCACCGGCACCATCCCGGTCTCCACCAGGACGGTCGCCACCCCGATGGTGCCGTGTCCGCACATCGGCAGCAGGCCGGACACCTCGACGAACAGGACGCCGACATCGGCGTCCGGCCGCGTCGGCGGCTGGAGGATCGCCCCGCTCATGGAGGCGTGACCCCGGGGTTCGTACATCAGCAGCGTACGGAGGTGGTCCAGGTGCTCGATGAAGTGCAGCCGGCGTTCGGCCATGGTGGCGCCGGGGATCGGCGCCACCCCGCCGGTGATGACGCGGGTGGGCATTCCCTCGGTGTGCGAGTCGACGGCGTGGAACACGTGACGGGTGCGCACGACGGGCTCCTCTCAGTGCCGGCCGTCGGCGACGGCCTTCTCGGTGGCGGCGCGGACCTCGGCCTCGATGACACCCGCGAGCGGCGAGCGCGGCGGGCGGCACGGCCCGCCGCGCCGGCCCGCGATGTCCATGGACAACTTGATCGACTGGACGAACTCCGTCTTCGAGTCCCAGCGCAGCAGCGGGTGGAGCGCGCGGTAGAGCGGCAGCGCGCGCTCGATGTCGCCCGCGACGGCGGCACGGTACAGCTCCGCGCAGGAGGCCGGGAAGGCGTTGGGGTAGCCGGCGACCCAACCGACCGCGCCCGCGACGGCCAGTTCGAGCAGGACGTCGTCCGCCCCGATCAACAGGTCGAGCTCCGGAGCGCGTTCGGCGATCTCGTAGGCCCTGCGCACGTCGCCGCTGAACTCCTTCACCGCGACGATGTGGCCGTCCGCGTGCAGCGTCGCGAGCAGCTCGGGGGTCAGGTCCACCTTGGTGTCGTGGGGGTTGTTGTACGCCACGACCGGCAGCCCGACCCCGGCCGCGTCCGCGTAGTGTGAGCGCACGGCGGGAGCGTCGCACCTGTAGGCGTTGGGCGGGAGCAGCAGGACCGATCCGCAGCCCGCCTCGGCGGCCTGCTCGGTCCAGCGGCGCGACTCGGCGCTGCCGTAGGCCGCGACCCCGGGCATCACCCGCGCCCCGTCACCGGCGGCCTCGACGGCCGTACGGACGACGCGGGCGCGCTCCTCGTCGGTGAGGGTCTGGTACTCGCCGAGCGATCCGTTGGGGACGACGCCGTCGCAGCCGTTGTCCAGGAGCCATCGGACGTGTGCCGCGTAGGCGTCGTGGTCGACGGTGAGGTCCTCGCGGAAGGGCAGGGCGGTGGCGACCATGATGCCGCGCCAGGGGCGGGTGGCGGTCCATTCGGAGGGGGCGGGAGTGACGGTCACGAGGAGCCCTTCGTCAGTGAGATGTGACATGTTATTGATGGATCGTCAGTTGGGTTCTCTCCGGTGCGGGAGCGGCCCGTGCGGGATGTCAGTCGCCGTCCCGTGTACCGGCCGGGTCGGCTTCGAGCCCCGCGAGCGCGCCGAGCGTCACCGGGACGGCCAGCGGGCGGCGTTCGGGCGAGCCGGGGAGCGCGGCCTCCGAGGCCGCCCCTCCGCGGGCGAGGCAGGCGACGGCGGGCCCGCACACCCGACCCTGGCACCAGCCCATGCCCGCCCGGGTCAGCAGCTTCACCGAACGGGCGTCGCCCGCGCCAAGCTCCTCGACCGCCTCGCGGACCCGCCCGGCGTCGACCTCCTCGCAACGGCACACCTCCGTGGCGTCGTCGAGCCAGCCGCCGGGGCCGTGCCAGCCCTCGCCCGGCGCATGCGCGGCGGCCATCAGCGTGGCGAAGGCACGCAGCCGGGCGCGGACCCGCAGCAGCGTCCGGGTGCGCGCCGACGGTCCGGCGGTGGGCCCGCGCAGGCGCGCGGCGATCGCCACCCCGGACAACTCGCCCTCCACCAGGGCCAGCCGGGCGCCGCCCACGCCGACGGTCTCGCCCGCCGACCACAGGCCGGCGACCGTGGTCCGCTGACCGGCGTCCACCACCAGGGCCGACGCGCCGTCCGGAGTCGTGCGGACGGCGCAACCGAGGGCCGTGCCCAGGTCGATCCGGGGAACGAGACCGTGGCCCACGGCCACCGCGTCACAGGCGATGCGCCGCCCGGTGCCGGGCACCGGACGCCAGTCGCCGTCGAGGCGGGCGACGGTCACGGCCTCCACCCGCTCGGTGCCGTGCGCGCGGACGACGGCATGCCGCGCGTACGGCCGCACACCCCGCAGGGCCAGCGGGGCCATGTGCCCGAACGCCTCCGCCAACTTGCCCGGTCCCGCGGCCAGCACGCCGGGCCGCCGGAGGTAGCGGAGGTACCCGGCCGCCTCGACCACGGCGGGCACCTCGGCCCCCGCCGCCAGCAGGGAGGAGGCGACGGCGAGCAGCAGCGGGCCGCTGCCCGCCACCACGATCCGGCCGCCGGGCAGCACGAGCCCCGACTTGAGCATCGCCTGCGCGCCGCCCGCACCGATCACACCCGGCAGGGTCCAGCCGGGGAAGGGCAGTTGACGCTCGGCTGCACCGGTCGCCAGGAGGACCGCCCGGCCCCGCACCACCACGGGCCGGTCGCCCTCTCCGTCCGATCCGGTGACGGCATGCACCGCCCAGGAGGCGCGGTCCGCGCCCGCGCCCGGCACGGCGGTCCGCTCCGAGACCACGGTCCACACGTGGTGCCGGGGGAGATGGACGCCGTCGCTCGCCTCCCACCGCCGCCGCAGCCCGTCGAAGGCCGCCCAGTCGTGGTGCAGCGCCTCCGGCCGGGCGGCCCCGAGCGAGGCCGCGGGCTGCCGGTAGAACTGGCCGCCGAGCCCGGCGTCACCGTCGAGCAGCGCCACCGACAGACCGCGCTCGGCGGCGGCGACGGCCCCCGCGAGCCCTGCGGGCCCCGCTCCGACGACCACCACGTCGTACGCGCCCGATGACCTCACGGGATCCGGACGGCCGCTACCGGGCGTCGAGTTCGGCACGGCCGTGTCCCTCCTGCGTCGTGACGACGTCGCCCGGACCGGCCGGTACGAGACAGGCGCGCCGGTTCGGGCGGCCGTCGACCGTGACCAGGCAGTCGAAGCACTGGCCGATCCCGCAGAACACCCCGCGGGGCTTCCCGCCGACGCGCGTCGTGCGCCAGGAGAGGATCCCCGCGGCCCACAGCGCGGCGGCCAGCGACTGGCCCGGCAACGCGGTGACCGGCCGCCCGTCGAAGGTGAACGTGATCTCCGGCCCGGGCCGGGCGCCGACGAGCGAACGCGGGGTACGGGCACGGCTCACGCGGTGTCCGAGGCGACGGATCATGCGCACTCCCAACCGAGGATGATGGTGGACCTGTCGTCCGTGGTCACGGTGCCTCCCCCGACGGCCGGGCGGAGCACCCGGCCGCCGCGGCGAACCGCTCCGGGCGGAAGGGGCGGGCGTCCAACGGCGGCGCGGCCCCGGTCAGGAAGCGGGATATCAACAGGCCCGTGGCCGGGGCCAGTCCGATCCCCGCCCCCTCGTGGCCGCAGGCGTGGAACAGCCCGGGAACGCGCGGGTCCGGGCCGATCGCCGGAAGGTGATCCGGCAGATACGGGCGGAAGCCCGCGTACACCCGCGTCACCCGCACGCCGGCGAGCACCGGGAACAGTCGGGCGGCGCCCCGGGCCAGCCGGCCGACGGCCGGTGCGGAGAGCGTACGGTCGAAGCCGACGCGCTCCCGGCTCGCCCCGATCAGGACCGGCCCGGCCGGTGTTCCCTCGACGACCGGTGAGGTCTGCAGGGCGGCGGAGTCGCTCGCGACATCGGCGACGTAGTCCGCCGCGTACACCTTGTGGCGCACCACGCGCGGCAGCGGTTCGGTGACCAGCACGAAGCCGCGGCGGGGCAGGACCGGAAGCTCGGTACCGGCGGTCCGGGCCAGTGCGCCGCCCCAGCTCCCGGCCGCGTTGACCACGTACGGGGCACGCAGCGCGTCGCCCCCCGTGGTGCGCACCCCGCGCACGGAACCGTCCGCACCGGTGAGTACGGAGGCGACCTCCGTGCCGGTGCGGACGGCGGCGCCGGAGGCGCGCAGCAGCCGGGACGCCGCCAGCGCCGGCTGCACCTGCGCGTCCTGCGGGTAGTGGAACGCGCCCGCGAGTCCCGGTGCGAGATGGGGCTCCAGGTCGTGGAGCCCGTCACCGGGAATCTCGTGTGCCTCGACACCCGCCTCGGTCTGCGCCTTCGCGAAACCGCGCAGGGCGTCGAGGCCGCTCTCGTCCGAGGCGACCACCAGGCCGCCCTTGGGTTCGAACTCGGCCTCCGCCCGCAGCGCGGGGGAGAGTTCGCGCCACAGGCGGTTCGAGAGGAGCGCCAGATCGAGCTCGGGCCCGGGCTCCTTGTCGGAGATCAGAAGGTTTCCCTCGCCCGCTCCTGTCGTGCCGCCCGCGACGGGGCCGCGGTCGAGGACGGTGACGGAGAGGCCCGCGTGTACGGCGTAGTACGCGCAGGCCGCGCCGATCATTCCGGCGCCGACGATGATGACGTCGGTCGCCGCGGAGAGGTGTCTCGTGGGCACGGCAGTAATATTTCACACCCCACTGGCGTTGCCAAGAGGCCCAACACGCCCTGCTCGCAACGGCTTTCAGGTGGGGGAGTAACCGTGCCCCCGCGTGTCGCGTGCCCCTTGCGTGGTCTGCGTCCGGAGAAGCTGACGACGTATAAGGCTTCTCAGTGCAATTTCACATTGCTATGTTACATGTCATGTCCAGGGCAGTGTCATGCCAACGACCCTGCCCTCAAGGGAAGTTCACCCCCCCATCACAGGAGACTTCGTGTCCCAGCACAGAGCCGTGCGCACGACCCTTCTCGCCGCAGTGCTCGCGACCGGCCTCACCGCCCCGCTCGCGTACTCGGCCCAGGCCGCCGCCCCGACACCGGCGACCTTCGCGCCCCGGAACGCCGCCCCTGCACCGGCGACCTTCGCGCCCCGTAACGCCGCCCCGACCGCCCCGGTGGCCCACGCCGCGAACCCGCACGACGAGGTCGACCGACTCGCCGAGGCGCCCGCCGCGAAGACCGGTCCGGCCGCCGCCCTCCGCGGCGTCACCGCCGGCCGTGTCCCCGGTCCGCAGACCGCCCCGAGCGCCCGGGACGGGGCCCGTACCGCGCGAGCGGCCACCACCCTGGCCGGCGTGCCCTGCACGCTCGACGGCGTCACCCGACTCACCCCCGCCCAGCTCGCCGACTTCCTCGCCGATCCCGCCGTCGGGGCCGACGGCTGCCTGCGCGAACTGATCTGGACCTGGGACGCCCGCCTCGCGCCCGTGATGTCGGACGCGCACGTCCAGGCCGTCGCCCGACGCATCACGGGCCTCGCCGCCGACCACGACGGGACCAACTCCACCCACCTGCTGGAGATGTTCACCTACCTCCACGCGGTGGCCTACCACGACTTCGGCCGGTCCGAGATCGACATCACCGACGCCCCCACCGTCGAGACCATGCGCGCCGCCACCGCGGCCTTCGCCTACGCCTCGCACACCTTCGACGTCACCCCGGAGAACGCCCAGACGCTCCGCGAGGCCCTCTACACCGGCAGCGCGCCCGGCCTGCGGCAGCACCAACTCGGGCTCATCGCCCAGGTCCTGGCCCGCATGGGCGCCGGCCACCCGCAGACCTCCGGCGACCCCGGCTGGGGCGGTGCGGCCCTTGCCGCGCTCTCCGTCAACTACCTCGGCGTCTACCCCGGCAACCAGGACACCGCGTTCCGCGCGGCAGCCGCCCAGAACGCGGGCTACCGCGCGGCGTTCAAGGACTTCGCCACCCACACGCACCTCAAGAACACCGCCAACGCCTGGGTCGTCCGCGACGCCCTCGGCGAGTACGGCCGCTTCGGCCAGATCGACAGCCTCAGGAGCAGGATCGTCACCGACCTCGGCGGCCTCCTCGGCCCGGTCGAGACCGGCTTCGGTACCGGCAGCGCCCCCTGGGCCTCGCTCGTCGGCTGGCTCAACTTCTACGACGCCTGCGCCCCGTACAAGGTCTGCAAGGCCGACATCGAGGCCAGGATCTTCCCGTACACCTACTCCTACGACAACGGGGCGATCAAGGTCCGCACCGGCCTCGCCCGCGCCACCGTCGACCAGCTCTACTACGCGAGCAAGCAGGTCAAGGCCCAGTTCCACCGCGTGCTCGGCACCGAGCAGCCGCTCGCCGGAGACCCGAACAGCGCCCTGAACATCGTGCTCTACGCCTCCCGTCAGGACTACGAGACGTACCACCCGATCCTCACCGGGATGGGCACCGAGAACGGCGGCATCTACATCGAACGCGGCGCGACCTTCTACACGTACCAGCGGCGGGTGCCGCAGGACTCCAGCCTCACGCTCGAAGAGCTCTTCCGCCACGAGTACGTCCACTACCTGAACGGCCGCTACGCCGTCCCCGGATTCTTCGGCGAGGGGCCCTGGTACGAGAACGACCGCACCACGGCCATGGACGAGGGCACCGCGGAGTTCTTCGACGGCGCCACCCGCGACGACGGCGTCGCCGTCCGCAAGTCACTGGTCGAGAGCGTCATCAGGGACACCGCCTCCGGCGGGCCGCGCATGACCGTCGACCAGATCCTGCACGCCACCTACGACGGCGACGGCTTCCGCTTCTACAGCTACGCGGGCACCTTCTTCGAGTACCTGTGGACCGAGCGGCCCGCCCTGCTGCGCGCGATGTACGGCCACCTCCGCGCGGGAGACGTCCGGGGCTACGACACCTGGCGCGACACCATCGGCAAGGACCCCGGAACACAGGCCGCCTACGACGCCTTCCTCGACCGGCAGATCGCCCGGGTCGACGAGCTGTTCGTGCCCGACACCACCCATGAGCCGACCGCCGGCCTGCGACACGCCACCTCGGACCAGATACGGTCCGCCTTCGCGGCCGCCACCGGCAACACACCCGACTGCGCGGGCACCGGCGACCCCCTGCTGCCCCGCTTCGTCTGCAACGGCCGGATCACCGCCAATCTCGCCGACGCCACCGACCCCGACCAGGTCTTCAAGGACATGTCCGAGACCGTCGACTACTTCGTCCTCGACCGGAGCAGGACCGGCGGAGACAACTTCAACGACATGAACTGCTCCTTCGGCCCGGTGGACGTATGGACCTCCGGCCGCGCCGGAACCGCCGACTTCACGTGTGAGGGTCCGTTGCGCCGCTGACCCCACCCACACCCTCCAGGGCCGGGCCCGCCTCCTTCAGGGGGCGGGTCGCCGGCCCCTGGAGCACCCGCCCGTCGGCCGCCGCGAAACGCGACCCGTGACAGGGGCACTCCCAGACGTCCTCCAGCTCGTCGAAGCCGAGCTCGCAACCCATGTGGGTACAGCGCGGCGGGCGCCCCACGAGATAGTGCCGGGCCACGGACGTCTGCGCCCGCACCACGTCGGGGAACTCACGCAGCGGAAGGTGACGGCGCGGGTCGAAGAGCTCGGTCCAGTCCGGGCGGGGCGCGCCGGTCACATGGGCGGCCAGCAGCCGACCCGCCATCACCCCGTTGCTCATGCCCCAGCCACCGAACCCGGTGGCCACGAAGACATGCTGGGTGTCCGGGTGCTCATGGCCCACGTACGGCAGGTGGTCCGCGGACCGCACGTCCTGCGCGGCCCACCGGAAGGTGGCCGCACCCGGCCCGCCGAACGCCGGGAAGGCCCGGTGGGCCCACCCGGTGAGCCGCCGGAGCCGGTCGGCCGCGTCACCGGTACCGGGTTCGAACGCCTCGCCGGTGACGATCAGCAGCCGGTGGCCGTCGTCGTACGGGGCGGTGCGCACCGACCTGGTGCGGTCCTCGGGAGTCAGGTACATGCCCTCGGGCGCGGTCGCCGCGGGGACGGGCGAGGCGACCACCAGCTCCCGGCGGACCGACAGCCTGGTGATCAGCGAACTGTGCACGACCAGGGGGAAGTTCGTCGCCACGACCACGTCCTCGGCGTGGACGGTCGCTCCGCCCTCCGTGACCACCGTGCACGTCGCGAGCTCCCGCAGCTCGGTGACCCGGGTGTGCTCGTGGACGACGCCGCCCCGGGCCACGAGATCGTCGGCGAGCCCCAGCAGGAACCTGCGGGGGTGGAAGAGGAGCTGGCCGTCCAGCCGGACGGCCGCCGCCACCGGGAACGGCAGGTCGGTCTCCGTCACGTACGCGGCGTCGAGTCCCGCCTCCAGCGCCGCGGCGGCCTCCGCGCGGACCTCCCCGGCCCGCTCCTCGTCCGTGACGTAGGTGAAGGCCGGCGCGCGCTCCAGCTGGGCGTCGACGCCGAGCTCGGCGCACAGGTCGACCACGTGGTCGAGCGCCTCCTGCTGGGCGCGGGCGTACCGGGAGGCGGCGAGGAGCCCATGGGTGTCGCGGAGCCGCGCGTAGGTGAGGCCGTGCAGGGCGGTGAGCTTGCCCGTGGTGTGGCCCGAGACTCCACCGGCGACCCGCTCGGCCTCCAGCAGCACGACCTCTCGCCCGGCGCGGACCAGCTCGTACGCCGCGCACAGGCCCGCGATTCCGCCCCCGATGACGACGACGTCGGCCGTCAGGTCGTCGGCGAGGGCGGGGCGGTCGGGAGAGGGTGTGCCGTGCGTCCAGTACGAGATGCCGATGGGCGCGTCCGCGGGCATGGCGCACTCCTTCCCGGAGGGGTCGCTGCCCCGCGCGTGCCCACCCGGCGGCCGACCATGCGCCGCCCGGCCACCGACCTGCGTGAAGTGAGTACGGGTACTCAGGACGACGGCACCGTGGAGTGCCGAGGATGGAACTCCATCGCCGAGGACCGAGGAACCCCATGTACGTCGAGAAGCTGCCGAAGACCTGGACCGTCTTCTGCGTCGCCGTCTACCTGGCGATGGTCGTCCGGCTGGGAGTGGACGCGCTGCCCGAGGACACCGGCGTCTGGCTGCTCGTCTCGGCGGCGTACCTGCTCGTCCTGGTGCCCTGCATAGCGGTCCCCCTCTCGAAGGCGATCTACCACCGCGTCCGCGTCGACCCGGGCCGCGGTCTGCTCCGCGTCGGACGCGAGCGCATCCCCCTCACCGACGTGGACCCCGCCTCCGTCCACCAGGCCCTGCGGCTCGTCCGGCCACGCACGGTCCGGAGCAGGTACCTGACCCCGGCCGGTACGGTGCAGAGCCCGCTCGCCGGTCTGCAGGCGGTCGACCGCGACGCGCCGCGCCTGGTGGGCGGCGGCTGGGCCGTGCCGATGGGCATGGACAGCGTGGTCGTCCGCACCGTCCGGGGCGAACGCCTCTCGATCGCCACCCACGACGGCGCAGCCCTCCTCACCGCGTTGGACCGCGCTCTGTCCCCCGCCCCCTAGCGGCGGCCCGCGAGGCCCCTCTGGCCTACGGCTCCGGAGCCAGCCGCTCCACCGCGACGAGTGCCGCGTCGTCGCCGAGGTGACCGCCCGCGTACGCGTGGAGGTCGTCCCTGAGCCGGCCGAGCAAGGTCCGCGGGTCGTCCCGTGCCCATGCCGCGAGCCGCTCGGCCAAGGGGTAGAACGCCCGGTCGTGGCCGCGTGCCTCGACGACACCGTCGGTGTACAGGAGCAGCACGTCCCCCACGTCGAAGGGGAAGGACTCCACGGCGACGGAGGGGGCGAGGACGTCCGCGAGCCCCAGCGGCGGACTCGGTCCCGCGCTGTCGAGGACGACGACCCGACCCTCCCGCAGAATCAGAGGAGGGGGATGTCCGCAGTTGACGAGGCGGACGACCGGCTCGTGATCGGGGATGTCCAGGACCAGCGCGGTGACGAACGCCTCCTGGGCCTCGTCGTCCACCGGCACCCCGGCGTCGCCCGCGCGCTCGTCCTCCTCGGCCGAACCGACACCGGCCTCCAGATGCGCGATCAGTTCGGGCAGCTCCCGCTCCCCGCGGGCGGTGACGCGGAAGGCGCCGAGCACGAGCGAGGCCTCGCTGATCGCGTCGAGCCCCTTACCCCGGGCGTCACCGATCAGCAGCCTGGTCCCCGAGGCCGTGCGGGCGGCCGCGTACAGGTCGCCGCCCATCTGGGCCTCCTCCTCCGCCGCCAGATAGAGCGAGGCGATCCGCAGCGGACCCGACCGGCGGGGGAGCGGACGCAGCACGACGCTCTGCGCGGCCCGCGCGATGGAACGGAGCTGGGTCACCTTGCTCTCGTGCGCCTCGCGCAGGTACGCGAAGAAGGTGACGATGACCGAGATCAGGATGAGGGCGACGATCTGGTAGGTGTGGTTGAGGTCCGTCAGGCTCGTCCGCGCGATCGCCACGATCGCCTGGGCGAGGACCGCGACCGCGCCCACGAGGGCCGTCATCCGGGGACCCGCGAACGAGGCCGTCACCGCCGGCGCGGCGATCAGGAACGGCCCCAGGTGGACCTCGGGCGGCAACAGGATGTCCACGACGGTGACCACGGCGATCAGCGCGAAGGGCACGGCCAGAAGCAGCCGCCCACCGCGCCGGGAGAGGCGGGCGGGGATGCCTCGCGGCCGGGGATCCATGGGAAAGGCATACCTCACGTGAGGGAGCGTGTCCTGTCGCCGGGCCGTCGGACGCGGTGTGTCGGCCGGTGGCGACACACCGTGATGCCCGCCGTCCGTCCGTGGGCCGTCGGGCCCTCCCGCTCGGCCGGGAGGAAGCCCGCCGCGACGAGCGTGTCGACGGCGCCGGCGGTTGCTTGTCAGCCTCGGGCGACGGCCGCGGTGAAGTCGGCGAGGTCGCGGCCGGCCCGCCAGCCCTGGCCCTCGGCCCGGGTGACGTCGAGGACGACCGAGTGGGCCAGCTGGTCCACGGCGTACCGGGTCAGCGGCGGCTCGCTGTGCGGCCGGAGGCGGGACAGGGACTCGGCGGCGGTCGCCGCCGCGCGCGCGACGGGCAGGGGAAGCCGCCCGATCCGTGCGTGGACACCGTGGGCACGCAGGACGTTCCGGACCGCCTCGTCCCGTTGGTACGGCACCGGGTCGGCGATGTTGTACGCGCCGGGCCGCCAGACGGCCGCGGAGAGGCACGCTTCGGCGAGGTTCTCCACGGCCGTCAGGCTCAGGAGCACGTCGCGGCCGGGCAGGAGCAGCAGTCCCGCCCGGACCCGGGCGAGCAGGCGCGGAACGAGATGGGGGTCGCCGGGACCGTAGACCGCGCGGGGGCGGAGCACCACCGCCCCGGCCGCGAGCGCGAGCGCCTCGCCCGCCGCCTTCGTACGGCCGTAGGCGTTCAACTGGCCGCGCACGGGATGGTCCTCCGTGATCCGCGCCCGCCCGGGCCCGGGGGCGTACACGCTGGCGCTGCTCACCCAGACCACCGGCCGCCCGGCGGCCGCCTCGATGAGGCGGGCGGTGCCGTCGACGTTCACCGCGCGCATCGTGGCCTCGGCCGGCGAGCCGGGTACCGGATCGCCCACGGAGGCCGCGCAGTGCACGACGAGATCGGCGCCGCGCAGGTCCGGCGGCCCGCTCGCGGCGTCCCAGCGCACGTGCCGGCCGACGGGACCGGGCCGCCGCCCCACGCACAGCACGTCGGCACCGCGCGAGGCGGCGAGGGTGGCGACATGGGAGCCGCAGAAGCCACTGGCTCCGGTCACGGCGATCGTGGTCATGTTCGGCTCCTTGGATCGAGTGGGTGGTCGAAACGCCGGACGGACGGCGGCAGCGTCGGTCCGCCGTGAGTACCGGGCGGCGGTCCGTCGGTCCGGGCGGTCGCGTCGTGGCCTCGGCCGGCGGTCCTGACACCGGGACGCCGACGGCGGCCGCGCGGTGCGGTCGGCGGTCCGGCAGGCTCGCGCGCCGGCGCCGGCGTCATGCCCGGGTCTCCGTACGGGCCCCGGCCGTGGTCGCGCGGATGGTCAGCCGGCGCCAGCCGGGCAGCGCCGCCCGGCGGTCGACCCGGGCGCGGACGACGGACGGCCGGTACGGGGCGAGCGCGGCCAGGAGGTCGTCCAGCTGCGCGCGGGCCAGGCGGGCGCCGGGGCAGGCGTGGGGGCCGGCGCCGAAGACGAGCTGGGCGACGGCGGGCGGGGCCGGGCTCCCGGCGTCCGGCGGAGCGTCGTGCGCGCCCACGGCGTTGCGCGCCACCAGCACCAGCCGGTCCCCGGCCCGGACCGGGCAGCCGCCGAGCACGGCGTCGGCCGCCGCCACCCGCGGCAGCAGGGGGGACGGTGCGACGACCCGGAGCAGCTCGGTCACCAGGGCGGGCCGCAGACGCTCGTCGCCCGCCTGCTCCCACAGTTCACCGTCCGCACACCACGCGACCGCGCGCGGCAGCGCGGCGACGGTGGTGTTGACGGCGGCGACGGCGAGCATCGCCCGCAACCCCGCGTCGTCGTCCCCGTCCGCGAGCAACGCCCCGAGCCGGGCCGTCGCCTCGGCCGCCGCTCGGGCCGCGCCCGGCGGCCGAGGGCCGGGCAGATGGTCCCGGACCGCGGCTGCCGCGGCGTCGGCGGCGGCCTCGGCCAGGGCCGACGGGTCTGCGGTGGTGTCCAGCAGGGCACGGACGGTCGACCCGGACAACTCGCGTGCCAGCGGGACGAGATCGACCGCCCGACCCGCGCCGAGCGGGGCGAGCCGGTGCGCGAGCACGTCCCGCCAGACCGGTCGCAGCCGCTCCACACCGTCCGCGCCCAGACCCCCTGCCACGGCCCGCCTGGTGTCGCGGTGTCCCGCGCCGTCCTGGTCGAAGAGGAGCCCGCCGCCGGACAGTTCACGGGCCGCGCCCCCGGTGGTGCCGGCCGCCGCGCGGTCCAGCGGAATCCGGGTGAGGGCCTGGCGGTACGGCTCCGCGCCGCTCACCAGCACGGTCCGGCCCACGCGGACCACGGGCCTGCGCCGGACCGCGGCGAGCAGGGCGAACAACAGCGGGTGGGAGCGCGTGTACACCCGGCGGTCCCGGCGGCGTGCCGCCCGGACGGCCGACTCCTCGGGGTTTCCGGTCATCGGACGTGCACCTTCCGGGGGTCGCCGGGCCGGTAGCGGCGGTCCCAGGACCACAGAAGGGTCCGAAGAGGGCCCCACGCCCGCAGCCTGCGCAGGCTCGCCCGCACCACCATCCGCTCCGCCCGTGTGATCCGATCGCTGTGCATGCGGGCCCGGTTGAGCAGCACGACGTCCTCCGGCGGCCCCTCCAGGGGGACCCTCGGCGCGCCACCGCACCGGACGTACAGGTCGGCGGTGACGGCGATGTTGTGCCCGTGACACAGGACGTACGGGGTGCGGTAGCGCGGATGCCGGTGCTCCTTGCGCAGCCGCCCGTACACCGCCGTCGCCCGGACCACCGCCGGCAGGAGGTACCGCTCGGCGAGGGACGGGGACTCGTCGGGGCGCGGGAGACTGCGCCCGCAGGCCATCTCCGCGCCCCCGGAGAACGCGTCCTTCGCGGCGGCGATCCAGTCGGGGTCGGGCAGGCAGTCGGCGTCCGTGCGCACCAGCAGTTCGGCGCCCCGGGCGACGGCGTACCGGAAACCGGTGTCGGCCGCCGCTCCCGCGCCCCGTTCGCACTCCCGGACGAGATGGACCGGGAACGGCGCGGAGGCGGCGAAGCGCCGCACGATTCCGGGGGTCCCGTCGGTGGAGGCGTTGTCCACGACGACGAGGGTGAATCCGGTGTCGGACTGCGCGGCGAGCGCGCCGAGCGTCGCGCCGAGCGACGCCTCCTCGTCGAAGGCCGGCACCACCGCCCACAGGGCCGCCCCCGGTGCCGCCGTCATCGGGCGGCACCGCCGGTGCGGGCCGCCGCCAGCCTCGCCGTCGCCGCCCGGTCGGGCTTCGACGAGCGGCCGGACAACGGAATGTCGGCGAGCAGCACCGCGTCCGGGCGCGCCGCGCCCATCCGCTCCAACGGTCCCGCCAGCGCGGCGCGCACCCGGTCGTGGTCCGCCGCCCGGCGAGGCTGGACGACGGCGACGAGACGCTCGTCCCCGTCCCCGGCCGGAACGCCCACCAGGACGGCCAACTCGACACCGGGCACGTGCAGCGCGGGCTCGTAGAGACCCGGGTAGATGTTCTCCGCCCGCCGCAGCACCATGTCCTTGCAGCGGCCCTCCAACACGATCCTGCCGTCCGCCTCGACGCGTCCCCGGTCGCCGGTGCCGACCCAGGGGTCCGGCTGCTCGCCGAGGTACCGGTCCCGGGCCGCCGGACCGGACAGCGCCAACTCCCCGGTCGGCCCCGTCTTGGCCTCGACCCCCGGCAGCGGCGCGCCCACCAGATCGCCCTCGCCGTCGAACGCGGCCTTGTCGGCCTGCTCGACGGCGGCCGCGGGGAACAGCTCCGTCAGCGCGTACACGCCCCACGCCTCGTCCGCTCCGGCCCGCTTCACCCGCGTGAGCAGCTCGGCGCTCGCCGGCGCGGAGCCGGTCCACACCCGCCCCGTGAACCGTGCGTCGGCGGCCAGCGCCGCCCGGAGCTGAGGAGGCGTCAGATACGTGGCCTGCGGGCCCAGCCGGCGCAACTGCCGTGCCAGGACGCGGGGGGACCGGGCGGGCAGCGCGACCGGCGCACCGGCGGCGAGGGACGGTACGAGGACGAAGAACGTGCCGCCGATGACCGGGCGACCGGGCTCGGGAGCCACGAGGCCGGTCACGGCGGCCATGCCCGCCGCCAGCGAGGAGCGGGTGTGGACCACCGCCCGGGGCCGCGAGGTGGTGCCCGAGGTGAAGACGATGACCGCGTCGCCGTCCTCGTCCACCGGGCGCGGCAGCACCGTCGTGCCGCGGCTGCCGCGCAGCGCCGGGGCGCTGCCCGGCAGGCGCGGCCCGACGG